>ONWB01000017.1:0-5019 GCA_900321445.1 uncultured Prevotellaceae bacterium | reverse complement strand
TTCCTGAGTTTCTTCCTAAAGAGTCCGATGCACGACTACCTGGAGGGCGAAGTGCCTGTAAACCACCTCTTCCAGCAGTACACGATGCTGAAGAATGCCATCCGCGAGATGGGCGGCTACGAGGCTGACGAGGAAATAGACTAATATGACACAAGCCCCCCTAAATCCCTCCGCAAGGTGGGACTTACAAGAAAATCGCAGGTCCCCTCAAAAGTGGGGATTTAGGGTGGCTTGTATTTTTCTGCTGTACTTTTTTCCTTTGTTCCTGATTGCACAAAATCTTGTGACGGGAATGGTAAAGGATGCCACGACGGGCGAGGTGCTGCCCTTCGTGAATGTTTACTATAGCGCCAATAACGGAACCCAGACGGGCATCAACGGCACCTACAAGATTGATTTCCATTCCCGCAAGCTCACATTTGCATATACGGGCTACAAGCCGCAGACGATACGCGTGCGCGAAGCGGGACAGCTGGACGTCATGCTTGAACCGCTGGACTATACGCAGCTCGAAGAGGCCGTCGTTACGGGCAAGAAGCAGCGCTATTCCCGCAAGGACAACCCCGCCGTGGAACTCATGCGCAAGGTTATTGCCGCGAAGAAGCATAGCGACCTGAAACGCTATCCGTATTATAGTTTCGACAAGTATCGCCGCATCACGCTCGCCCTAAACGACGTCACTGACCGCTTGCTGGAAGAAGGGAAGTTCAAGAAATTCCCCTTCCTCAAGGAACATGTCGAGACGTGCAACGAAACGGGACGCCTCATCCTTCCTGTGTCTGTTGACGAGACTGTTTCGCAAGAGATTTTCCGACAGTCGCCGCGTTCGCAGAAGACTCTCGTAAAAGGCAAGCGCAGTACGGGCCTCAACGACTTTTTCTATACTGGCGACATCCTTACTACTGTCGTCGAGGACTGCTTTACCGATGTCAACATCTACGACGACGAGGTGCGCCTCCTGCAATATCCGTTCAATAGTCCCATCTCGGCACATGCCGGCATCAGCTTCTATCGCTATTACATCGTCGATACCGTCGTGGTGAACAATGTCCGTGCGATAGAGGTCAACTTCACGCCCAATAACCCGCAGGATTTTGGTTTCAGCGGCGCTTTGTGGATTGCTGCCGACTCTACTTATCGCGTTCTTCGCGCCGATATGGGGATACCAGGGCGTTCCGACGTGAATTATGTTGAGGACATGCGCATCATTCAGGAGTTCGAGCAACTTCCCAGCGGCGACCAGGTGCTCGTCAAGGACGACATGCTCGTCCAGCTCAAGGTGATGGATTTCATGGCGAAGTTTATGGTAAAGCGCACGACGGAATACAGCCATTTCTCGTTTGAGGAAATTCCAGAGAAAAGCTTCAAGTTCAAGGGCTTGGAGCGCACGCTTCCTGACGCCATGATGAAGGACGAGGTGTTCTGGGAGGACTATCGCAGCAATCCCCTCAGCGAGACGGAGTCGAACATGGACCAGCTCGTAAGCCAGCTTGAGAAAGTAAAAGGCTTCAAGGCCGTGCTGTGGGTGGCGAAGGCTTTTCTCGAGAACTTCGTCGAGACGAATACCGACCCGCACAAGCCGTCGAAGGTGGACTACGGTCCCGTGAATACCACCTTCTCGCAGAATTTCGTGGACGGTTTCCGCCTCCGCGCCTCTGCGCAGACTACTGCCGCGCTCCATCCGCACTTGTTCCTGAAGGGCTATCTTGCCTACGGCTTCAAGGACCGCCGCTTCAAGGGGCAGGCGGAGTTCACCTACAGCTTCCTGCCGAAGGCATTCTTGCCGCGTGAGTTCCCCGTCCACAACCTTACGTTCTCCTACGGCTCCGACGTCATGGCGCCCTCCGACAAGTTCCTCGCCACCGACAAGGACAACGTGTTCACCACGATGAAATGGACGACGGTTGACCACATGATGTACTACCGCACGCTCCGCCTTCTCTACGACCGCGAGTGGGAAAACAACCTGCGCATTCGCTTGCAGTTGCGCCGCGAGGTTGACGAGCCGACGGCGGCACTTTTCTACCAGCCCCTCGATGGATTGGGTGCTCCAACACAAGACCCTGCGCTTTGGAAGCGTACGCTGACGACAACAGACCTGACGCTGAGCTTCGAATATCAGCCTGGCGCACGATGGATAAACACGAAGCAGCGCCGCTACAAGCCCAACGGCGACAATCCCGTGTTCTTCGTTTCGCACACAATGGGACTCCGCGGCTTCATGGGCGGAGAATATGCCTACCACCTCAGCGAAGCCTCGTTCAGCAAGCGCTTCTGGATGCGTTCCTGGGGTAAGATAGATGCGGAGTTCAAGGTCGGCGCGCAATGGAGCCGCGTGCCTTTCCCGTTGCTTATCATGCCCGCCGCCAATACGTCCTACATTATGCAGAACGGCACGTTCAACCTTATCGACAACATGGAGTTCCTCAACGACCGCTACGCCTCGGCGCTTATCGGATGGGACATGAATGGCAAGATATTCAACCGTATTCCGCTCCTCAAGCACCTGAAGTGGCGCGAGCACATCGGCTGCAACATTCTTTGGGGCTCGCTTACCGACAAGAACAATCCTTTCCTCCCGAAGAACGCCGCCGACAGCAGGCTCTACTACTTCCCCGGACATTTCCAGGAGAACGGGGCGTATCGCTTCCAGAGTGGAGTCATGGACAGCAAGACTCCTTATATCGAGGTGTTTGCTGGAGTGTATAACATCTTTAAGATTATACACATCCAGTACGTGCGCCGCCTCACCTACGTATCAGGAATTCCCGAGCGCCATCGTTGGGGCATTCGCGGCATGCTTCGCCTCAAGTTCTAAGTCTGAAGTTTTGTTTTAGAAGCAGTTTTTGCCCTCGCACACGTTGTTGGGGCGCATTTCCTGCAATGCTTTTGCCAGGTCCTCGACGTTGAAGGCCGGCTGTTCGGGGACGATGTCTGCGAACGGCGTGTTTTCCTGTATAATTTCCAATAAGGAAAGTTTCCTGCGGCTGAAAATGTGCGAGGCGATGGTGCACGGCGCATCAGTGCTTGTGGCGACTACGATTTCAGCGATTTTCTGCGCCACGATATCCACGGGCGACACGTCCGCCGTCATTGCTGCGAGCAGTTTCCCTGCTTCGCTGAGTTCTCCTCCCTTTTTAATCTCTGCGCGCAAGGCTGCCAATAGTTGCAGGAAGCCGCTCCTGCCCGCCTCGGGCTGGAATTTTCCGTCCGTGCTTCGCGGCGCAAGGTTTCCGATGCGCAGGATGTGGGCGCGCAGGCTGTGCTTCTTGACGGCAATGTCGATGCATCCCTCGGCATACAGTTTCGAGGCGACGTACTCCGTCGGCGTGTGTTGCCCGAGCAGTACTTCGTCCTCCTTCAGCGGGGGCGTCGGGGCAGAACCGTACTTCGAGAATCCAGCCACGCTCGTCGTCGAGACGTGGTAGAGGAAACCTCCCGTCGCCTGGCAGAAGCGTATGGCGTTCTGCGTACCCACGACGTTCGTCTCGGTTATTTCGTTGTTGCGCGCAAACTGCCTGACGTCGGCGGCGGCGTGTATGACGATGGGGTGGGGGATGGCGGCGAATTGTTCCCAGTCGTGGTAGCTCACAATGTCGCCTCCGCCGATTGTTATGCGCGTGTCGCCGACGATGCGCTGCGCCACGTCGTCGCCGAAGTAGTAGGCGAGCGAGGCGAGTAGCTGTTCCTGCGTCGTCGCCGTGCCTCTGTCGTGTACGAAGCACGCGATGTCGCGGTCGGTACGCAGCCAAAGTTCGTGCAGCACGTGCGCTCCGAGGAAGCCCGCGGCTCCTGTGACGAGGAATGGTGCGTGGGCAAAATCCTTTGCCGGCACATATCCCGTCGTTTCCGGCATGCTGTGCGCCGTGCTCCCGCCGCTCTGCTTTTTTGTTTGGCGTGCCGCAAGCTCTGCCGGCGTTGTCCATGTGAAAATGTCCGAATACGCTGCCTCCAGATGCCTACTTCGCGCCGCCGCCACCAGCTCTACGACCATCAGCGACGTGCCTCCCGCTTCGAAGAAGTCCGTGTCGCGTCCAACGTCGCTGATGCCGAGCACTTCTGCAAAGGTCTCGCACCAGAGGTGTTCCTTCTCGCCGCGTGGCGCTTCGGTGGAAATCTGTTGCGCGCGTGGTGTCGGCAGCATGTGCAGGTTCGTCTTTCCCGACGCGTTCAGGGGGAATGCCTCGACTTGCTGTATTCGCGACGGAATCATATACTCTGGCAGCCTCGTCCTCAGGGCATTTCTGAGTTCTGCGGGTTCCAGTCGCCGCGATGCGGTGTAGAAAGCGCATATTTCCAAGCGTTTGTCCACGCGCCTGACGTCGGTGGCGGCCTCGCGCACGCCCTCGATGCTTCGCATGGCACTCTCGATTTCGGCAGGTTCGATGCGGTAGCCGCGAAGCTTCACCTGCCTGTCGCGGCGCCCTATGAATATCAGTTCTCCACGCTCGTTCCATCGCACGATGTCGCCTGTGCGATATGCGCGCTCGGCAGAAAATGACGTCTTTACGAACTTCTCCGCCGTCAGAGCCTCGTCGTCGAGGTATCCCGTCGCCGTCTGTGGCCCAGCGAGCCACAGTTCGCCCTGAAAACCTTGCGGCAGCAGCTGTCCGTGAACATCGACGACGTATGCCGCAGCGTTCCAGACGGGACGCCCGATGGGAATCTCGCGGTAATGTCGGCGCGGCGCCAGTTCGTGCCACGTGGCATCGACGCAGAACTCCGTCGGGCCGTAAGTATTAAGGATTCGCGTGCGCGCATGTACGCGCGGGCGTTGTGTGAGAAGCTCACCTCCCAGACACAGGTAGCTGAGGCGGATGTCTTGTGTCCTGAGCTGCATGCCGAAAGACGTCGTGTAGCACCCTCCCGTGATGCCCTCGGCGGCAAGATAGCGGCAGAGGCCTTCGGGGTCGCGCCTTATCGCCTCCGGCACAATGCAGAGCGTGGCGCCGGCGTGCAACGCGCCGAAGATGTCCTCGAGTGCTGCGTCGAAGGCGAAGCTCGAATGGCATGCGATGC
>ONWB01000062.1 GCA_900321445.1 uncultured Prevotellaceae bacterium | reverse complement strand
TGCCTGATGCCACCCGTAAGAGCGGTTTCCGCCTGAATGGTGACGTGAAGTTCGACGAGGTCAGTCCCAAGTGCTCATACATCACGCCTGTTCCTGGCGGGGTGGGGCCGATGACCATCTGTTCGCTGATGAAGAACACTCTCGCTGCTGGGAAAAAGGAGTATTATAAGTGAAGCATGAAGCCTGAAGAATTGATGTCGGCAGAGGATTGGTATGAGCAGGGCAATGCCTTTCGCAAAGAGTCGAAATGGCATGAAGCCATCAACTGCTATATCCAGGCCATCGAACTCGACCCCGACAGTCCTGCTGTCGAGGCCAAGCGTATGCTCGACGATATCATGGCCTTCTATTGTAAAGATATGTATAATCCGTGAACGAAGAGGGTTTTGAACAGTCAGATCTGGTCATGCGTATCGCAACCCAGGTGATCTGCCACACGCTGGTGAACTGTCAGGATCTTTTTCTGCAGGAGCGCTTTGCCGTGGCCCATGCCATCCTCCAGCGGGTGATGACCACACACCTTTGCAACCACAAACTGACCAAGGAGGGGCTGGTCTATGAATATAAGGGCCAGCCGTTTGAACTGCATGAGGAGTATAAGACGATGACCCTGACTCGCACAGTATACGAGCATCTGGCCATGTTCTACTTCCTCTTCGAGCATCCGAAGACAGATGAGGAGCGTGAGACCGTATGGAAGAATTGGCAGAGTGATAACTGGCGGGAGATGATATCCTTCAGCCAGGCCTGGCGATACCTCTTTAAGAACAAGGAGATGGCATCGTTCTATCGTCAATTGAGCATGCACTGCCATCCCATGTATCAGGGGCTGGTGCAGTATCAGAACCAGGATGTGGCTGATGAAGGTAATGCCGCCGTGCCACTCTTTTTCTCCTCCTGTTTCCTGGCACAACTGACACGTTTGTTCCTGAAACAGGTACCTGACGGATGGGACATGCTCCGTAAGGAGTTCACCGAGCGCGAACTCTCCACCTTCAAAGGCCTATCGCAAATGTGTAAATCTTAGCATACGGCTGCTTTAGCCTGTATGCCTCCATTAGAGGGGGCGAGAGAATACATATATATAATATGTAATTTTATATCCGCAGATGTCGCCAGAGGCATCGTGGAATCCTTTTCCATAGGCTGGTCAGCAGACGGTATTTCCAGTCGATGATCTGGATGTGCCTGCGGTGGTGGATGGCGGAAAGGATATCCCTGGCCACACTCTCGGGCTTGAGCATCATCGGATAACGGAAGTCGCCGTCGAGCAGGGCGGTATCTACGAAGCCTGGACGGATATCGGTGAATCGGATCTTCAGCTCCCGGCTGTTGGCTTGTTGTTCGAGAGCCTGCAGGTAGACATTCTGCATGGCCTTGGTAGCCGAGTAACTGGGGGCGGGACCAAGCCCTTTCGTGCCTGCTATGGAGGTGATGGCGGCAATGTGTCCCCCGCCCTGCTTTGCGAAATACCTGTATGCTGCGCCCACCATCCTCGTGAACCCTGCAGCATTGGTCTCCATCGTATGCAGTTCGATATCTGCCTTCAGGGTGCGGTTCTGATGCCCTACGCCTGAAGCGTGGAAGTAGAGGTCCATGCCTCCCAACCTCTCCACAAGCTCCTGCAAGCGCTCTTCGGCGTCAGGCTGCGTCACGTCGATGGTCGCCGTCACCACGCGGCCAGGAGCCTCAGACTTCAGTTCCGAAAGCCTCTCCTCGCGACGCGCAGCTATTCCCAGCCGCCAGCCCTCAGCGAGCAGCAGGCGTGCCACCTCGCGCCCTATTCCTGAGCTGGCACCAACAACGATGGCTTTCTTTTCTGACATAAGCATAATGTGCTATTTTACCTTAGTTACCCACTCGAAATTCTCCTTGCCAGCGCCTACCTCGAAGTGGTACTTCGCAATGCCGAGGTCCAGGTGCGTGTATCCTATCAGCGAGAAACCCCTTCGAGCGACGACACGCGCCAGCTTGCCATCGACGGCAGGAACATACTCGAAGTGGAACTTCTGCTGGTTTACGGCAGTCGGGGCAAGCAAGGCCGCCTCGACGCCACGGCGGAACCACGATGGTGCATCGTCGCCTGCTGTGGACACGTCCTGAACAGCCTTTACCTTGTGGCCTGCGCCCTGCGTCTCGCCATAGCCGATGGCGATGTAAGCCTTGATGACTTCGTCCTCTTCGAGCACGTATGTCCCAGGTATCTTCTTGTAACTAAGCCCCACCCAGCACGTGTTCAGCCCCAGCGTCTGAGCAAGTAGGACGAGATGCTCGCCATAGTAGCCTATGCGCTCGTCGAGGTCGGCGCCCTTGCGCCCAGCCATGACGATGTAGTTGGCCACACCACGAAACTTTCCGTACTTTGCCAACGTCCCTTGGAACGCCTTTGGCTCGTCCTGAATCAGCTGTATATGCAACCTGCCATCGCTGTTTACGGCAGCAATTTCATCCTCAAGCCTTTTAGAGGCCTCAGCCTCCAGCGGCATCTCTTTGTATGCCCTTACGCTATGTCGCGCTTTTATTGCTTCTTGCAGAGTCATTTGTTTTATATTTCAGTGACGAGTGACAAATAAAAAGTAAAAAGTAAAAAGTAATAAGTAAAAATTAAGATAGTGACGAATAAAAAGTAAAAAGTAATAAGGAATTTCAGTGAGCCATGCAGTGCGCGTCAGCCCTGAGGGACGAAGTTCCGAAGTGGCTGGGGCACGATTGGCATGGCGAAGTAATAAGTAAAAATTAAGATAGTGACGAGTGACAAGTGAGCACTTCAGTGAGTCTTGCAGCCGTTGTCAGCCCGCTGCGCGAAGTGCAGCGTAGGCTGGGAGGCGAAAAGGCAAGACGAACTAATGGTCAATGGTTAATGCTCAATGGTCAATGTTTAACGGTTATTGATTAACGTTCAACAACGTATGCCTTCAAAATGCGCACATCCTCGAGGGGACGGTCGTTGTCGTCAGTTTTCACACGCTGTATGCGCCCTATCACCTTCAGCCCCTTTACAATGCGCCCGAATACTGTGTACTGTCCATCGAGGTGAGGCGTTCCACCATCTATGCGGTAGGCTCGCAGCATGTCGGAGGTGGGTTCCAGGGGTGTCGTCATATAGCGGTTCGCACGCTCGCGTACCTCGCGCAAGGCCGCTTCGTCGAAGCGTTTTCCCCATACCACATAGAACTGCGCGCCACTGCTGCGGCGCTGCGGGTTTACGTCGTCGCCCTCGCGTGCTGCCGCCACCATGCCTCGGCGATGGAAGGTGTCGGGGGTGCGTATTTCAGCAGGCAGCGTATAGCCCACGTCGCCCTCGCCAAGCATCTGCCCCGATGCTGCCGTCCGCGAGTCGGGGTCGCCGGCTTGCACCATGAAATCCTTGATGACGCGGTGGAATAGGATGCCGTCGTAGTATCCCTCGCGGACGAGGCGCACGAAGTTGTCGCGATGCAGTGGCGTCTCGTCGAAGAGCTCGATGGTAAAGTCCCCCATCGTCGTCTCAAAGCGCACGCGTGTGCGGTCTGGGTGTCGCGCCGCCATCTGCGCCGCCACCATCAGCATGGCTATGATTATTATCTTTTGCCTCATTTTCGTATGTCTTGACCTAAACCGTCGCAAAGTTAATGACTTATGCGCACTCTGCGGCGCATCGTGCACTTTTTTTGCGCTTTTTCACATCATTTTCCCAGAAAGTCTGAAAAGAATACATACTTTTGCACGCATATTCCACCCCTTCTGCCATCAACAATGAAAAACCTCGCACTTGCCCTGTCCCTGATATTCGCCACTACCCTTTGCGCGCAGGAGGTACGCAGTTTCAAGCAGCACAACATGGGCAGATGGGGGATACCTGCAGGAAACTACAGTGGAATAGCCCACATCGACGCCGACCGCTACGCACTCGTCAGCGACAAGCAGGACTCCGACGGATGGACAGAGGTGAAAATCAGCTTCCTACCCTCTGGCGACATCGACAGGATGCAGTTCGTTGCCCACCACTACGACGAGGGGACACGCGGCAAGGCACGCGACAGCGAGGGCATAGTATGCGTTTCGGGGCAAGGCTTCTTCGTTTGCGCGGAGAACGACCAGCAGATACTGGAACTGGCAGCAGACGGCATGCCGACAGGCCGCAAGGTAGCCGTGCCTGAGTGCTTTGCCACTTCTAACATTTTCCCAAACTACGGATTTGAGGCTCTGACCTACAACAGCACAGATGGCACCCTCTGGACAACGACAGAGCAGGGAGTGCGAACGGACGTGGAGGCACAGACCTCGCCAAGTTCACCTACACCCACCTTACTACGCCTTCAAGCCATCAGCGCCAGCCTCCAGCCTTTGCGGCAATATGCCTACAGGACGGAGCAACCACGCACGCGGAAGGCTACAAGGGCATTCGCCTTCGGCGTTCCAGAACTGCTGGCCGTCAACGACACCACGCTGATTGTGATGGAGCGCGAAATATACATACCCAAACGCTACAATGGTGCAAAGTGCCACATACGGCTGTTCTGCGTAAATCCGCACGCTGCTGAAGCCTTGAAGGACACGTCTGTGCCGCTCAGCGAAATCGACGATAGTTGCTTCCTCACAAAAAAATTGCTATACGAATTCCACACGGGACTCAACCTCTTTGGGCGCAAAAACTTCGCCAACTACGAGGGCATGTGCCTGGGTCCCAAGCTCGACGACGGAAGGCAGGTCGTCCTGCTCGTCGCCGACTCGCAAAACCACGCAGGCAACCGCTTCTTCCGCCTGAAAGACTACATAAAGGTGCTTGTTGTCAAACCTTAAGGGATTTGCGAAATAATACGCTCACCTTTGCGGACAACAACTACCCCGCTGTTATGCATTGACATCTACGTACTATATGGTAGCTGTGTGCCTTTTGCGCTTTAACTGTTCCTCCACATCATCCGACTCGTCTTTCAGGAAGTTATAGTCCAGCAATAGCGATAGGCGGAGCAGTAACCCCGTATCCATAGTCTCGCGCTCAAAGATATCATATACGTTGCCCCTCACCGTGTGCAACTCACGCGCCAGCCACGTCACACTGCTTCCGCGACGCCGCAAGACCTCCCTTATTTTTTTGCCAATGTGCATTGTTGTGGTGATTCTCTGAATACTTGTTGTTTCGGCAGTACTGCACCTCGTCCATGGAAACAAAAAAGCGCAGACCCGCCCACATCCCTGTAAGGCTCACCACAAGCCCCAATAACACGAAGGAGAAGTCTGCGCATAAGCGCGACCTCAAGTGTTATTGTATATTGCTCCGTGTCCGTTTCGAGGTGGTGATTCTACAGGGATTTCGAGCAAAATAAGTCTGTGTGTTAAAAACACGCGCCGCGAAGGTAGGTATAATTTTCAATAAAACGCGTACTCCGTATAATAAATTGTTACACTTCTGTCCAAATATCCCCTACGCATACGCCTTCTGTGTGCATACCCTACACCCTATCTTTGCCGAAAAATCAGTTTCACTAAAAAATAAGGTAAAATGAAAAGATTTGTTATTCTTCTTGCGGCAATGATTGCCGTAGTATCCTATGCTCAGAACAGCGGTTTAGGCTTCAACTACCAAGCCGTAGTGAGAAACGTGGATGGCGTATTGCTCGCCAACTCTGAAGTAACACTACGTATATCGCTTTATCCAGGACAGCAAGCTGCAACTCCGACCTGGATAGAGACACACAAAGCCCACACGGACATCTCCGGCAGCTTCGGCATCACGGTCGGCAAGGGCATGCGTGAAGAGGGCAGCACCGTTGCCAACTACACGGACATCAACTTTGCCGCCGCCTACTATTGGATGAAAATAGAGATTTTGGAAGGCAGCAAATACCGTGAAGTCAGTTATGCCCAGCTGCCGAGTTCGCCTTATTCCGAGGTGGCCAACAATGCCACACTGTTTCCTGCTGGTATGATTATGCCCTTTGCGGGACCTGCGGAGAACATCCCTGCCGGATGGTTATTGTGCGATGGTTCAGCCATTAGCCGTTCGCAATATGCTAATCTCTACAATGCCATCGGCGTTTGCTGGGGAACGGGCGACGGTGCATCCACGTTCAACCTCCCCGATCTGCGGGGTATGTTCCTGCGCGGCGTGTCCGGAGAATCGGGCAACGACCCCGATGCCGACAGCCGCTTGGTGCTGGCGGATAAGGGCGGCAACACAGGAAACAATGTAGGTAGTTATCAGGGGGACGCTATTAGGAATATTACGGGAGCTTGTGGTTCTTTTGGCGGTGAGAATAGAGGAGATTTACCAGATAGAGGAGCATTATGGAGAGAAACAGGTGTTGCAAAAAATAGAGGTGAGGATAACAATGGTACGGGTATAAGATCCGTTAATCTCGACGCCTCCCGCGTCGTTCCCGTCGGTGGCGACAACCGCCCGAAAAACGTCTATGTAACCTACATCATCAAATTCTAAGCGCTATGAAACGGTATATCTTATGTCTATTGACAGCGGTAATAGGGCTGTCGGCGTTCTCGCAATCGCCGAGCAAGTCCCTTTGCCTGCGTCCCGCATATCCGTTGGCTGTAGGTGACAGCAAGTCTAGTGACATTACCTACAGTAGCAACGGCCTGTATATGTACGACATCATACAGGACTCTTTGCCACACTACGAAATTGGCCATATTGACATACAAACCGTAAGATATATGGAAGAAGGATCAGGCTTCTATGTCAAGGCAGATTCTTTACACGCTCACAATGTGCAATTTAGTTATGAAGTGGAAGACGCTCCGAAAGGTCCGATAGAGTTCAACGAAACGACGGGGCGTTTCAAGTATTTTCCCGCTGCGGAGGACTACAATTCTTTCTTTGTGACATTCCACGCCACAAACGGAGTGGATAATCTTTCTGAAAGAGTAAGGTTCAACCTTATGCCGCAGACCATTGCGGAAGAGTTTGCTTTCCGTACTGAGGGTACGATGCCCGACGGACAAGACTATACGCTTATTGCTGAAGACTCCACCTCCACTGCCATACTTCTTAACAACACGACTCGCAAAGGCCGCAAGTTCAGTATTTCAGGAAAGGAAGTGGTCTTTGACGACAAGGTGGAGAACAAAGTCTTCGGCCTGAGCGGTCGCGACGACATCTGTGAGCTGAACATCTTCGCGGAGCGGCTTGTCGTTCGTTCAGCTCTAACGTTTCCACAGACCAACGTTACCATCTATGCCAAAGAACTGGTATTTGAGGATAAAGGTGATGCCATTGCCTCTATCAACACCTCTCCCCTACCCTTAGAAATTCTGGAGAACGGTCAAGGGCAGGACGGAGGCAATGCAGGCAACATCACCCTCTTTGTGCGCGATTTCAAAGCGAATCCCGCTAAGCGTTTTATTATGAACGGTGCCAAAGGACAGAGTGCAAACAGAAACGGCACACCTGCCAACGGTGGCAACGGCGGCACGCTAACCTCCAATATAGACTTGAGCAACTACTGCGACTTCGTCAGGGGCAGCGGCGGCGTAAGGTTTGACGTTGCCGATGACGGCTCCACCGCAGCAGGGGCTGTAATCGCTGCCGGAGCGATGGGAAGCGACGGACACTTCGAACTTGTGGATAAGCCCTACGCCTATTTGCATCCCTATTACATCAGTGCCGTCATCCGTCAGGTGAACGACGCCTTTGTCAATAACTATATGCAGTACGCTTTACAGACGTGCTCCGAATACAAGGCTCTGATAGATGAATATATGTCCTCTGAGGCTTGGTCGCAATGTGAAGCGGAAGACGAAGTGGAACTGAAGAACGACCTGACGGAAATAGAAGGCCTATTATTCAAGTTAGATCAGGGGCTGGATTACTTCGGCAATCCCATTGGCTGGACACCATTGCTCTCATTTGAAGTGATGCTCACCAACTTCGACAACGAAGTGGAACGCGCCATCCCCACGCTCTATATGTACTATTGGCTGAGCCGAGTTGACCAGACGTTGCAAAACAAAGTGTTGGCCAACCAGCAGTTTGCAGCGATTGCGGAGCAGGAAATACAAAGCAGCCAAGAGTTCATCAACAATTTGGTCCTAAAAATCCCCGTAATTGAAGATGAGTTAAAAGAGGTGGAGAGTATGATAGAGATTGTCAACCAAAAAATTGGCGAGATTGAAAATCATTTGATGTCAAAGGCAAGGCACAACGTAAAGAAGAAAAACCGTATAAAGAAAGCTGCAAGTATATGTAAAAGCATTGCAAGTGCTGTTTCGGTATGCGGTCCTTGGGGTGCAGCAATAGGAACCGCTCTAAATGTGGCATCAAACGTTGCATTTGCCTCGGGAAAGCTTCAAGAATATACAGGACTTGACACTTCCCCCATCAATGATTTATATAACGAAGCTTCCAACATTTTCGGAAATGCCGGTACTGTCAGCATCGATTCTTTGAAGAAAATAATCACAGATATTCCGTGGAAAGACATTGGAGATGACCCCAATATGTTAAAAACACAATTTGATCGTTTCAGTAACGCTGCAGGTCCCCTAATTTCGAATATCACAAGTTTAAGTGGAACGCTGTCTAAAAGTTCTACACCTGACGATGAGGTTCAACGGGAATTTAAACGCTTATGCTCAGAATCAACAGAATGGAACGCCTTGAATACAGAAATGGATAAATTGAATGCAAAAAAACAAAAATTGTGGTCAGATTTAGTATTGACATTTAAGGATATTAATACGACTCTTTCAGATGTTGGTGGCGATATTATTTCCCTGGACGTTTTCAGACGTAAGGTCTTCGACGGCAACAGCAAGCGCGACCTCAATGCAATGCAGTATCTTGAACGAATGGAGCAAAAGGCTAAATTCCGCTTGTTGAAGTACCACTATTATCTGCGAAAAGCTTATGAATATAGATTGCTGAAACCGTACCAAGGTGAGTTTAATTTGGTCGGCATGTTTGAACGATTTGAACGACTTGGTTCAACGTTTGGGGATATTGTAAACCCCGATGCATATTCTACGCTTGCCTCTGTCTTCAAAGATGTCATATCAGAGATGGCTGAGGAAATTATTAATGACTACTCCGTAAACTACCCAGAACAATCCGCACCTATAACAATAGTAATCCCTCGCGAGCAACTCAACGTTATAAACGATGGAGAAAATTTGGTGCTGAACCTTCACGATATGGGAGTTTTTGCCCCCGATGAAGAAAACGTCAGAATAGTTGATTTGGCTATTCAACACATTGAAACGCATATTGATGGTAATGTGGGCTACTCTGGCTATATGGATTTGAATATGACGCACGAAGGTATCTCCAAATTCCGCAAAGACGGGCGACTCTATTGGTTCGATCACAGATCGCAGTCTACAACTAGCCCACACACGTGGGGTGTCAGATACGATGCTGTTTCAAAGGAGAGCACAATGATACAGCCCTCCGCAGCAACTTCTTCCCTGTTGGCTGCCATCTTGAAGACGAATACCGCAAACAACCTTATGTTGTTCTCAAGACCCTCTGCTTGGGGTGACATAACAATGTCCAAAAAAGTTCATACTTCTGGTGGAGCAGACGTCGTGGTAGATTCGTTGGTTTTGCGATTGCAGTATGACTTTACGCGGCGTCCAAATAATCTAAGAAACATTGACATTGCAACAAGCAATCAGCTTATGCCACACATTTCATGCTCGGAAACGGACATAAATGGACGTAGCAACGGCAATGGTTCTTTCTATAGATCATACAATCTGAGTAGCCAGCCAATAACATTCACCGCCATCGAACAGTATGGTACGTATTGCTTTGCCAACTGGACTGACAGATCCGGTAAAATCGTCTCAGACGAACCGACTTTGACAGTTTCAAGGGAAATAGATCAGTTTTATACTGCTAACTATGTGCGACTTCTACCAATATTGAGTGTGCCAGATACAATATGGGTGGGGCACGACGGCGGAACACAGGTCGTGGATGTAAGGAACACAGGTAAAGGCAATATTGAGATGGAGTGGTATGTATCCGATGAAAAAAGTTCCTGGGTTCATTTGGAAGATGGGGCCGAAGGTATAGACAACGGTATATTCAGTTTCAAGTATGAACTTAACGAGAATAGGATTCAACGGAAAGACTCCATCGTGATCTATGCGCCAGAGACTGAAATAGGATCCAAGACTATCTATATCTCACAAGTTGATGATCCAACAATAGGAATATCTCCCATTGTTGCAACAGACGGAGAGATTGTGATATCCCCCAATCCAACAAGTAACAATGTGACGGTTCGAGGAGAAGCACTTGTTTCTGTGGAGATATATTCTGCTACAGGACAGAAGATAGCCTCTTATTCAGCGAATGGAAGAACACATATTACCACAAACATAGGACAATATCCTAATGGAGTGTACGTGTTCGCAGTTCTCTCCAAAAATGGAATGGTTACTAAAAAAGTTCTGAAAAATTAATGTAATTGGTGCATCATCGAATTCTTGTTTTTTCGATTTACATTTTAGGAATGAACCCCGAAAGTCAGCAAAACTTTCGGGGTTCATTGAAAAGTTTCAATCCTGATTTATTCCAATAAAAGGCTTATTGGTCATTTTGGGTGGTGAAATCTTTGGAAATACCGATAAATACTTACTTTTGCAGCATTTATTACATATATGACACAAAAAATGCTTTTTC
>ONWB01000022.1:1426-16707 GCA_900321445.1 uncultured Prevotellaceae bacterium | reverse complement strand
AGACGCTGAAAAGATGGAGTTGCGCAGTATCATAGCTGAGCATCTACTCAGTCAGGCCCGCGCCTGCTACATCGACCTCCACCGCGCCACAGCCCGCGAACGCTATGAGTTGCTGCTGCAACGCTGTCCCGGTATCGTGGAGTTTCTTGACTTACAAGACATCGCCTCGTTCTTGAACGTTCATCCAAATACTGTCAGCAAAATACGGCGTGACATTACGTTTGGCGACAGATAATAGTCTATAACAGATAGAGACTCTCAACCTAAGTTGAGACATATGCCCTTGGCATTCCTTTTTCGGACATAGCCAAAGGGCTATTTTTATGTCTTTTCGTAACTTTGTGGCCAACATTAATTACAAACGTAAGATATATGAATATCCTCATCATCGGAGCCACATCAGGCATAGGAAAAGCCCTCTTTGAAAAATATATAATTGAAGGGAATCGTCTAGGCATTGTTGGCCGACGTGCATATTTGCTGGATGAATTTTACCAGCAACACCCCGACAACACTTTCACTTCTGCGGCAGACATCATCAAACAAGAAGAAATCGAGCAGGCCATTCACACGCTTTGCGCAAAGTTGGAACACATTGACCTCGCCATCGTTTGCTCTGGTACTGGCGACCTCAATCCCTCACTTGACTATGCTTTGGAATGTCCTGCGATTGATACAAACGTAAGAGGCTGGACGTTTGTCATCAATACGCTCTACAACATCTTCGAGCAGCAAGGTCACGGTCACCTCGTTGCAATTACTTCTGTTGGTGGGCTACGTGGCGAACCAATGGCACCTGCCTATAGTGCGACTAAAGCCTATCAGATTAACTACATGGAAGCTTTGCGTAAGAAAGCTTTCAAAAGCGGTGGTAGCATAACAGTTACTGACATTCGTCCAGGTCTCGTTGATACTACTATGGCAAAAGGTGATGGTCTGTTTTGGGTGATGCCCGTCGATAAAGTTGCCAACCAAATCATTTCCGCTATTCGCAAGAAGAAATCGAAAGTATACGTTACCAAACGTTGGCACTTCCTCGCCATCATCAATAAGAATCTACCATTCAACCTGTATAGATTATTGTAGTATTATTCGTATTCGGTAAAAAAAGTGTTCTTCCCGTGCAGTCTTTTACTCTGTTGTAGGACTATATAGACAGAGACGTTATGCTTACGATGGAGATAACACGGCTGATAGAACGGTGCAGACAGGGGGACGCGGATGCCCTCGGAGAACTGTACAAGGCATACGCCCAGCGGATGAGGGGCGTATGCCGACGCTATATCAGCGACGAGCAGACGGTGGAGGATGTATTGCACGATGCTTTCGTGATTATCTTCACTTCGTTCGACAGGCTGCGTGATGACAGGCGGGCCGAGCCTTGGATGAAAGCCATTACGAGAAACGTGGCATCGAAATGCAAGGATCATTTGGAGGCATTGCCAATGGTTTCGCTTGAAGAGACGAGCGAGATGGGATTGATTGCTGCCGAGGACGAGGAAAGGGACGTGAGGGGTGTGCCGTTAAGCGAGGTGCTAAGAATGATTGACAGACTGCCAGAGGGTTATGGGCAGGTATTTCGATTGTCGGTGTTCGAGGGTATGACGCACAAGGAGATTGCCGCCATGCTAAGAATCGAGCCACATTCGTCATCGTCGCAACTGGCACGGGCGAAGAAGATGCTGCGCAAGATGATGCAGCAGTATTGGGTTGCCGGGCTTCTGTTGCTACTTGTTCCTGTTACGTTCTTTTTGCTCAGGAAAGGAGATAATGCTGTCAAGGATGAAAAGCCAATTGTGGCGAAGCAGAAAGAGACACCCAAAGAATCAACGAAAGATTCTCAAACGGAGCAGCCGCAGAAGCCTGTGATTGTTCATCTACCAGTGCATCGTACCACTTTCATTGCAACTGACACCCCGCAATCGGTCATTGCCCAAACAGTGGATTCTGTCACGTCTGATACATTATATAATTTTATAGCCCAAGAGCAGATGGTAACTGATACCATTGGGACGGATACGACAAAGGCTATACGCAAGGTAGAGTTACCGCATTACGACATTGCCGACCTGTTCCCCGACAAGCCAGCCATCGGCACCAGTCGTCAGCGAAAGTGGTCGGTGGACCTCGCATACACCGGAGGCTTTGGCGAGCAGAACTATAACCGTCCATGCAGCTTCACGGAAATGCCAACGTTAGTCATCAGCGGCGAGCCGCCATCGCCTGTCACCTTCGAGAGCTGGAGCGACTACGCAGCCTTCCTGGCAGAAAATCCCGATGACGGCAGGAGTCACACCCGCAGCGTCATCATGAACATCGCCTTGAACAATGCCAATCAGCCAGGTAATGACAAGATTGTGCGCAAGAGTCACCACTACATGCCCATTAACTTCTCGATGGCGTTGAAGTATAAACTGAATCATCGATTTGCGCTGGAGACCGGCCTGAGCTATAGTCGGCTGAAATCCGAGTTTGAGATGGGGTCAAACGGTAACACCATCAATGAGCAACAGACCATCCACTATCTCGGCATCCCTGTGAAGGGCATCTACAACATATACAATAGAAAGACGTGGAGCTTCTATGGTAGCCTCGGCCTGTCTATAGAAATCCCCGTTCACACGCCGCTCAATACAAGTTACTACTTGCATGGTGCATTGGAGGCCACGGACAAGACCACCCTCAGCGTCCCGTGGCAGTGGTCAGTCGGCACTGGTCTCGGTTTGCAGTACAACCTCACGCCCAGCATCGGACTCTTTGCCGAGCCAAGTCTGCAATACTACATCCCGACGGGCAGCGACATCGAGACCTACCGCACAGAGCATCCGTTCACATTCTCATTGCCGTTGGGCATCAGATTTACGTGGTAAGCGTGCAGTCTTTTCGTAGTTCGACGGACTATATAAGTAGAAGATTACAAAACTTTTTAGTTATGAAGAAAAAACATCAAGAACAGTATCTGGACGATGGCGATAACCATTGCCAGTTTTGCAATGCCGCTGGCAGCCTGCAGCAGCGATGACGATGGAGTCAGTATGAGGACTGAAGACAGTTTGCAAGAAGAGACCCGGCTTTTTGCTCGTGGCTATTGCACGTTGCCTACAGGATTGTCAGAAGGTGATGTTTACGAAGTATTTACAGAAGATGACATTGAATGGTTCGATGTGAATACCCGTGAACTGCGCTTTCACGCCATGGAGGAGCCTCTATACGAGAAGCTGCGCCTGCTTTCTGGCGTAGAATTCCGTCTGGGCGACCAGAAACTCTTTTCTGGCAGTACCTTTGTCGGTCTCATCTGTAGCCAGGTATTCAATGATCTGGTACTCTGCTGTGGCAAGATTGAGGACGGCGAAGTCATCGATAGCAATCGCTACTATCTCTATGACTGCTATCCCAATACGCCGCAGTTCCTCAACGACGAGCAGGTGAAGACCAATCGTGCAAAACGGGCGACCCAGTGGGAGACATTCACGAAATATCTTGAAAGCAAGGGAAAGTTGAAGAAATAATCACGCTCTCTGTGCAGTCATTCGTTGCAGTTTCAGACTTTATAAGTAGAAACTGCAACGAATTTTTATGTACACGATTTACGATTATGCCTACAATGGCTACCTCTATCTGAACAACATCATTCGGCCACGGCACAAGCGGCTGTCACAACTGATGATTTACTCGACAACCGCCTGCCAGTCGCGCTGCAAGCACTGCAATATCTGGCAGAAGAAGGTGGAACATCTATCGCTCGATGACATCCGACGAATCATGCAAAGCAAGTGCATCACTAAACGGACAACCGTAGGTCTGGAGGGTGGCGAGTTCATCCTCCATCCACAGGCAGGGGAAATCATGGCGTGGTTCCATGAACATCACCCGAACTACACGCTACTTTCCAATTGTCTCGCGCCCCGTCGTGTTATTGATGCCGTCCGTCTCTATCAGCCCCGGCACCTGTACGTCTCTCTCGACGGTGGCCGCGAGACTTACCAGCGGATGCGTGGGCGTGACGGCTACGACCGCGTGATTCAGGTGGTGGAGGCACTGAAGGACGAGGTGTCGCTGTCGCTGATGTTCTGTCTGTCGCCGTGGAACAACTTCGATGATATGGCTTTTGTGATTGACATTGCCAAGCAATATGGTGTGGACGTGCGCATCGGCATCTATGGGACAATGGCCTTCTTCGACACGACGAGCGAACTGCTGACGGCCTCGGACTTCATCAGTCAGATTCCCATGAGCATCCACGACACGCAAGAGAACTTCGACTTTGTGGCGCTCTACGACCAGTGGCGCAACGGGCATTTGCAATTGCGATGCCAGAGCATCATGAGTAGCCTCGTCATCCACAGTAACGGTGACGTGCCGCTCTGCCAGAATCTCGATATTGTTTTGGGAAATATCCACCATCAATCGCTCGACGAGATCTTCAACAGCGTGACTTCCTGCCAGGCGCAATGCCACTACTCAAAGAACTGCAACGGATGTTGGATTAACTTCCACCGCAAATATGACATCATCCTCCTTCGCAACATGGAGCGACTGCTGCCCAAGCGGCTCATTGAGAAGTTCTACGGCCCATACCAGTGGACGGAAAACCCGCGCACAACTTATCACGATTATCTCAGAAACTTATGATACAACAATTGATAGACCGTTACAAACGCTTCCGTACCGAGCGTTTCCTTGCCCAAACGTACCAATATTCTTATGCCTTCGTCGGCATGGGCCAGCACTCGCTCACCAACCTTTATCCCGTGCTTCACTATCTCGGTGTGCCGCTGAAATACATCTGCGTCACGTCTGAGCGGAAAGCCCAGCTGATAGAACGGAAGTTTCCTCATGTGAAAGCAACCACCTCGCTTGACATGATATTAAACGATGATGAAGTGAAAGGTGTATTAGTTTCCGCTTCACCCTCTGCTCACTTCTCTATCGCCTCACAGATATTAAGAAGTGGTAAGTCACAGTTCATCGAGAAACCACCCTGCCAAACACTACAGGAACTTGATGCCCTCATAGACAAACAGCGACTTTACGGCTCGCCCGTCGCTATGGTCGGCTTGCAAAAACGCTATGCCCCTGCCGTGCAAATCCTATGGAAGCGACTGCGCAATGAGCATCTTGTCAGTTATGACCTCCATTATCTCACTGGCAACTATCCAGAGGGTAATGCCTTGCTCGACCTTTACATTCATCTCCTCGACCTCGTTACTTATCTCTTCAGCAAGCCCGAAATCATCGCCTGCCAGCAAGTCGCCCCTGCGTCCTATATCCTCATGCTGAGTCATCCCCACATCGTCGGCACCCTCGAACTCTCAACCGCCTACACCTGGACTTCTGCCGAAGAATCCCTCAAAGTCTGCACATCGAAGGGCATCTACCGTCTCTCTCAGATGGAAGAATTGACCTTCGAGCCAAAACCTTCGACCATCTTTGGCGTCCCATACGAGAAGATTCATAATCAGAATAAAACTGTCGAATACCTCTATGCCCGCAACAACTTCACTCCAACGCTCTCCAACAACCAAATCTATTCGCAAGGCTACTACAGCGAGATACAATCCTTCATAACATCTGTAGAACACGGACATTCAAGCGCCCTCACTGATATTGCAACAGTTAAACCGACTTACGAAGTCATAATGAGCATAATAGACAGATTCCTATAGAATCCAATGAAAATACACATAGAAGGCAATCTCCAACACAATCGTTATGATTGACAGAAGGGATAATGAACCTACAATGTAAAACAGTTTCGTAGAAATCCATACGCCCCCGTTGTTCTTCACGATGTCTGTGAGTCGTTAGCTCTGCTTCTGCCAACTCTCTTTCTGCCACCTGTGATGGTCTTCAAGTACCCGTTTCTCTTGCCCCAGCCATTGGGCATGAAGTTCTTGCATCTTCTGCCAGTCAGCATCACATAGCGTTACAATTACCTTCAACTTTGTAGGCGCATCTTCCATGACTTGGTCTATAAGCGCATTGATTGTATCACTTTGTTCTTTCTGTTCAGGAACAAGACTGATGATGTTTTGTTCGGCATCCCGCTCCTGAATATTCTCGTTGACTTCGTTCCACATTTCCTTGAAATGGGGATTGCACCATATCGTATGTAAATAAAAACGCTATTTTTGTGGGGCGTGGGCGCAGGATTTAATGGAAGTCTGGTGTTTTGCTTGCGTTTGCGCCATTCTCACGATTTGGGACTAAAGTGCTGTAAATCAAGCAAAGAGATGCAACGTTGTATTTCTTAGCTTAAGATTTGCTGCTAAAAAGACGCTATTTCCCTGCTTTATGCGCATAAAATGAGCAAACAGAGTGCTCAAGTTGGGCAAAGTGAGTGCTCAAGTTGGGCAAAGTGAGTGCTCAAGTTCACTAAACTTAGTGCTTAAGTTGGATCAACTCGGTGCTTGACTTTTTCAAAACTGCTCGACAAAAGGAGAAGAACCTAGTTTCTGCATTCTGTTTCGCGCTTGGCGGTTGTCAAAACTTTTCTTGTCATACGCAAGACCTATCGGATGTATGTATGCGCTGTTATAATGATGGGTGAAAAGAGTTTTGACTTTCGAAAACACCCCAACACCCACCCATATCGCCCAGAACAACGATGAATAAAGAGAAGTTGAAGGGTGGGTGTTTTTCCAACACCCACCCTAACACCCCACCAAACACCCACCCATAGACCCCACCAAACACCCACCATCGGGGGATAATTTTCACCAAGATTCAGGGATACGGTTCATAGAATGGATGGCTTATAGATTTTTTTTGGAGGGGGGAGGCGGGGGGGATGTTGGGGTGTTTTTGTAAATTCGGAAGATTCGAGAGATTCTTGGTTAAAAATAAGAACACGGATTACACGGATTGAGCGAATATCAAAGTGGTAAAAAAAGGACACGAAGCCAGCGAACATCACTAATACAGGCTTCAATGGACTTTCGATGTTTTTTCTGCGATTACGATGAATCGTGGAGCACTCGCGATTGGTCGAAAGCCTAGTATTTTGGAATTTATGCAAACGAATATACAAAGGCGGCACCCTCGGGTGAGGATGCCGCCTTTAGTTTTGTTTGAAATATGACTTTAGTATTAAAGTCCGAGCTTCGTCTTGATTTTTGCCGTCACGTCCTCGCTGAGTGAGGGGTTGAGGTAGAAGTTCGTAGCTTGAGAGGTCTGTATCATTGTGGGGTCGAGGAGGAATGTATAGTTGCCTTCCTTGGCTACTGCTGCGATGGCTTCGTTTACGCGCTGGTAGATGGGTGCCATCTTCTGCTGCGTGGCCTCCTGGAATGCGCGCTGGTTGTCCTCGCCTGCCTGCTGAATCTTCTGCTCCATTTCGGCAAGCTCTTTCTGTGCGCGCTCTACCATATTCTTAGGCGTCTGGTCGTTGATTTCCGACTGGTACTTCTGAAGCTTTGTCTGGTACTCCTTGTACATGTCCTGCATATTGGCTTCGTAGGTCTTGCCGAGGGTCTCAAGTTCGGACTGTGCCGTCTTGTAGGCGGGCATGTTTTCAACGACGGCCTGCAGGCTGTAGCTGCCGATTTTCTGTGCCATCAAGTTCAGGGGTGCGATGAGAAGCATCGCGATAATGAGTTTCTTCATTTCAAATGTTTATTATAAATTTTTTGTTAATTATAGCCAAGTCGTGAGAGAACCTCGTTCGACACGTCGATAGCGGGAGATGCAAAGATTATGCCACTGGTCTCGGACGCGCGGTCGAGAATCATCTGGAAGCCTCGAGAGTCGGCAACGCTCTTGATGGCGTTGTAAACCTCGTCCTGAATGGGCTGGAGCAGGCTCTCGCGCTTCTTGAACAGTTCACCTTCGGGGCCGAAGTACTTCTTCTTCAGCTCGCTTGCTTCCTTTTCCTTTGCCACGATAGCCTGTTCGCGCTCCTTCTTCTGAGTTTCGGAGAGGAACACAGCCTCGTTCTGATATGTGCGATAGAGGTTCTGAGCCTCGTTGTCGAGGGCTTCGACCTCTGCTTGCCACTTCTTCGACTGCTGGTTAAGCTGTTCGTTGGCACGCTCGTAGGCAGGGATGTTGTTCATGATATATTCCATGTCAACGAGTGCAAACTTCTGTGCGGAGGCAAACGACGTTGCGAGTGCCATAGCCGCGAGGATTACTAACTTCTTCATTTTTTTCTTTTTTATTATGTGTCTATCTTATTTGATTCTGCAATTACCAGATAGTTTAATGCATTAGAACTCTTGGTTGAGGATGAAGTGAATCTGCGAGCCGCCAGCCTTCTCGCCTGCTATGCGACGCTGGAAGCCATAAGCCCAGTCGATACCAAGCATACCTATCATCGGCAGCATCAGACGTACACCCACACCTGCAGAGCGCTTCATGTCGAAGGGGTTGAACTTCTTGACGTCCTGCCAAGCGTTACCACCCTCTACGAAGGCAAGGGCGAAGATGTTTGTCTGGCCTTCAAGCATCAGCGGATAGCGAAGCTCGAGCGTCATGCGGCTATAGGCGTATGCATTGTCGCCATGCAGACCTGCAAGCGAACCATTCTCATAGCCACGCAGGCCTATCGTCTCAGTTGCATATCCGTAGGTATAGCCCGACATGCCGTCGCCACCAACATAGAAGGCTTCGAAGGGAGACTTCTTGTAGCGGTTATATGAGCCGAGGATACCAAACTCTACGCGCGACATGAGGACAGGTGCCTTCGGAACGTTCATGAGCGCTGTGAATGTGCGGAACTTGAACTTCCACTTGTTGTACTCAATCCAGCGATACTTCTGTTGTGCCTCCTTACGATAGGTAGAACTGCGCGAGTTTGTCGCGAGGTTCTTGTAGTCGATGCCATCCCAAAGGCTGTAGGGCGGCGTAGCAGTAACGGCAAACGAAAATTCTGAGCCTGTGCGCGGGAAGAACAAGTTGTCAACAGAACTTCGCGACAATGAGAGTGTAAGATTGAAGTTGTTACAGTTTCCATCGGTGATAAGGAAGTACTGCCACGACTTCAGCATGTAGCGCGTATATGACAGCTCCGCCGTAAGGTTGAAATTGTCATCTGGCCAGCGCAAACGCTTACCAAAGCCTACAGAAACGCCCAGCATCTTCACATACTTGTCGGGGTCGTAGTAGTTCGTATAGTTATAGTAACTGCTATTGCTGCCATACGCTCCATAGAGGTAGGAGTTGTAGTAGTTGTTGAGATATGAATTGCTATAGTAGCGCGAATTCACGTCAGTCATCTTATTATAATATACGCCTACGGAGAACTGGTTGGGACGTTTTCCGCCAAACCACGGGTCGAGGAAAGACAGGGAGTAGCTCTGATAATACGTGCCGTTCGTCTGAGCATTTATAGACAAGGTCTGGCCGTCACCCTGAGGGATGAAGCCCTTGCGCCTATTGCCACGAGAAAAGAGATTCTGCATTGAGAAGTTCGTAAACTTCACACCCACCGTGCCAACGACGCCCGTAGGTCCCCAGCCTGCAGATATCTGGAACTGGTCGCCACCCTTGCTCTCAAGCGGGTAGGTTATGTCAACGGTACCATTTTCCTCATCGGGCTTAATGCTGCGATTGAGCGCACTTCCAAGCGCCTCGACATCGAACTGCTGCATCTGAGCAATCTCCATTACGGAACGCTTGATGGCCTCCATTGAGAAAAGGTCACCAGGCTTCGTGCGAAGCTCGCGGCGAATAACATTCTCATACACGCGGTCGTTGCCCGTGATGTTTACACGGTTGAACGTGGCTTGTTGGCCTTCGCGAATACGAATCTCCAAATCCACAGAGTCGCCGACGACATTAGTTTCCACAGGATCAATGCGGCTGAACACGTAACCTGTGTTGTAGTAGTTGTTGTGCACTGCGTCGTCGTCGGAGAAGAGGCGCTCGTTAAGGTGCTTCTGGTCATAGACGTCGCCACGGTTCATCTGCAAAATGCGTGAAAGGACTTGCGTTGGATAAAGAGTATTTCCTACCCACTCGATGTTGCGGACGTAGTAACGCTGCCCCTTGTGGATTGTCATGTAAACGTTGACATGGGCATCGTCAATAGTTTCAATGCTGTCGGCTGTGATGAGGGCATCGCGATATCCCCACGCATTCATGCGGTCGATGACGTAGCCCTTGTCCTCCTCGTACTTTTCGGGCAAGAACTTCTTAGACCGGAAGATGTTAATAAGGCTCTTCTCGTGAGTCTTCTTCATCGCACGCTTCAGCTTCCGCGCTTCCCTTTCTGTCACTCCGCTGATGTAGATGTTCGAGACCTTAATCCTTTGGTTCTTTGAAATGATAATGTCAACTATGACGCAGTTTTCGCGCGTCACGTCGTCGCGCTGGCGTATATCAACCTCAATATTCTTGAACCCCTTACCCTCGAAGTGGCGCTTGATGATTTCTTTTGCGCGGTCAACGAGGTCTGTGGTAATCTGACTTCCGGCAAGAAGCCCAAGCGAGCGTTCGAGATCCTGGCGCTCCGTCTTCTTCACGCCCTCGTAGTTGATGGCAGAGATTCGAGGATGAGCCTTCAGCCTGATATGAAGATATGCCCTGTTCCCTATGATGCTATCGACATCGATACCAACGTCGGAGAATAGTTTCTGCGACCAATAGCGGCGCAGTGCCTCAGTAATATCGGCACCAGGTATCTCATACTCTCGGCCTATCGACAGGCCAGAAATGCTAAGAAGGAGGTCGTTGTCGAAGCCGGCAACGTCATCAACCGTTAAGCCTGCAAGGACATACCGTTCTTCATGGCCATACACGACACGTGGTTTTTCGCGCACAACCTGTGCAGACATTTGGCATACGAAGGCGAAGCCAAACAGTATCAGGAATGTAAGCTTTCTTGCGTTTATATTCTTCATGCTTTTACTTGTTCACTTGTTTTGCCGAAGCGCCTCTCGCGCTGCTGGTATTCTACTATGGCCTTGCAAAAATCCTCTTCCTGGAAATCAGGCCAAAATGTGTCGCAGAAATACAGTTCCGCGTATGCAGCCTGCCAGAGAAGGTAGTTGCTCAGTCGCACTTCACCGCCCGTACGTATGAGAAGGTCGGGGTCGGGCATGAACGACGTTGCCATCTCGCCTGCAATAGTTGCCTCGTCAATATCCTGTGGGCGAAGGTCGAGATTTCCCATGCGTATCGCTATGCGCCGCACGGCCTCTGTAATCTCCCATCGCGAGGAGTAGTTAAGGGCGATGACCATCGTCATGCCCGTATTGTGCGACGTGCGTTCCTGCAACCTCAGCACTCCTGCGCGCACTTCCTTTGGTAGTCGCGTCACATCGCCGATAAGTCGCATTCGCACATTGTTTTTCATAAACAATTCTTCCTCCATGGCGCTCAGTATGAGCGACATCAAGGCTGCCACCTCCGTCGCTGGACGATTCCAATTCTCTGTAGAGAAAGTATAGAGCGTCAGGTATCCTACGCCCATCTTACTTGCCAACGTCGTAATCCTGCGCACAGTCTCTACACCGGCCTGGTGTCCCATGCTGCGGTCTTCGCCACGCTGTTTTGCCCAGCGTCCATTACCATCCATAATGATGGCTACGTGGCGGGGTATGCGACTTGTATCTACCTGTTCCCTATACATCTTATCTTTAATCTTTATTGCACGTTGGACAACGCGGCGAGAGGTCGTATGTCAGGCTCACAAGAGTGAGCGAATAGTGGTCTTTGTTTCTAAATTCCGAGGACTTTATCCCATGCGGAGCCTCTAAACCATCAAGATTGTCGCTCGCCGTGAAGTGGAAAGTCCAATCAAGCGAAAGGTTCAGACGTTCGCGGATTTTCCATTTCACACCCACACCCAGCGGAATGTTTGCACAGAACGTCTTGCCAGGCGTTGCATACGAGAACCCAAGACCTACCTGAATGTATGGCGTCCAACGCTTGTAACCTTGGTATCCTTGTACCCAACCATAGGGCAGGAAATGGAGTTCGAACATTCCTGCAGCATCGACGATTCCTCCGCTCAGCTTACTCCTAAGTCGTTCCTCGCCACTCAGGCTTGGATTTGCAGGATAGAAGTCGTCCACATTTTCAGTGCTTCCACTTAGCGTTTGGTATCCAAGTCGTGCCTTAATGGCCGAGCGGGGGTTGAGGGGGAAGCGGGCAATGCCCGATATTCCGACACCTGGAGAACCATAGAAACGCGAGTTGTAGTCGTTAAGCGAAAAGTCCATTCCGAGTCCACCGCCCAATTCGAGGCGATAGAACGTGTCTTCCTGCGCTTGCAGTCTCGCAATGGCTACGAAAGCAAGAATCAGAATCAGGACTAATCTCTTCATTAAAGTTTATAGTTGAAAGTTTATAGTTGAGAGTTGAGAGTTTATCGTCTGCTCAGCCTTTTTGACAAGAGCCCTATAGCTAATGCCGCTCGCTGACCGTTGGTTAATGGTTATTGATTATTGTTTAACGTAAAAGATGTTGGCACGTCTTTCCAGCCAAGGCGATTGATACGTCCATGCCATCTCTCGCCTGAACCTCCAAGCAGGATGTACGTCGTGCCATTGTTTCCGACAATGCCACATACAGATGACGACGGCATCACATTCGGACGCTTCATCGTCTTAGGATTCCACGTATGACCGCCATCGTAACTCATGTATAGACTTGAGAGGTTTCCTGCCGCTTCGCCCATGAGCAAGAGTCCCCCGTCGTAGGGCAGAAGCGTGTAGTTATCGAGCAGAGGGCATGCGTTCCCCGCCTGATTATCATCAGTAATGCGCATCCATGGATATGTTTCCCCACGATGCATGTCTATGGTTCTGCACCATACGTCGGCACGTCCGTTCTGAGTGCCTACGAAGTATATGCGTTCCTGAGTTGGATCTGCTGTTGAAGCAACTGCTACGCCGCTAACGCCAGCCTTTGGAAGCGCTCCAGATTCACGCTGATCCTTAATCCAACTCTTTCCGTTGTCGGTACTGCTGAATATCTCTTCGCCATCAGTTGCAAAGAGGACGCTCGAAGCCGCTGCGACGAGGTGGGTGTAGTGCGTTGCCTGCATGCCGTCGCTGCTCCAGTCAATGCCGTTGGAACTCTCCACTAATTGTCCTGAGGAAAGTCCGTACCATTTCCCATTCATACGTCGTACGGAGCGTACGTCAAGATTGCTATCGCCGATGGGTTGGAACGCCCAGTCTTCCAACGAATGCGCTGGGGCTGTTACATAGTAAGGACCATCGGAGAGTCGAGCAAACACGTTCAACGTACCATCCTCGACACATCCCACGCCAGCACTCATCGTTTTGAGTTCGTCAACAACACCACCACGAGTCCATGTCGTGGAATCAGGCCATTCCTTGTGCACTCGTAATTCCACGATATAGCTACGCGTTGATATGCCGTCTGTTGCATGGGTCGTGACAATACGCGGTTGGGTGAAGTCGATACTGTCGGTGGTTGTGAAGATTGTGTCCTCGCCCGTAGTCAACGATTTTATGGACGCTCTCCCCGTACATTCGAAGGAAGAGAATACCACTTTCGATATGTCTGTGCCTATCGGAAGGGAGTCGAGGTTGCATATCGTTCCCCTCAACTGGTCTATCGTCATAGGATAGTACGAACCCACGACATTGACGATATAGGTGCTGTCCCGCCCGTCGGCAGTAAGAGTTGGCATCACCCTATTGAGTCTTCCTATCACGACATTCGTGACAATGCTGTTGCCCGTAGTATCGTATTCGTAGTCATCGCCCCCTTTACAACTCAAGAGAATGAGAGTTGCGGCCAACGTCGCAAGAGCGCTTCGATATATGCTAAACTGCATCTTATAAATTCTTTGTGTGAAATACAAGGCGCAAAAATAGTGCTTGTTGCTCAAAGAGCCAAATTTATTAAGTTTTTCTAACGTTCTACTACTAATTCTTAACCTTCTGGGCTTATTATTTCGCCATACGAATCATCATAAGCTCGCTTGCTTCGTCCTCATCTTCTTCGTCATCGCCTTCTTCTACCACCTCATCAGGATCGGTAGCCTTGACACGTGTCACGACGTAGCCTTCGTCATTTGAGCGCAGGAACTTGAACGTGGCTTTCTCTATCGCTTCTTCCGCCAATGCGCTTGCCAACTCCTGACGCTGTTCCTCTGGGATGGCGCTAATCATCTGCTTCATTGTTTCGTCGGCACCGAAGTACTGTAGCCTTACGGTTTGTACGTCGGGATTTATGCTAATGGTATCGTTGTTGAATCCCCATTTGCCATCCATTACGACGAGTATCACACCATCAGTTTCGTCTTCCGACATCGAGAGTGCCACACTGCCGTTGCCACCCTCCTCAAGAGAGAGCAATAGGCTTATTTCCTCAGTCATCACGATACGCCAGCGTCCGTATATCTGTTCTTCATTCTGCACAACTTGTGCATTTGATGTTACTGCCACCAGGAGCATCATGGCTGCCGCGGCAATGCGATTAAGCTTTTTCATGTCAATGGTTATTGTTTATAGTTATTTACTTATTAGTACTGATGTCTTCCCTATCGTTCCACGGAATTGGTCGGGATATATTACAGCCAGGCTTCGCGTAGAGAAATATCTGCTGAGCTGTTCGGGAATACGCTGGAAATAGTTGTGGTACGAGATAGTTCCTGGGCGCGCCATGACGAAGATGACGATGTGGTCCTGATGCATGCGGTTTGCAACGGGGAAGTAGTCGTTCCATGATGCATATACATGTTTCTCGGCCTGCAAGTTGGGGTGATGGTGCTGCCAGTGTTCTTCGAGCGCGGTAAGAGTATTCTCTGTAGCATAGACGTCTATCATGCAGTCAAGTTGTGCAGAGAGTCGTGCCACACGGTCTGCCCAATGGTGAAATCCTGGTTCGTATTCTGCCTTTCTCGGCACCACGAGGTGTATGCGGCGTATCGTGTTGATAGGGATGTCGGAACGGTATATGACTATTTGGCGGTTCACTGCTTGCACGAGGTCTGTCGTTACCTTTCCGAAGAACGACTCGAACATTTTTTCTCTGCGGTGTAAGCCGATGACGAGGTCTGAAGCGTCAAGCTCCTTCATGCTGTGCGACAATCCACTGACGACGTTCACGCTCCAGCGGTTGTGCGTCTGCATCCTAACGTGGGCAGCGGCAGCAACTCGCGATGCGCGTTCCAATATATTGTTTCCGTTGTTTGGATGCTCGTCGTCTTGTTCGAGGACGATATTTATTGCCGACAGCGGAGCCGTGGACATGGGGCGTCGCACCATTAGTGCAAAGTTTACGAGGCTTTCTGCCGTGTCTGGATTGCTCAACGCTATGACTATGCGGTCGTCCTTTTCCCTATATCGGCGAGAGAATTC
>ONWB01000022.1:0-1400 GCA_900321445.1 uncultured Prevotellaceae bacterium | reverse complement strand
TATCGGCGAGAGAATTCTTTTTCCTCGCTCTCTGGGCGGCTTGCCAGGCTTCTCGCCATCTTCTCCGTCGTGAAAGAACTCAATATACAGCTGACGAGAATCAGAATCATAGCTCCGTTGAGAACCTCCTCGCCGAGCAGGTGGGAACCGTCGGGGAGCATTATGCTGTTTCCTACGATTACGATGGCGAGGGTTGCCGCAGCACGACTATTGGTAAGGCCGAAAAGCAGCATACCGTCGCGTCTTGAGAGATGGTAAAAGTGCCCAGCAGTACGGGCGGCCGCCCATTTTCCAAACGTTCCGACAAGTATCATGACGGCAGCAACCTCAAGCGCACTGACATGCAGCAGAGACCTCAGGTCCACGAGCATGCCAACACCTATGAGGAAGTACGGAATGAAGATAGCATTACCTATGAACTCGATATGGTTCATGAGCGGACTCGTTGCAGGGATGTTGCGGTTCAGCACGATTCCTACGAGGAAGGCGCCAAGTATGCCTTCCATTCCTACAAACTCCATGAGACCTGCTCCGAGGAATACCAGGCCAAGCACGAATATGTACTGCACCACGCCGTCGTCGTAGCGTTTGAAGAAAAAGCGCGCCATGCGGGGGAAGAAGTAGATGATGACGAATCCTATCAGCATCAACTTCAGCAGCAATGCCACCCAAAACCACAGCGTCAACTCGCTTTTGAACGTCTCGCCCACGACGGCAAGCACAAGCAACGTCAACGAGTCGGCAACAACAGTTCCACCAACGGCCATCGTCACGCCCTTTCGCCGCGCTACGCCGTAGCGAAGCACTATGGGATAGGATATCAGCGTATGAGAAGCGTACATCGCCGCCATCAGCAGCGAGGCCATCGCACCATAGTGCAGTAGTGCGCTGTTTAGGCCGAAACCAAGTAGGATAGGAATGGCAAACGACAGCAAGCCGAATCCTAAGGCGTCGCCCTTGCTGTGCCGCACGTCCTGCATGTTCATCTCCAGCGAGGCGAGGAACATGATATAGTATATGCCCACCTTTCCAAACAGTTCGAAACTTGCGTCGCGATCGAGCACATGGAATCCGTAGGGGCCAACGAGCAATCCTGCGAATATGAGACCTGCAATCGAGGGTATGCGCAGGCGCTCAAACACCATCGGAGCTATGAGGATGATGCTGAGGACGACGAAGAAAATCCACGTTGGGTCTGATATTGGCAGAATCACTTAATGTATGCTCTAAAACTTAGTATCTCGCTTCTTTTGGGGTGCAAAGGAAAGAAATTTTTGCGACTTATAGAGCTTGTTCGCCCTGAAAGTGATACTTTTGCGGCGATATTTCTTAATTTTTTTACAATGAACGTTGCAATTGTTGGCGCAAGTGGCGCCGTAGGTCAGGAGCTCCTGCGCATC
>ONWB01000063.1 GCA_900321445.1 uncultured Prevotellaceae bacterium | reverse complement strand
ATTGGAGTTAATTCGCCTTGTTTTCGTGCCCCAGCCACCTCAGAACTGCGTCCTTCGGGGCTGACGTGCACTACATGGCTCATTGGAGTTAATTCGCCTTGTTTTCGTGCCCCAGCCACCTCAGAACTTCGTCCTTCGGGGCTGACGTGCACTACATGGCTCATTGGAGTTAATTCGCTACGCTCATGGAAGTTAACTCGCCTTGTTTTCGTGCCCCAGCCACTTCGGAACTTCGTCCCTCAGGGCTGACGTGCACTACAAGGCTCATGGAAGTTAATTCGCTACGCTCGTGGACGTTAGTCTTGCGGAAACAGTGGTATCGTCCAAGACCAAAGGTCTTTAACTCCCAGCCGACAATGTCGGCTTCGCTCCCTTTTAATAACTCCCTGCCGACTTGTAGGCTTAACTCCCCATAAGTGGCGTTCTTACGCTCCCCGCGAGACGACGGAGAGGAAGATGTCGTTCATGGATGGGAGCTGCTCTGCGAAGTGTTGTATCTCTGCCTGCTGGGCGAGCAGGGCGATGAGGTCGGAGTTGGAGAGTGCGTCGTCCTTGCGTATGAGGTAGTGTGCGATGCCGTCGCGCTGCTTGGCGTCCATGACCTCGAACTTCCCTGCTGCGGACTGTAGTGTGCCGCTGGTGGTGGTGAGTTCGTAGAGGCCTGTGCGGAAGCGGCTTTTCACCTCGCGCACGTTGCCTGTGAGCACGACGTGGGACTTGTTGATGAGTGCTATCTCGTCGCATACGTCTTCTACGGATGCCATGTTGTGGGTGGAGTAGATGACGGTGTGCCCTTTGTCGCGGAGGTTGAGGATTTCGCGCTTCAGCAGTTCTGCGTTCACGGGGTCGAAGCCTGAGAAGGGTTCGTCGAAGATGAGGAGTTGTGGCTCGTGGAGCACGGTGATGATGAACTGCACCTTTTGCTGCATGCCTTTGGAGAGTTCTTCGAGTTTCTTGTCCCACCACTCCATGATGCCGAACTTGTTGAACCACTCTGTGAGGCGGCGTCGCGCCTCTGCTGCTGTGAGTCCTTTGAGTTGGGCGAGGTATATGGCTTGTTCGCCTACCTTCATCTTCTTGTAGAGTCCGCGCTCTTCGGGGAGGTAGCCTATCTGGCTTACGTCCTCGGGGCGGAACTGGTGGCCGTCGAAGTACACTTCGCCTTCATCGGGGGCTGTTATGCGGTTGATGATGCGTATGAGCGTCGTCTTGCCTGCGCCATTGGGGCCAAGCAGTCCGAACACCCTGCCGCGCGGCACGCTGATACTCACGTCGTCGAGCGCTGTGTGATGGGCGAAGCGCTTCATGATGTGCCTTGTTTCGAGGAATGTTTCCATAATTATAATTAAAAAGTAAAAAGTAAAAAGTAAAAATTGAAGATGTTGAGTAAAAAGTAAAAATTGAAGATGATGAAGTAAAAGGTAAAAAGTAAAAAATTCTGCACTATAAACTGACTTTAAACATTAAACTATCAACTTTATCTCGCCATGCTTTTCGCCTCCCAGCCACTTATTACGTTAACCAATATCCAAGAACTGTTCTTTGCAAGCAAAGCGTCAGTCCTAACGGACATGCCGAGCGAACCGTTATCCGCCGCGTTTCAGTTATTGTTTAATGTTTAACGTAAAGGACGTACACTGCATGGCTCGCTGAACTTAAGTTATTGTTTTAACGGTTATTGTTTAACGGTTATTGTTTAATGGTTATTGTTTAATGGTTATTGTTTAATGGTTATTGTTTAATGGTTATTGTTTAACGGTTATTGTTTAACGGTTATTGTTTTAACGGTTATTGTTTAATGGTTATTGTTTAATGTAAAAAGGTCGCTGCGAGCCTCTCTTCTGCCATGCCACATTCGGAGTAGCGTAGTACGGCGCGTCGTGCGGCGAGTGCCACGCTGTGCTCTGTGCCTTCGATGTCGGAGCGTGCATGGTCGAGGAATTCCATGGCGTCGCGTGTGGTGAGGCGCTTCCCTTGTCGCAGCAGTTGGCAGAGGAGGATGTATGCGCCATAGCGGAACAGGGGGCGTTCGCTCGCCAGCCACGGCATGATGAGTTCGCTCGCCCAGGGTTCCTCGCGCAGGAGGTGGAACACGGTGCAGTCGGCTTCCTCAGTGAAGCGTATGCTCTCGAACCACAGTTCTGCGAGGTCGGCGCTGAACTCGTTGGGGGGCATCAGCATGCCTGCCAGCAGGCGACATTCGCGAATGTCCTCCTGCCAGAGGGCGAGGGCGAGGCGGCGGTCGTGTGGCAGGGTGGCGGCAAACTCCTGAAGGCGAGGCAGTTCGACGCCGAAGTTTACTTTGTAGGTGAGTCCGCGCTGGCGCATGGCCTGGCTGATGGGGCCATTCATCATTGCGCGCAGTTCCTGCTTGATCTCGCGTATCTTGTCGGGGATGGTCTCCGCAGCCAGCGGAGTCTCCGTAGTTTGTGGGATGTTGCTCATGATGGTGCAAAGGTAAGCAAAATCTGCAAGAATTGCATGGGTTTGTGGATTTTTTGAGCGAAGCAAGCCTTTTACAATAAACGTTAACCATTAACCAATAACCAATATGCGGCGATGCAGCTTGTCGCTTGTCACTTGTCACTGACGTTAACCAATAACCATTAACCAATAACCAATATGCGGCGATGTAGCTTGTCACTTGTCACTTGTCACTGACGTTAACCATTAACCAATAACCAATATGCGGCGATGCAGCTTGTCGCTTGTCACTTGTCACTGACGTTAACCAATAACCATTAACCGTTAACCAATATGCGGCGATGCAGCTTGTCACTTGTCACTTGTCACTCGTCACTGACCATTGTCGCTTGTCGCTTGTCACTTTTTTGTGTGTATGGAATTATTTCGGTAATATATTTTCATTTTTAATTTATTTTTCATATTTTTGCCGCGATATAGAATAATGTGCAACAAATACAGTCACACCTATGAAAGATAAATCTGCTAACTCTGCGAGAAAAGGATACATGCGCATCAGCGATGCTGCATCCGACCAACTCTATGTACAGATTATTCAGAAAGTTGGTGTAGAAAAGCGTTATCAAGACCCCAACTATTCGGCAAAGAAGCTTGCCGAGGAATTGCACGTAAACCCGCGATATATCTCGGCTGCCTTGGCTTTGCACACAGGCGACAACTACAACGCCTTGGTCAACGGCTATCGCCTTCGCGACGCATGCCGTATGCTGCGCAGTCCGCGCTACCAGCAATATACCGTCGAGGAGATTGGCATCATGTGCGGCTTCGCATCGCGCCAGGCGTTCTACCTTGCATTCCATCGTGAGCACAAGATGACGCCGCGAAAGTATCGCCTCGGGAAAGAAGAATAATAGTTTATTTGAGTTTAGCCAGTAAGAAAGAATGCTTACAAAAGTAGAACGCGACAGCATAACACGCCTCGTGCGCCACTGGGTTGTCCCCGCCGTGGGCTGTACGGAACCTATCTGCGTGGCCTTGGCAGCAGCTAAGGCCGCAAGTGTGCTTGGAGGGCGCCCCGAGAAAGTGACGGCGCGCCTGAGTGCCAACATATTGAAGAACGCCATGGGCGTGGGCATACCTGCCACGGGCATGGTGGGACTCCCCATTGCTATTGCTCTCGGCGTGCTTGTCGGCGACCCCGCTGACGAGCTTGAAGTGCTGAAGAAGGTGACGCCGCAGGACGTGGAGGCTGGAAAGGCATACATCGACGAAGGCCGCATCCTCATCCAGTTGGCAGAAGACGCGCCTGAGAAACTGTATGTGGATGTGACGGTGAATAATGCGGAGGGTGAGGCGCGTGTGGTGATAGCACGCGAGCATACCAACTTCGTCCTCGTAAAGAAAGGTGCTGAGACCTTGCTTGAGCGCAGCCTGGGACACAGCGACGCTGACGCGAAGAGTGACAGTGTGAACTGCGACGACTATTCAGACCTTACGTTCGAGAGGGTGTATGAGTATGCGACGACGACGCCTCTCGAGGAGATAGACTTCATCAAGGAGGCGGCACGCCTGAACGAGGAGGCTTCCAACCTCTCGCTGCGTGGCAACTATGGCCACCGCCTCGGCAAGGCTCTGACGCGGCCTTTGGGGCGCGGCATCATGGGAGAAAGCATATTCTCGCACATACTCTCCAGCACGAGCCTCGCCTGCGACGCTCGCATGGCGGGAGCTATGATACCCGTGATGAGCAATTCTGGGAGTGGCAACCAGGGTATCTGCGCCACGAATCCTGTGACGGTGTTTGCACGCGAGAACCATAATACGGATGAGGAACTCACCAGGGCTCTCATGCTGTCGCACCTCACCGCAATATACATCAAGCTGCACCTCGGCACCCTCTCCGCGCTCTGTGGCTGCGTCGTAGCATCGACGGGCTCCAGCTGCGGCATCACGTACCTGATGGGCGGTAACTACAGGCAGGTGACGTATGCCATCCAAAACATGATAGCAAACCTGACGGGCATGATATGCGACGGTGCGAAGCCCAGTTGCGCGCTGAAACTCACGAGCGGCGTGAGCACGGCCGTGCTGTCGGCAATGTTGGCGATGCAGGACGAACACGTCACCAGCGTGGAAGGCATCATCGACGACGACGTGGACAAGAGCATACGCAACCTCGTGTCCATAGGTGCCGACGCCATGGTGGAGACGGACCGCTGCGTGCTCGACATCATGACCCACAAGACAAAAGCTTGAAGATTTGACAAGTAGGCTATTTACAATTTTACTATCTGAAACAACAACACAACCAAATATGATGAATTTCAAAAAACTCACACTTGCCCTTTTCGTGGCATCATCCATGACGACCTTTGCTCAGGTTCCAGTCAACATGGAGGGACCTAAGCTCGACCCTGTGCTCCAGCACACTATCGAAACGCGCACAATGGTGGCGAATAATGCTGACGGTGCGCTTGGCGTGCGCCGCCTTGAGGCACGCACCCCAATCAGCGTGATTGTCAACGTCTCCGACGCGCAGGTCATCAGCGACATCATCGCGGAGAATGGCGAAGAAGCTACCGTCGTCAACGACAACATCCTGACGGGTAGCCTCACGCCGCAACTCGTGCAGAAGCTTGCCGAGCACCCCAACGTGTACTACATAAAGCAGTCGCGACAGTTCCGCCCGCTCATGGTGAACACGCGCCGTGCGACGAAGGTGAACGATGTCCACGATGGCAAGGACCTCGATACTCCCTTCGACGGTACGGGTGTGCTCATCGGCGTCATCGACCAGGGATTCCAGGCTCGCCACATTGCTTTTTATGATTCCGAAGGCAAAACGCGCGTAAAGCAGTATTGGAATCGTGGCAACTATCCCAACAGTTCGACATCGCCCACGGCAACGCTGCCCTCAGGCGGTGATGGACTTAGGGCAAACGGCCACGCCACACACGTCACGAACATTGCAGCGGGAAGCCGCGTGGAGGGCGTAAACTACTACGGCATTGCTACGGGCGCCGACCTCTACATGATTCCTTCCTCGTTCAACGAGACTGAGATGCTCGAGGATATTAAAAAGATTGCTTCCTATGCGAAGAATAAGGGAATGCGCGCTGTCGTAAACATGAGCCTCGGCTCGCAGATGGGACCTCACGATGGCTCCACGCCCTACGACCAGAGTATCAATGACATGATAAAAAAAGGTGATGTGTTCGTATGCGGCGCTATGGGCAACGAGGGCGGCCAGCGCATACATGCGACTTATGCGTTCAAGGGCGAGGACGATGTGAAGAGCCTGCTCTTTGTGCCTTCTGGCACCGAGACTCTGCTGCCCGGCCAGATTTGGGAGATGAAGACAAACGGCAAGCGTAATGTGGAGTTCAAGCCGTTCTACCTCGTCAACGGCGTGAAGACGTACCTGACGACCACGGAGCAGGCGCAGCTATACGTATATGACAACATCGACAAGTACAACAACAAGCACAACGTGCTGTTCACGATACCCCTCTCCAGCTTTTCCTCCCTTGCTGGCGAGAATGCCAAGTTCGGCGTCGAGATGAAGGGTAGCGAGGGCGACACGATACATGCTTGGATAGAAGCCAGCTACGGCACCTTCCAGGGCGGTTCGGGATACGTGACAGGAAACTCGCAGTACCTTGTCAGCGAGGGCGCGGCAAGCATACCCGGCGCCATCGCCGTGGCTGCCTATGCTGCTACGAACACGTTTACCTCGCAGGACGGCTACGTATATGGCGGCACGCAGACGGGGCAGAACGTGGGCGCGATTGCCTCGTTCTCCAGCAATGGCCCCTGGCTTGGTGGCGTTAACAAGCCCACAATCTCTGCCCCGGGATACATGTTGCTCTCGGCATTCAACAGCTACGACGCAGGCTTCGACGCTTCCGATTACAACATCGTGACGTCGGTGCAGAGCGGCAACAAGACATACTACTACGGACAGATGAGCGGTACGTCGATGGCTACGCCTGTCGTAACGGGCATCCTCGCGCTGTGGCTGCAGGCAAATCCGAACCTTACAAACGACCAGGTGCTTGAGATTCTCGAGACCACTGCCACCCACGACAGCTACGCGAAGAACGACTGGGACGCAAAGTTCGGCTATGGCAAGATAAACGCCTACGAGGGACTGAAGAAAGCCCTGCAGTTTGCCGCCGACGGCATAGCGCCGCTGCGTGCAAACACTCAGGAGCCCGTCACGCTGCAGAAGTCCGCGGAGGCGTGGCGCATACTCTTCAACTCCAACGAGCGATTTGCCGAAGTGTCGCTCTACACAGCTGACGGAAAGCTTGTAGGCAAGCAGAACTACGGACAGCTGCGCCAGGGCGAGGAGCGTGTGCTCGACCTGAGGAGCCAGCCCAGCGGCGTGTATGTGGTGCGCATAAAGACGGCGGGCGCAGACCTCTCACGCAAGCTCCTCGTGCCGTAGGACGGGAGACTGCGCATCTAAATATTAGCCCCACACAACGCAGCATTGTGTGGGGCTAATATGTACATCTAAAAACTGCGTGTCGGAGGCACGCTACTATGTTTTATTGAAATTTTTTGTGGATAACCACATTTTTTGTCTGCAAATATACACTTTGTTTCAATTACCGCCATGTTTCTGATTGTTTTTTCATCCACACTATTGGGGGATATCTTATCTCCATACTCCAGATTTTCTTGTGAAATTCGGGAGTGTGGCCACGGATTTCTTGGTTATTCCCATAAACATTCGGTGGGGGCTTGCTCTTTTTAAAAACCATCCGCAATACCTGTTTGTCGGCATTGCGGATGTGGGATTAGTGCTCTTTCGAGTTTTAGCGGACAGCAATAATAGTATATAGAGTATTACTACCTGTAGTTTATCGAATGCTTACAATTCACTTTTCCCAAAGTTTAATCACCGATCGGATAATCTTATCATTCTTTTCCTTTTTTGAACGATCGTTGGTTACATACCATTTTTTTCCATCTACAAATATATTTAACCCGTTATAATCAGAACCATAAGACCAAAAAATACAGTTGCGATAGTCTCCAGATGCGGCTTTCTTGTTACTCCAACAACCCTCTTTATTATCATAGAACTGGTATGTATTGTATTTCGGGTCTGAGAACATATAGTGCGAGTCTAGCACGAAGTCTGTATACCCATTCTTTGTTCCAGTAAATCTCCATGATGTAGATGTTCTCTGTATTCTGACAGTCATGTTATTATCAAAGTACATTGTGTGGTCAAATCCATATGACGATGATAAACCTAAATCTGAATATGAGTTACTGGATGATGAGGAACTATAGCTATTTGATTGTCCAATGGTTCCACGTCCACTACACGAGGAGCATGTTCCTGATCCATTGCAAGAACTGCAAGTAACATAATTCATACCAGTGATAAACCCATTTGGTGTATATTGATACCCGTTACTCACTTTTCCTGAACCGCTGCATGTTCTGCATTTTCCTGTTCCATTGCAATTTCCACACACGGATTGTGCACAAAGAACGTTACTTAATGTACAAAAATACACCAATAGAACTAATTTGAATCTAATTCTCTTCATAATACTTAGTATATAGTTTTAATATCTATGTCTTTGCTGTTTTCCATTATTTCACAAGCACTTTCTTGCTAATTCCTCCAGAGTAGCGAATGACATTCACCCCACGCTGAGGTTTGTTAAGGCGTTGGCCTTTCAAATTGTGCACCAGACCGTTGTTTTCAAATTCTCCATATTTCTCAATCACAATTTGTTCGATCGCGGTCGAAGCATCTTCTACGATTTCATGGAACATATACCACGGACTGCTTTCGCTATAGGTTTCTCCACATCCTGAAGGGACATGAAGAGTACCTCCAGTTGAATTATAAAACACATCGCTGCCACAATTATAATCGTTGGGATTTGTTCGCAGGGCATAAACATCTGTCAAATTAACACAGTATCTGAAAGCTTCTTCGCCAATATTTGCCAAAGTTTCGTGTAATGTAACACTACTAAGTGCATGACAATCACAGAACGAACGAAATCCAATACTTACCACAGATTTGGGGATACTAACATTAGATAGTTTTAGGCAGGTGTCAAACGCTCCATGCCCGATAGTAGTTACACCTTCAGGAATTATTATGCTCTTCAAGCCACATGATTGGAATGTATAATCTTCAATACTTGTTATACCCCGACCTAACGTGACACTTTCCAAATTTGAACACAAATTAAAAGCCCACTCTCCTATCTGTGTTACGGAGTTTGGTATAGTTACACTCTCAAGACTCTCACAATTATTGAAAGCATCATTTCCAATACATGTAAGAGATTCTGGAAATGAAATATCCTTCAACTTCACACATTCGTGAAACGCATACTTGCCTATATACGTTGTATTCTTAGATAATACCACATTGGCTAGACTACGGCAGTTTTCAAATGTATAATCTTCAATTCGAGAGATAGAGCTTGGCATTTCAATACTCTCTAGTTTACTTTCCTGAAAAGCATATTCCCCAATGCTTGTTACTGAATTCGGAATAATAATACTTGTCAAGGCACAACACCCCTTAAATGAAGATTTTCCAATGCTTGTTACGGAATTGCCTATGGACACTTCTGCCAAACTCGTACAACCACTAAAGGATGATGCCCCAATGCTAACAACAGAATTTGGAACAGTAATACTTGGTAACTTAGTACATTTGCAAAAAGCATACTCACCTATATTTTTTACAGTATTTGGTAAAACCACATTACGCAGTGTTCTAGACTCATAGAATGCACACTTTCCGATGGCTGTCACGTTGTCACCAAAGATGCACTCTTCAATGTTTTCAAATCTTGTTGCAAGACAACCGCCCGTGAATTCAGAATAACTGTATTCAAAGGAGGCCATTGCATTGCTGTTTATCGTAACACGTTTCAAATTTGCACATCCACTAAAAACATCTTTTGGAAAAGTACCAGGTACAGAGCTGCCAATTACAACACTAGCCAATGATGTACAGCCAGAAAATGCTTCGTACTCAATATTACTCACCGAGTTTGGTATAGTAATATCTTTTAAATTCGTGCATCCTTGTAAAGCTTTAGCCGGAATAGTTTTTAACTCAGTTGGTAATTTGATATTCGGCAGACTGGTACAGCCAGAGAATACACCAGATTCGAGAGTCGTTTTGGGATTTGTTATAACAATGTTTATCAGTCCTGTGCAATCTTTAAACGCACTATTTTCAATGCTCGTAACATTATCTGGTATAGTTATGCTTGTTAAAGCACTGCATCCCTTAAATGAAGATTCTCCAAGGGTGGTTACTGAATTAGGTATTTCAATACTTTCGAGTTTTTCGCAATAAGCAAAAACACTATTACCTATTTTTTCTATAGAGTTAGGAAGGGTGATGTTTATTAGACCACTCCCCTCAAAAGCATTCGCTCCTACTGTTGAAACAGATTCTGGGATAACTATACTTTTCAATTGTTTACATCCCCAGAAGGCTTTACTTCCTATCTTTTGAACAGAGGCCGGAATAATGATACTTGCTATTTTACTTTCCTCAAAAGCGCCATATTGAATACTTAAAATACTATTCGGAATAGACACGACTGACACATTGCAGCTATAGAAAGCATGTGGTCCAATGCTTGTTACATAATATGGTACTTCTTCATAAACGATAGAAGACGGAATACTAACATTCCCACTATACGCATTATAATTAGACAAGTAATTATTCCCTCTATATGTTACAGTCGCGCTATGAGTCGAATTGTCAAGAATGTAATAGATACCATCAATTAATTGACCATCTGCCCACGCGCCCAGAGCGAATGCGAAAAAGACAGTAAGAAGTAAGTTTCGTTTCATAATTTTATTTGCTTTTAAGTTAATAAATAAGTGAACTATCATTTACTTTTTCGGATAGTCCAGCACTAACCTACGAGCATAGAAAAAGCGCAGGACTTCGCCATACGCTGATCAGGTTTAGGACAACCTACTAAGAACAATGGGAAACCTGCGCCATAAAGCACATGTCTCATGTTCTTAGTTCTTGCCCGTTCACATTTCCGAGGTCCTAATTCGATCAGCGATTGAGCAAATAAAATGTCATGTTCCGAAGAACACGTTGCCAATTTACAGAGATTTTTCTAATCAACAAACAAATCGTTCGATTTTTTAAAAAAAAAAAAAAAAACAAGGCAGAATTTTTAGAAATTCTCTGAGAATTTTCAAAGATTCTCTGAGGATTTTCAGAAGTTTCTCTGAGGTTTTTAAGAAATAAAGGAGGTAACAATAAACGTTCTTCGACGAGCGAACCGAGCAAGTTCGAGCGAACCACCAAACCACAAACCACCACAAACCACCACAACTACCACAAATCTACCATCACAACTTTCTGATTATCAGTATAGGATGGTAGAATGGTAGTTATTGTGGATTAAAAAAAACAGGGAAATACCTGAGCCGCCCCGAATACAAATTCCAGAGCCACCGAATCGTTGACGGCATGAGATACCTGGTGAAACTTAGGGTATGAGTGCCCCGCCAGGCGGTGTTCAGTCCTTGTCGGGGTCAATAAGTTTACGAGTATAGTCGGACTTCTTCACGACTTTTGCGTCCAGGTATTCCACCTTTACTATTTCGTAGGGGTTTGCTGGATTGGCAATGAGAGAGCCGCGCCAGTGTACCCATTCATTATCGACGGGAATGAAGTCAACGGTAACGATTTCCGTCTTGACGTAACCTTCCTCGACATGGGAGATGAGGCCGCCAGTGAT
>ONWB01000188.1 GCA_900321445.1 uncultured Prevotellaceae bacterium | reverse complement strand
ACCATTACGGTGCTTTGCAATGAGTATCTCCGCACGTCCACGCATATCGCGGTTCTGCGCGTCCACATATATCTTATAGTATTCGGGACGGTGGAGAAGGATTACCATGTCGGCATCCTGTTCAATGGCACCCGACTCGCGAAGGTCGCTGAGCTGGGGACGCTTTCCCTCCTTTTCTCGCGATTCTACGCCACGGTTCAGCTGGCTGAGCGCAATGATGGGAATGTTGAGCTCCTTTGCAAGCCCTTTCAGCGAACGGCTAATGGTGCTGACCTCCTCCTGGCGCGAATTGAATTGCATGCCACTCGCGTTCATGAGCTGGAGATAGTCTATCATTATCAACTGGACACCATGTTCCTGCACGAGGCGGCGAGCCTTGGTGCGCAGTTCAAAGACAGAGAGCGAGGGGGTATCGTCGATGTATAAGGGTGCACCTGTCAGGAGTTTCTGCTTTTTATCCAGCTGCATCCACTCGTAAGATTCTAGGCGTCCCGTACGTATCTTATCGCCTGGAATCTCGCAGACGTTTACGAGAATACGGTTGACAAGCTGCAACTTCGACATTTCGAGCGAGAAGAAAGCAACGGGGATGTTCTGGTCTATGGCGACGTTCTTCGCTATCGTCAGGGCGAAGGCCGTCTTACCCATAGCAGGGCGCGCCGCAACAATGATGAGGTCGCTCTTCTGCCATCCCGCTGTTATCCTGTCTAAATCCGTAAACAACGACGCGATGCCACTCATGCCATCGGGGCGCGCCGCCGCCTTTCTCAGATTCTCGACAGCCTCCTTCAAAATAGGATCTATCTGCACAAAGTCCTGCTTCATGTTGGAGCGAGAGAGCTCAAACAGTTCGCCCTCAGCCTCCTGCATCAGCTCATCGACATCCGTCGTCGCATCAAACGCCTTTGTCTGAATCTTCGACGTGAAAGTAATAAGGTCGCGCGCGAGGGCTTTCTGGGCGATAATGCGAGCATGATACTCTATATGCGCACTACTCGTCACGCCGCCGCTCAGCTGCGTGATATAGAATGGTCCGCCGGCACTCTCCAGCTTTCCCACCCTACGGAGTTCCTCCGTGACGGTGAGGATATCCAACGGCTTTTCCTCGATATACAGGCGGCGTATAGCCTCGAAAATTACCTGGTGTTTTTTTTCGTAGAACGACTCCGGCTTAAGGATGTCGGCAATCTGGTAATATGCGTTCTTCTCTACAAGTAGTGCACCCAGCACGGCTTCCTCAAGTTTCAGGTCCTGTGGCTGAAGATGGCCGTATTCGTCCTGCAATGGTGCGGTATTCACGTTTTTCGCGACATTCGAACGCGTTTGTTTTCTTGGTGTTGGCATGAGTTTTCTCTTTTTTGGGGGAGCAAAAATAGGAAATCTTTCACAATATGCCACGCCTCAACATAGGATTATTTACAGAAATATTATCTACTTTTGCACGAAAGTACGCAGGAATAAGTATTTTTGCAGAAGAAACTGACACTTCAAGACAATCATGGCAAACGCTTAATAGTAAAACAACTATAACACCACGTCTCCCCACATTATTTTCCAACAAAAACAATATGAAAAAAGGATTAGTGCTCGAAGGAGGTGCTCTTCGCGGATTGTTCTCTGCGGGAGTCATGGACGCGCTGATGGCGCATGGAGTGAACTTCGACGGAGTTGTCGGCGTATCGGCAGGAGCATGTTTCGGATGCAACTACAAAAGTCGCCAAGAGGGGCGCGTGCTACGCTATAATCTGCGCTATGCCCACGACCCGCGATATTGCAGCCTTTGGTCGCTACTAACAACAGGCGGCATCTTTGGTCCACAATTCGCCTACTACAAATTGCCACTACAATTAGACCCTTTCGACATCGACACATTCGACACAAATCCTATGGAGTTTCACCTCGTAGCCACCGACGTGCAAACGGGAGACGCCGTATATAAGCGCTTCGACAAATACAGCAACGACATGCTCGATTGGATATTAGCCTCGTCGTCAATGCCTATTGTTTCACGCGTCGTGAACATCGGCGACAGGCAACTTCTCGATGGCGGCATCGCCGACTCCATTCCCCTACTCTATTTCCAAGAACAGGGCTTCGGGCGAAACATCGTCGTTCTGACCCAGCCCTCAGACTTCCAGAAACAGCCCCTGCGCCACCTACGGATTATACGCAACCGCCTTCGCCACTATCCTAAATTTCTGGCTGCGTGGGAGCGTCGCCACGAAATGTACAACGACGAGCTGAAATATATCGCCGAGCAGGAAGCTTTGGGCAAAGCCCTGATTCTTTGCCCAGAAAAACCCTTGTCCGTTGGGCGCATTTCCCACAACCGCCACCTCATGAAGGAAGCGTATAATCAGGGATATGCCCTCGCTACGGCACAACTCCCGCGCATCAAGGACTTCCTGGCTTAAGGATTTTGCAAATTTTGTAAATTCCCTGCCGCTATCCCCTGTCGTAGTGCGGCATTTCCTCTGGGATGACGAAGGAAAACTCTACCAAGCCCTTTACTTCGCCTTTCTCACGCCAAGGAGTCTGATAGATGAGTTTGCGCTGGCCATGCTTTGAGATGGTATAGCAATGGGGACGGTCGTTCTCCAGCATATCGCGGATGATTTCCTGCGATCGCTCGTTGTGACAGGGGTACAGGCTCTTGCCAACCATCGTTTGCCCATCCTTATTGAAGGTTTCGCGTGAACGTTTATTCATATACACGACTTTTCCTTCTGCATCACACACGGTGACGGCGCCTTCAATGTCTTCTGCCCAATCAAATTGTTTCATAACTGTTCGGATTTTGAAGACAAAAGTACGAATAAACTGGGATTTCATGCGCAGGAATGGGGGATTTTTGTATTTTTGCATGAAAGAATACGCGACAACATGAGAATTTCCATCATACAACACGACATCAAGTGGAACGCGCTGGAAGAAAACCTTCAGCATATCAAGTCACTAATGGATTGCCAGCCCGCAGCAGACCTCTACGTTTTGGCAGAAACTTTCGCCACTGGCTTTATGGCTGAAGGAACCAAAGAACATGCCGAGGAACATTCACACCGCATACTTGAATGGATGCTGCGCGAGGCTCGGCTGCGCGACGCTGCCGTAGCTGGAAGCGTTGTTGTCGTTGAAAACGAAAAGTATTCGCAGGCAAAACCCCACTTAAGGAACCGACTATACTTTGTTCATCCAGACGGTAGCTACGACTACTACGACAAGCGCCACCTCTTCGGATATGCAGGAGAAAAGGACGGATTCGCTGCTGGAGAGAAGCGTATCATCACAACGTGGCGCGGAGTTCGTTTCCTTCTTCAGGTGTGCTACGACCTGCGAT
>ONWB01000064.1 GCA_900321445.1 uncultured Prevotellaceae bacterium | reverse complement strand
CGAGCTTGTGCCGAAGCGCCCGCCCTGCGTGTTGATGGTTAGTTTGGGGCCATTGCCATCAGACGTACCCTGCGTGTAGGCACCATTAACCTTGATGCCCTTGCCGCCAGCCTGTGTTGTGGTAACGGTGATTTCGCCAGCGTTCAGCGCCAGGTTACCATCAGTTTTGATGGCCTTCGCCGTATAGCGGTTGTTGGAGAGTGTCTGACCTACACCTGATGCAATAATGGTGAGTGTGCCGCCGTCAGTTGTCATGTTTGTGACGGAGATGCCTTTGCCCGCAGCTCCGCTTGCAGTAATGTCGAGAGTTCCGCCAGAGAGGGTGAAGGTTTCGGCCTTTATGCCGCTGCTATAGGATGCGTCGCTGTTGATTACCTGCATGGCTCCGCTCGGAGTGAGTGTTACAGTTCCGCCGCCGATGGTGCATGTGGCTTTCGACTTGAGGCTCTTGCTCATGGCTCCGCTATTCTTCACTTTTACCGTGCCTGCTGCGATTGTCAGGTTGCCGTCAGCCTTTATGCCTGCAGCATTATATGACGTCCCGTTATCCTCGCTCAGGTCGCTGCTACCGCCATAGGATGTCGTCACGTCTGAAATTTGGTACGTGCGCGTCGTGCCGCTGGTCTGATAGCTGTTCGTGATAGAGTAGTATATGTCCTGACCATCTGAGGGAGCGAGGAACGATACGGATTGGATGGAGTACGTCGTGCCGCCGCCCATGCCAGAGGTGTAGTCGTCGGACTTGAAATAATAGGTAGTTTCGCCGTCGCCAGCCGTTTTGAAGTCGTAGTAGTAGAAGGTGATGTTGCTATATCCGCTGGACTTAGTAATGGTGTTCGTAAGCTGTTGCACCAATGTGCCGTCGCTCTTGTAGAGATAGAGCTTTGACCATGCGCGAGAGCCACCACCAGGGCCACCACCAGAAGAGGGTATGCTGACATATACTTTGTATGACTTCGCAGGCTCCTCTGTGGTTCCGCCAGACGTGGTCTCGGCAGTACCACCCTTGCCATTTGCCGTTATGTCAATGATGGTTGTGGTATTGCTCTCGTCAATATATACATTGCCGTCAGCACTTAGTCCCTTACCGCCGTCGGCAGTGTTGTTTATGGTAATGGTACCGCCTGTGATGTTGATGTCCTTATCTGATTTTACGGCTGTCGTATAGCTTAGGTCGTCAGTGACTTCGAGACCTCCGCTCTGCGTTATTGTAAGCGTGCCGTCCTGAATCTCCACGTTTCCTTCGGCTTTCAGCCCCTTGCATGCGTCTGCCGTGGTCGTGATGTCCAGAGTACCACCCTTGATAACAATTTGGCCAGTATTCTCTTCGTCAGTCTTTATGACGTTGTCGTCATCTTTGTCGAACTCCACTTCTACGCCGTCGCCGCCCACGCCTTGTATTGTTACATTGCCTGCATTCTGCTGGAAGTATTGCTGGACATGCAGACCGTCAGATGCTGCGCCGAGGACGTTCAGTTTACCTGTGAACTTCTTTTTCAGCTGCGTATATTCGTTGCTGCGGTATGCGTGCTTTGCATTACCAGTGATGTTTAGAGTTCCGCTACCTGAAAACTCGGCATGTCCCTTGATATAGAAGCATGCTTTCTGCGAACCGGAAGCAGCATCGGCAAGCGTGTTTGTGCCATTCACCTCCACGTTGATACGCTTACTGTTGTCGATGGTGATGGCGGCTCCCGTCTGGCTTGTCAGCGTGACACCGTCAAGCACGATGGTAGCTTTGAAACTGCCGTCCGTCGTGAAAGAGCCATTCGTAGTGCTGCCACTGAGCACATAGCTGACTTCTTCTGCCAAGCTGCTGCTCTGCGAGATGCTAACGTCGGCACCAGACACCTTGACGGTGAGTAGGCTCATTATATTATATGGAACGGTGACCAGTGCAGTGGCTCCATCGTATGCGATGCCCACTTGGTTTTCTGTCACCGTGGCATTGTCCACGTATATTTCACTTATTTCGCTGATGGCGAACGATTTCCCCAGCAGCGAGAGTGTAGATACGTCAGTGAAGGTGATGTCCTCCGTATGGCTGGCAGGCACCTGATACACCACGCCTCCCACTCTCACGTTTAGAGTTTGAGCAACCGCTGCGCTCAATGCGAGGGCAAGTGCAAGGAAGAATAGGGAAAGGCGTTTCATTTTACAAGGACTTTACGTGTCTTTCCATCTCGCTTTACTACGTACACACCCTCTGGTAGTCCGCGCACTTCGCCCATTTCATCAGTACGTCCAACGCGTACACCTTGAACATTGTAGATTTCTCCTTCGGCTGCGACAGACTCTGCGATGGCATCAATGCCTGTGGCGGTAGATGAGAAGTACATCTTTGCGAGCGACTCAATGCTTGCTGTGAAGTTGGCACCTTCCTCGTTTGTGGCCACGATGTTGCCGTTTGAGAATGTGATTTTCAATCCAGTTACGCTCAGCGTTTTCGTCTCGCCGTTGGAGGTTTGGAACGCGAAGTACGGATAGTCGTCTGCCATCGCCACACCTGCAGGTATGACAAGGAGAAGGGTGAGTAAGATTTTCTTAAACATAGCAAAAACTATTTAATGTTGTTTGGTTTCTAATGGCGCGCAAAAGTATTAAAACTTTTGATACACGCAAGGTTTTTGGCGGGGAAAGTGACAAAAAGTCAAGTGCTTTAATAAAAAATCCCGCATTTCGTCATTGAAGTGCGGGCGTGTGATGACAGAGTGTATGGACGCTATATGCCAATAGACAAGTGACGAGCGACGAGCCTGATATACCAATAAGCGGCTGTGAAACTCGTAGCTCGTCACTCGTCACTGAAAATAAACTCTCATTCAGGTAGGTACATCAGCAGTTGCGTGAGCGATTTCTCGTCGCGCCAGCTCCAGAAGCGGTCTTCCATGAGATTCTTGAAGGCCTGTTTCATTTCTGGGCGCACATGTTTTTTAAACTTCGACTCCACAGCGGGAATCACCTCGCCACGATTCAGGAAGTAGAAAGTCTCCTTCAGAGGTATTCCCTGTTCATACTCGCGCAACGGTTCGCGGTCGAGTTCCATGAAGAATCCGCCTCCCTGCTCAGGGAGAATCTCAAAGAAAGGCAGATTCTCGCCGCCGCGCGTTTCTTCCTGATATTTCTTCTTGTCTATCGTTGTCACGCGCACGAGGAAGTTGTAGCCGCGTTGTGCCACAACGAGTCCCATCTGCGTGCCGACACGCTTGTATTCAATGCTGTCGAAGCGCACGCCAAGCACGTGGCTTACGTCGGCGGCGTAAATCTTATCACCACGGCGGAAGCACAGCGAGGCGTCCTTAAGTAGAATATTCAGAGTGTCGTTGACGTAGCGTCCGAAGGGTTGCAAGACGCGCCCCACCTGAAAATCGTCGTACTGGAACACCGTCTTCGAGCGATGCACGACAGTGGCCTGCTGGGCTGCTGCTGACACTATAACAATGCAGAGCGCCGCCATTATGAGCAAACGTTTCATGATTTTTTCTAATAATTGTGCGCAAAAGTAATTTTTTTTTGATGAAAACACCCAAAATAGTGGCGACTTAATTTCAATGTCCTTAATTTTGCACCTCGTAAGCGCGAAAATAATTATAATGAGAGACAAGTAACAAGTAACATGTCCAGTGACAAGTTACGAGTTACGAGCTGTATCGCCGCTGTTGGTATCGGGTTCGTCGCTTGTCACTCATAACTCGTCACAATAAATAGTCAAATAGTAAATTGTCAGATAAAATAGTATGAGACAACTAAAAATCAATAAGAGCATTACGAACCGCCAAAGTGCGGCGCTTGACAAATACCTCGTGGAGATAGGCCGCGAGGAACTAATCTCCACTGACGAGGAGGTGGAACTCGCACAGCGCATACACCACGGTGACCGTGAAGCCCTTGAAAAACTAACGCGCGCAAATCTCCGCTTCGTCGTCAGCGTGGCGAAGCAGTACCAGAACCAGGGGCTTGCCCTTAACGACCTCATTGATGAGGGAAATCTCGGCCTGATACGAGCAGCACAGAAGTTTGACGAAACGCGTGGCTTCAAGTTCATATCCTACGCCGTATGGTGGATACGTCAGAGTATCCTGCAGGCTATCAGCGAGCAGAGCCGCATCGTACGCATGCCGCTCAACCAAGTGGGGTTCCAGAGCAAGCTGACGAAAGCTATTGTCAGCTTTGAACAGAAGAATGAGCGTCGTCCCAGCGTACAGGAACTTGCTGAAATCCTCGACACTGACGTCCAAAAGGTTCAAGACGCACTTGGCACAAATGGTAAGAAGGTGAGCGTTGATGCACCCTTCCAGGACGACGACTCAAACTCCCTCATCGACATCATGACGGACGAGAACGCCCCTGGCACCGACAACCAAATGGAGAAAGAGTCGCTGAGCAGCGACCTCGATGCCGCATTGCAGACCCTCTCCGAGCGTGAGCGCCTCGTGCTGAAGATGTTGTTTGGTATCGGACGCAACGAGATGACGGCAGAGGAAGTGGCTGGTTCGCTTGGGCTTACGCGCGAGCGCGTGCGTCAGATTAAGGAACGCGCATTGCGACGCCTGCGCGAAGCCGACAACATAAAGATATTGACGAAGTACTTGGGATAAATACAACTTGATGTACAAAATACGGACTTGCCCCTTCCATGCCATAAGAGGGGCAAGTCTTTTACTTTTCTTGTGGCTCACTATTGGCTTGGCGCATGGGCAGACCGCCGAGCCGTGGCTCACATGGGACGAATTTGCGGAAGAGTTTTTAGGACGTGGCGATGAGGATATCAGCGACGATACCTACGAGATGCTTGAGGAACTTGCCAGCAACCCGCTAAACATCAATACCGCCTCGCGGGAACAACTTTTGGATTTGCCGTTTCTGAGTGAAGCCATTGCCGACTCCATACTGTCGTATCGCGAAAGGGTGGGGGGCTTTGCCTCAAAGGGCGAACTGATGTTTGTCAGTGGTACAGACTACGCCATCCGCCGCTACCTATCGCTATTCATCAAGGTGGAGCCCTTGCAGCTGGAACCTGTAGGGCTGAAGGAAAAGCTTCTCTCAGGACGCACGGAGATAGAAGGTCGCATCGACGTTCCGTTCTATCGGCGCGAAGGCGACAGGAATTTCAATCCTGGTGAAAAGCTTCATGACAACAACCGCGTTTTTCTTGGCCAGCCTGTTGGCGGCATACTACGCTATCGCTATCGCTGGCGTCGCAACCTGCGCTACGGGCTGACTTTACAACATGACAGGGGTGAGCCCTTTGCTGCGCGTGGAAATATCCCTTTCGACTATACCTCCGCCTACTTTTGGTCGAGGAGCAACGACGAGCGCACAGATATCATCTTCGGCGACTATCGCTTGAGTTGGGGACAGGGGCTCGTAATGGGGCATCGCTTCATGAATTCCTTTGGCACGATTCTCGATGCTCCGCGGCGTACGGGGAGCATCTTTGCACCACACACGTCGGGAGAGGAGAATAACTTCATGCGTGGTGGCGCCATATTGTGGCGTGTGGGCTCGTGGCGGCTTGCTGGCTTTGCATCCTATCGCACACTTGACGCACGCATAGATGGAGATACTGTCCGCTCTCTGCTTACGACGGGCCTACATCGCACAGATGTTGAGATACAACGCAAGGATGCTGTAGGCATGTTTGTTGCAGGCGCACATGCAGAGCTAGGAGGACGGGGATGGGACATTGGAATGGGCACGTTCTTCGGCCATTATTCGAAGCCCGTCAGCCCTGAACCACGCAAGTACAGCAAGTATTATTTTCGTGGCGACAACCTCGCAGCCTTTTCGCTACACTGGAACATTCGGCGCAGCCGACATTGGGCTTTCGCTGGCGAGGCTGCTGCTGATGCGAAATTACACCTCGCCGTTACCAATACCATATACTTCCGTCCTCATCAGGAACTGACGCTGACGTTGCAACATCGCAACATTTCGCCGCGTTTCGTCGCACCTTTTGGTGCAACATTCCAAGAGGCCTCGCGTGTAAGCAACGAGCACGGCATCATGCTCGGTGTACGATACGTTGGCCTGCGAAGGCTTGCCTTGCGTGCCTATGCCGACGCCTTCTATTTCCCCAAGCCAACGTACTATTGCAACAAGAGTTCAAGAGGGTTGGAACTACTCGCAGAAGGAACGTACGAACCTTCATCTCGCGTTTCGCTTCTTTTTCGTTACAAGATGAAGACGCGCCAGCGCAACGTCACTGGTAGAAACATTATCGACTATACTTATCGCCATCGCTGGCGCATGCAAGGAGGGTGGAAGTCGGAGAAGTTAGACATCTACGCCACGCTTGATGCTACGCTCGCTGGACGACAGACTGATGCTGACAAGTGGGGTAGGCTTGTGGCCTTGCGCTGTACGTGGAGGCCTGCGCCAACATGGCAGGCGAAAGCCTTTGCTGCGCTGTTCTATACCGATGCTTACGACGCCGCTGTCTATGCCTACGAGCCGCGTTTGCTCCACAGCTTTGGAACATCGGCGTTCTATTATCATGGCATGCGCCTCGTGGCATTAGGTGAGTGCAAAATAACACCCGCACTGACGCTTTCTGCCAGTGCGGGATGGACAAAGTATTTCAATGTAAGTACAACGGGGCAGGGTGCTGACATGATATCTACGTCCTCGCGTCCCAGCCTATCAGTACAGTTGCGATACGTCAACCATTGACCATTTAATCATTGACCATTGACCATTCGTTTATAACTCCGTTACCTCAAAGGGAAAAACATGAGGATTGCAGACCTTTGGCATAACTTAATGTTCAATGTTCAATGGTTAACGGCTAATCGTTCTCGGGAGCTTGCTCGATGAGCTCCATGAACTGGTCGAGCTTTGGTGTGATGATGATTTGCGTGCGGCGGTTGCGCTGGCGACCGAGTTCCGTATCGTTGTCGGCAATGGGGTTGTATTCGCCGCGTCCGCCCGCCGTGAGGCGTGAGGGGTCAACACCATATTTCTCCTGTAGGGCGATTACTACGCTTGCTGCACGCAGGCATGAGAGATCCCAGTTGTTGCGGATGTTTGTGCGGCTGATGGGCACAGGGTCTGTGTTGCCTTCCACGAGTACATCGTAGTCCTTGTAGTCGCAGATGATTTTCGCAATCTTCGAGAGCGTCTGGTGGCCGCGGGAGTTTATTTCGTAGCTTCCGCTCTTGTATAGCATGTTGTCGGCGAGGGAGATATATACGACACCTTTCAGTACCTGCACATCTACTTCCTGCAGTTCGTCGCGCGTGAGTGAGCGCGTGAGGTTTGTTGTGAGCACCATGTTCAGCGAGTCGCTCTTTGACTTGGCGTCCACGAGTTGCTTGATGAAGCGGTTGGAGGCGTTGATTTCGTCCACGAGCTTCGAGATGTTGACGTTTCCTTGCGAGTTCTGCGCTATGCTCTGGCTCAGCGACTCTTGGAGGCGTGCGTAGTCGGCGCGCAGTTCTGCGTTGCGACGCTGCTCATCGTCGAGGCGCTGCTGCAAGCTGCTTGCCGTACCCTGGCTCTGTGCGAGCTGTAGGCGTGTGGCATCGTTCTGACTGGAGAGTGTGGCGTAGCGCGTGTTGTAGTCGGCGAGTGCCGCCTTCAGCTCGGTATTTTCGTTTTGCACTTCTGCAAATTTCGCCTTGCTGACGCAACTTGTTGCTGCCAGCATTGCTCCTCCGAGGAGGACGCATGTAAGGATGTTCGTTTTCATTTTATTTGTTTTTTGATAACGCTTGTCTATGGGTATAACCAATAACCGTTAACCGTTATTCACCGCCGCACTTTGGTTATTGTTTATTGTTTAACGTCTTAAGTGCTTGTTTCACAATATCGTTAGCTCGCTCTACTAATCGCCTCCCAGCCACCTCATAGCTTCGCCATTCGGGGCTGACAACGGCTGCAGAGCTCACTGACGCTTTAGCTCTTTAAGAGCTTGTTTCACAATGTCGTTGCGCTGGTTTATGAACATGAAGTATTCGTTGCGGTCGAAGACGTCGTAGATGATTAGTCCCTTCAGCATGAAGCGCAGGTCGTCGATGGTGGCGGCGAGTTCTGCGTCGTCCCTTGCTTCGAGCTTTTTCTCCTTACCCTGCTTTAGTACGTCATCGACGAGGCTTTGCGGCACCTCGAATTCCTTGATGAATGTCTGCGCGTCGGGGTACATGCTGCGAAGTTCGGTGCGGTGCTCATCTACGTAGCGCAAGGCCTTGTCGTTGATGATGTTGGCGCGTCGCAGGGCTTGGTAGAACTTCGTGTATGTCGTGGTGTCGAGAGGTACGAAGATGTCTGGCATAATTCCTCCGCCGCCATACACAGTGCGCTTCTTTTTCAGGGTCTGGTACACTTTTGTCGAGTCGAGGTGTACGGAATCGATGCTGATAAGCTCGCCGTGGTTGAAGCGGTTCATGAGGTCTTGGTCGTAGTCCTCGCGCTGCCCTTTGACGTATGGCTTTTGTATGCAGCGTCCCGAGGGTGTGTAGTAGTGGGCGATGGTGAGGCGTATCATTGAGCCGTCGGGTAGGGGAATGGGGCGCTGAACGAGCCCCTTGCCGAAGGTGCGGCGGCCTACGATAGTGCCGCGGTCGTGGTCCTGCACGGCTCCGCTGACGATTTCGGACGCCGAAGCCGTATATTCGTCGACGAGTATGACGAGCTTGCCCTTTCGGAACTCGCCGCCTCCGCGTGCCTCGAAGGTGTTGCGCTCAGCGTTTGTTCCTTCGGTATATACTACGAGGTTACCCTTGTCGAGAAATTCGTTGGCAATGTCGAAGGCGGCCTCGAGGTATCCACCCGTGTTCATCGTGAGGTCGAAGATGAGGCTCTTCATGCCCTCGGCCTTCAGTTTCTTCAGCGCATCGTGAACCTCCGTTGCGCTGGGGGCTCCGAAGCGGTCGAGGCGTATGTATCCCACGCCAGGTGCTATCATGTATGCGGCGTCGAGGGTGTTTACAGGAATTTTGTCGCGCACGACAAGGAAGTGTAGCGGTTCGCTGACGTCGCGGCGTATGATGGTGAGGTTCACCTTCGTACCTTTCTTTCCGCGCAGTCGCTTCATCATGTCCTCGCGCGCCATTTTCACACCCGCAATGGGCTCGTCGTCAACGGCCACGATGCGGTCGCCACTGAGTATGCCGACCTTTTCGCTTGGTCCCTTGCGTACGGTCTGGATGACCACGAGCGTATCTTCCAACACGTTGAACTGCACGCCTATGCCGTCGAAGTTTCCCTCAAGGGGTTCCGTCATGCGGCGCGTCTCGTCAGCATCGGTATATGAGGAGTGTGGGTCGAGCTTGTCGAGCATGCCGCGAATGGCGTACTCCGTCAGTTTGCTTTGGTCAACGCTGTCAACGTACATGGAGGCTATCGCCACCTGCGCCATCTGTAGCTTGCGTAGCTGGTCAACGTCGATGTTGTTCAAGCCTTGCGCGCATGATGTCGTCAGCGTGCTGGAAAGCACAGCCACCAACATGCACGAGAGCAGGTATTTTATAGAATGTCTGTTGTTCATCATATTTTTCTCCTTTGATGCCCTCCGTAGGGGGAAGTTTAATCTGGTTCGTGAAAAAATTGACCATTGAGGATTGACCATTAGTTCGCCTTACCAATCGTGCCCCAGCCACTTCGGAACTTCTTCCCTCAGGGCTGACGTGCACTGCAAGGCTCAATGAATCTGACGATTTGACGATTCCGAGTCCTCCGAAAATTGTCAGATTGTAAATCGTCCAATTGTCAGATTAAATGGTTTGTTTCTCTGCTGGCAGGAACTCCGTCACGTCGCGCCCGTGGGCGATTAGTTCGCGTACGAGGCTCGAGGATACGCATGCGAGGTTCTCGTCGCAGGGTATCAGCACGGTCTCGATGCCTGCCAGGCGGCGGTTCGCTGCTGCCACCTCGCGCTCGTATTCGAAGTCCTTGGTGCCGCGCACGCCGCGCACAATGACGTCGGCACCCTCGCGGCGTGCGAGGTCCACAGTCAGGTCGTCGTAGCATACGACGCTTATGCGGTCGTCGCCAGCATAGATGCGGCGAATGCGCTCCACGCGCTCCTCGGCGCCGTAGAGGGCACTCTTTCCAGCGTTGATGCCAACGCCGATGACAATCCTGTCGAACAGGGGAAGCGCACGCGCCACGATATTGGCGTGTCCCACCGTAAACGGGTCGAAGCTTCCAGGGAAAATAGCCTTCTTCATGCTGCAAAAATACGTCTTTCCTTTGGTTATATCATGTTTTCTTTCCAATTTTGCGACCCAAAACATAAAAATCATCCCTTATACAGCAAAAACAGCATGGACAAGTTCCAAACAGAAGAGCGCATCGTGGAGGTGCTGAAAACCGTTTACGACCCCGAGATACCCGTCGATGTATATAACCTCGGCCTCATCTATCGCATCGACCTCGACGACGATGGCCACCTCGAACTCGACATGACGCTGACAGCCCCCAACTGCCCCGCCGCCGACTTCATCGCCGAGGACGTACGCCAACGCGTCTCCGCCGTCGAGGGTGTCAGCGAGGCAAAGGTGAACCTCGTCTTCGAACCCGAATGGACGAAGGAGATGATGAGCGACGAAGCCAAGCTCGAGCTTGGC
>ONWB01000067.1 GCA_900321445.1 uncultured Prevotellaceae bacterium | reverse complement strand
CGGCAAGTGTCATGATACTGCCATCGATGAAGCTCTCTATCTCGTAGTGCTCGTGGCGGGGGATGTAGATGTCGTCGCCGCGACGCTCTACCGTAATGCCGAGGCGTCGGAAGCAGTCGGGGATGATGCCGAGGTCGGGGTAGGAGACGTCCTTGATAGTAATGCCTTCTCCCGCTATAGCTGCCATACCGATGAAGCTTCCCACTTCAATCATGTCGGGCAAAACACGCAGTTCGGCACCGTGAAGTTTTTCTACGCCTTCGATTGTGAGGAGATTCGATGCAATTCCGCTGATACGCGCTCCCATTTTGCAGAGCAATCGACAGAGCTGCTGTATGTAGGGTTCGCATGCGGCATTATATATTGTCGTCGTGCCTTTTGCCAGCGTTGCTGCCATGATGACGTTCGCCGTACCCGTGACACTTGCCTCGTCGAGCAGCATATAGCCACCTTTGAGTCCTTCGGGGCATCGTATCTCGAAGATGTCGTCTTGGTAGCCGAATGTGGCTCCAAGTTTCTTGAATCCGTAGAAGTGCGTGTCGAGGCGGCGTCGTCCTATCTTGTCGCCGCCAGGCTTAGAGATTGCGGCGCGATGGTAGCGTGCGAGCAGCGGCCCGAGCAGAAGTACGCTGCCGCGCAACTTCTGGCAGCGGGAGAGGAACTCCTGACTCTGCATGTAGTCGAGGTTGAGGTCGCGAGCACAAATGCTTACGCTACTGCCATTTGTGCGTTGAACGCTTGCTCCCATGTCGGCAATGAGGCGTAGCAGGTTGTTGACATCCAAAATGTCGGGGACGTTCTCAAGTCTGACTTCCTCTTCCGTCAGTAGTGTGGCGGCAATGAGTTCAAGGGCTTCGTTCTTAGCACCTTGTGGGCGTATTTCTCCTTTTAGCGGGTGTCCGCCTTCTATCTTAAATTGGCTCATAGCGTCATTCTGTTGTATTGTATCGTTCCATGTCGCGTAATACCTTTTCGTTGGAAACTCCGTCGCCTTTCCACGTGAGGAGGTGTCGCTTCATGCGTGTTGCCACTTGTTGCTGTAGTTTAGCGCGTCGTGGCCCTTCTGGCATTTCCGCAACCTTCATGATAGCCTGCTCAATGAGGTGCCCGTAGTGGCGGTAGCGAATCTTTGTCCTCGGATACGGAATCTTTTCGGGGCGCGGCTGTTGGTCGCGACGTTGAATCACGAACGGATAATCCACATCGAGATTGTAGTCGGTGATGTATGCAAGGTGGTCCCAGAGTTTGCGGTTGGCTTCTTGGGTGTTTTTCTGTCGCGGCAACTGTCGCGCCATAACTTTGATGATGCGTTCAGCGTAGAGTTGGCGTCTTTGGCGGTCTTCAATTTCCTTTGCGTGTTCCGCCATCTTCTGTACAAGGCGCCCATATTCGGGCATCTTCAGGGGAATATGGTTGTTCTCAAACATTTTCTGGGTATTCAGTTTTTAGATTATTCGGATTATGTGTTTTGTGGGGTGTTTCTAACTCCCTCTTTCAGGTATGTAGGCTCGAAGTATGCTATGTCCTCGGTCTTTCCACGCAGCATGCGCTGTTCGGCCAACGGCATCATCCATCGTGCCAGAGGAGGTTCGCAACCGAGGTAGTGTGCTCCGAGTGACTCGAGCATGGTGTGGCACTTTTCGGCACCAGGGCCAAAGAAGTATAGTGGGCGATCGAGGAACTCGGCGTATGTGGCTTCATCCACGATGTCGGGTTGCACCTTCCGTATGGGATGCAGGGCACGGTCGTAGATGGCGGCATACACTTCCATGCGGCGGGCATCCAGCATCGGTAGCAGGAGGGCGTCTTCGGGAAGTTCTTCTCCCAGTAGTATGGGCACGCAAAGCAGCTCCAGCGTTGGCACACTCAGCAGCTTTACTCCGCGTCCGTAGGCTAAGCCCTTGGCGAGCGACGTTCCGATGCGCAGTCCCGTGTATGATCCAGGACCGGCGCTTACGGCAACGGCATCAAGGGGTATGGCGTGGCTGTCTGCGAAGCTCAGCATGCGGTCGGCCATTGGTGCAGCGTCGGTGGCGGCACGCATGGCTTCGCGCACCTCTTCCTCGGCAAGGATTGCGCCGCCTTGAGACAGTGCTACGCTTGTGCTGTCCGTCGATGTCTCTATGTGTAATATGCAATTCATCAGTTTTAGATGCGAAATTGTGTGCAAAAGTAATAAAAACCGCGCGTATCTACAACTGAAATTCTTTTTAATTTTCAGACAAGGCTTGGGCGGCTGTGGAAAAGTCTTTTCAGGGCAAAAATGAACGCTTGTACATATACTTTCATATTCTGATATAATATTTTGTATAACATATGTTTATGTTGGTGTTATGCAATGCGGGGTGTCCGTGGAGCGCGGCAATCAAAAGTGCTTCAGAATCAAATAAGATGCCTCAAAAAATCATCGAAATGCCTTCTTGTTCCAACCAGATGCTGATGTCGTTGGCCGGAGATGCGTACTTCGACACAATGGTGGTGTTTTAGGGGCGATGTCAAGTCCCTTCGGAGCGTGTCAATTTGTTGAGCAAAACGGATATTAACTGTGTCTGGGAAGCAATAAGGCTGTCAAACAGAATCGGTGGCAGTTGTGACAGCGTTACAGTGTGACAGTTCCCAAGCAACCTTTCGCAGACCCAAAATTACTTTCTATATTTATATATAAATATAGAGTTTGATTTTCACCCTTGCATAACCCTTTTGAGAACTGTCACACTGTCACGCCGTAACGCCCCTCTTGCAACTGCGTGCATTTAACATCCTCGAAATGTCAAATTATGCAAAAAAAGCAGAGATGCTTTGTGTTTTCGCATATTCTTCGTAAATTTGCTTCCGATATGTGCGCATACGAGCGCATACAAGCATAAGGAAATAATGAGAAAAAAGTTTGTTTGCACCATGTGGGCGCTGTTCCTTTTCAGCGTCGTGATGATAGGCGTTGGGGTCATTGCCATCGACAAGGGCTGGATAGGATATATGCCCGAACTTGCTGACTTGCAGAACCCTATTGACAAGTATTCCTCGCAGTTGATAAGTGCCGACGGTAAGACTCTCGGCACGTGGTCGCAGAATGCAAATCGCGAGTATGTTACCTTCGACAGTATCTCGGCATACGTATTCCACGCACTCATTGCCACCGAGGACGTTCGCTTTTATGAGCATACCGGTGTGGATTTTCGTGCTCTTGGCCGCGCGATACTGAAGCGAGGCATTCTACGCCAGAAGTCGGCAGGTGGTGGCAGTACGATCACTCAGCAGCTTGCGAAACAGCTATACTCAAAGGCTGCGCAGAGTACGCTGGAGCGCCTGTTGCAGAAGCCTATTGAGTGGGTGATAGCCGTTGAGTTGGAGCGCAACTACACGAAAGAGGAGATTATGACGCTCTATCTCAACCACTTCGACTTCCTCTACAATGCAGTCGGCGTGCGCTCAGCGTCAAAAGTGTACTTCAACAAGCTTCCTCATAAACTCACGCTTCCTGAGGCTGCACTCCTTGTGGGAATGTGTAAGAATCCCGCATACTATAATCCCATACGCCATCCCGAGCGCTGCCTTGAACGTCGCAATGTTGTGCTCGACCAAATGGAGAAGGCTGGATACCTGACGGCAGCTGAGGCATCGGCAGCAAAGGCAACGCCTGTAGAGACCGACTTCCACAGACAAGACCACAAGACGGGACCAGCGCCTTATCTGCGCGAATATCTGCGTAGGATAATGATGGCCGACAAGCCCGAACGCTCCAACTATGCCGACTGGCAGAGGCAGCAATTCTACGAGGACTCTATAAACTGGCAGCAGAATCCTCTCTATGGGTGGTGCAAAAAGAACACTAAGCACAACGGCAAGCATTATAATCTCTATACCGATGGCTTGAAGGTATATACCACTGTCGACTCCCGCATGCAGACATACGCCGAGGAGGCTATGCAGCAACATGTGGCAAAATACCTGCAGCGCCAGTTTAATGCACAGCGCGCAAGCTCAGGAGGGACATTCCCCTATATCGGTGTCACGCGCCAAAAGGCAAACGCCCTTATACAGCGTAGTGTGAAACGTAGCGAGAGGTATCGCAATATGAAGGCAGCAGGAGCCTCTGACGAGGAAATAGAACAGGCTTTCCGCACTCCAACGGAGATGAACGTCTTTACATATCACGGCGAGGTCGATACAACGATGACGCCAATAGACTCCATTCTCTACTACAAGAGTTTTTTGCGCTCCGCACTCGTATCCATCGACCCCAGCAACGGACACGTCAAGGCGTATGTCGGAGGTATGGACTTTAAGCACTTCCAGTACGACATGGGTATGGTCGGACGCCGACAGGTGGGTTCGACGATGAAGCCTTTCGTATATAGCCTTGCTATGGAAGACGGCCTTACTCCGGACTATACAGTTCTAAACGTGCAGCGAAGCTATGGCGGCTGGACACCGCGTAACGGTAGCCGTGCATGCTATGGTTCGCGTATGCCTTTGCGCTGGGGTTTGGCACAGTCGAACAACTGGATTACTGCCGGCATAATGTCGGAGGTTGATCCCAGTGGACGTCGCTTAGAGAAACTCCTCCACGAAGCTGGCATCATGAACCCCGATATACAGCCCTCAATGGCACTTTGTCTTGGCACCTGCGACATTACGGCATGTGAGCTCGCAAGCGCATATACGATGTTTGTCAACGGCGGACTTCGCAGCGCACCTTTGCTCGTGACGCGTATCGAAGACAATCAGGGTAACGTGATTGCCGACTTCCAACCGCGTCAGAATCAGGTCATCGATGAGGTTAGTGCGGCCGAGATGCTCGATATGCTGCAAGGCGTAGCTAGATCCGGTACGGCGCGGCGTGTCAGTGGACTGCTTGGTGCGGCCTCCGGAGCGCGCATCGGAGCGAAGACGGGTACGACAAACGACAATGCCGACGCGTGGTTCGTAGGACTTGTTCCGCGTCTGGTAACGAGCTGCTGGGTAGGTGGTGAAGAGCGCGACATCCACTTTGCATCCACAGGTATTGGTCAGGGTGCCGCAGCAGCGCTTCCTATCTGGGCATACTACATGAAGCGTGTGTATGCCGACGAACGTCTCGGCTACTCGCCGCGTGACGAATTCCCAGAATTCTCGCTTGAGGGACTCGGCAACGAGATCTATAACGACTACGACTCTTCGCCTGGCTACAGTTATGGCGGAGGCGGTGGAGGTGGCAACTCCAACGACGATGACAACGATTCGGGCGGCGGAGAATCCTCCAACGATGGCAGCGCAACAGAGCAGCGTCCACGACGCGAAATAAACTCGGAGAGTCTCTTCGAGTAGCATAATCTCGAGATTCTCGCGCGCGTACATTTTATAATAATAGTACAAACAAGAAGCATCATCATGCCCAGCCTCATACAATGGGCAGAAAAGACGTAACATACACATAAAACCCTACATAAGATGAAACGTACAAAGATAGTCATTCTATTCATATTTTCCCTAACCCTTCAAGCTTATGCACAGCGTGTACAGGTTGGCTCCTACACTTTCAAGGACGGCTCGGTGTATAGTGGCGAGCTCAATGGTGGGAAGCCTGGCGGCAAGGGACGTGCACAATACTCCAACGGCGACGTCTATGAAGGAGAATTTGTAAAGGGAAAACGTCAGGGAAAGGGCACGATGTCCTATGCCAGCGGCGAAAAGTACGAGGGCGACTGGTTCCAAGACGAGCAGCACGGATATGGCGTTTACCATTTCCTCAACAACAACCGCTATGAGGGACTCTGGAACCGCAATACAAGAATGGGGCAAGGTATGATGGTCTATTATAACGGCGACGTATATCAGGGAGATTGGGATGACGACGTTAGGAATGGCAAGGGTACCTACAAGTACTCCAATGGCGCGTTCTATCGTGGTGACTGGAAGGATGACAAAAAGGAAGGGCTCGGCATATTCGACTGGGGTGACGGCTCCAAGTATGAAGGCCAGTGGCACAACAACGTGCGACACGGACGTGGGACATTCTACTATGCCAATGGCGACTTCTATTCCGGCGACTGGAAAGGCGACTATCAGGACGGCAAAGGCACTTACAAGTTCAAGAATGGCGACCGTTACGAAGGTGACTATTCACGCGGCGAGCGCACAGGTGAGGGCATCTTCATCTTTGCAAATGGTGACCGCTATCAAGGACATTTTGTGGCGGGCGAACCAAGCGGGCAGGGTGTATATACCTGGAAGGGTATAGCAAACTATACTGGCGAGTGGAGAAATGGGATGAGAAACGGGTTTGGTACGTATAAAAGGAAAAACGAATACGAATATCAAGGCCACTGGAAGGACAACATGATGGAGGGGGACGGCGTTCTGCGCATGCAGGATGGCGAAAGATACAAGGGACAGTTCCACGAGAACCAACGTCACGGGCGCGGCACCATCGTCTATTCCGATGGAACACGCTTCGACGGCCATTTTACCAACGGCGAGAAGGATGGAGCCTTCACCGAATATGACCGTAATGGCAATGTGACTCGTAAGGGAACATACAAAAAAGGCAGAATCCAAAACTAAATCTTTAATATAGGACAAACTAATACAAGCATAATGCCATGAAGAAATCTTCTCAACTCAGAATTCTACGCGATGACCCTTGGCTTGAACCCTTTGCAGACGCCATCACGGGACGTCATGAGTACGCTCTCAGAAAAATTAGCGAACTTACTCAGAACGGGAAATCAACATTGGGCGACTTCGCTACAGGACACCTATATTTCGGACTTCATCGCACGGCTCGTGGGTGGGTCTTCCGCGAGTGGGCGCCAAATGCTACCGACATATACCTCGTTGGCGACTTTAACAACTGGCAGGAATCGGAAGAGTATCGTCTGAAGCGTATATCTGGAACTGGAAATTGGGAGGTAAAGCTGCCAGCACGCGCAATGAAGCATGGGCAGCTCTATAAGATGCGCGTCCATTGGGATGGTGGCTGTGGCGAGCGCATTCCTGCGTGGGCACGCCGCGTTGTCCAAGATGACTATACAAAGATATTCTCTGCACAGGTTTGGGATGCAGAGCCTTACGAGTTCAAAGTGAAAAACTTCCGTCCCACGCGTACACCTTTGCTCATATACGAATGTCATGTCGGTATGGGACAGGATGCGGAAAAGGTTGGAACGTACGAAGAATTCCGCCTGAATGTACTACCGCGCGTCGTTGCAGATGGCTATAACTGCCTGCAGATAATGGCTATCCAAGAGCACCCATATTATGGTTCTTTTGGCTATCATGTCAGCAGTTTCTTTGCTCCGAGCAGTCGCTTCGGAACACCCGAGGAATTGAAACACCTCATCGACGATGCACATGCGGCAGGACTTGCCGTCATTATGGACCTCGTACACAGCCACGCTGTGAAAAATGAGAACGAAGGACTCGGAAACCTCGCTGGTGATCCGTGTCAGTATTTCTATAGTGGCGGGCGTCGCGAACACCCAGCATGGGACAGCTTGTGCTTTGACTATGGCAAGAACGAGGTAATACATTTCCTCCTTTCAAACTGTAAATATTGGCTTGAGGAATTCCATTTTGACGGATTCCGTTTTGATGGTGTCACCTCCATGCTCTATTATAGTCACGGACTTGGTGAAGCTTTTGGCGGTTATGGCGACTACTTTAATGGCGCCCAGGACGATAACGCAATATGCTATCTAACGCTTGCAAATAGTCTCATTCATGAGGTGAAACCGCACGCTATCACTATTGCTGAAGAGGTAAGCGGAATGCCAGGACTTGCAGCACCATTTGCAAGCGGCGGCTATGGCTTCGACTACCGTCTGGCGATGAATGTCCCAGATTTCTGGATAAAGATTATCAAGGAGAAGCGCGATGAGGATTGGCATCCGAGTTCCATTTTCTGGGAACTCACAAACCGACGTGCCGACGAGCAAGTCGTGTCATATTGCGAAAGCCACGACCAAGCTCTTGTGGGGGACAAGACTATCGTATTCCGCCTCATAGATGCCGATATGTATTGGCATTTTGCAAAGAAGGATATCAATGGAGTCGCAGAGCGTGGCATCGCCCTCCACAAGATGATACGTCTCGCCACGGCTTCAACGATAAATGGCGGTTATCTGAATTTTATGGGTAACGAGTTTGGCCACCCCGAATGGATAGACTTCCCTCGTGAGGGCAATGGGTGGAGCCATAAGTATGCGCGTCGCCAGTGGAACCTCGTAGATAATAAGGATCTATGCTACCACTGGCTCGGCGATTTCGACCGTGCTATGCTTGAAGTTGTCAAGGAATGTTTCGTTCCAGTAGTGGATGGGCAGCGTAAGGGAGGACGTCCAAAGGCTAAAGGATTCCCTGTTGTGGAGATTTGGCACGACGATGGTGACCAGATACTGGCATACAGTCGCGGTGACCTCCTTTTCGTTTTCAACTTCAGCCCCACGCGCAGCTATACCGACTACGGCTTCCGCGTTCCCGAGGGAACCTACGACGTCGTGCTCAATACTGATGCCGTAGAGTTTGGCGGACATGGCTTTGCCGACGACAGTGTGAGACATTTTACGAATTTCGACCCGCTGCTTCATCGCGACGGAAAGGGCTGGCTGCAGCTCTATGTACCTGCGCGTTCAGCTGTTGTGTTGAAGAAGGAACCTTGATTCTCGAAACGTGGCGATGCTGAATGTTCGTGGAAAACTGATTTCTATTGCTGAACCGCAGATAATGGGTGTGCTCAACGTCACGCCCGACTCCTTCTATGCCGATAGTCGTGTAAAGGATGAGGAAATGTTATACCTACGTGCAGCACAGATGCTTAACGAAGGTGCTACGTGGCTTGATCTTGGCGCTTGTAGCACGCGTCCTGGTTCAACACCCGTTGAAGCCGAGATGGAATCTTCGCGAGTGCGTTTCGCCTTAAGCACCCTGCGCAGAGAATTTGGCGACGATGTGCTGATTTCCCTTGACACTTTTCGTGCTGATATAGCGCGAATGGGCGTGGAAGAGTATGGTGTGGCTATGGTGAACGATGTTACGTCAGGACAGGGCGATTCCCAAATGTTCCACATGGTCTCGCGGCTTCACGTTCCATACGTGCTGACTCATAATTCCCCTCAGCCCATACAAGGAGATGCCGTACCCCAGGTATTACTTTCGCTCTCAGAGGACCTTAAAGCTCTTCGCGAACTTGGTGTTGCTGATGTGGTAATTGACCCAGGGTTCGGTTTCGGCAAAACTTTGGAACAAAACTACCTTCTAATGGCGCGCCTTAATGATTTCCATGAGCTTGGCTGCCCCGTTATGGTGGGCATATCTCGCAAGAGCATGATTTGCCGCTTACTCGACGTAGTACCTGCTGATGCCCTCGTCGGAACGATAGTGCTAAATACCTACTCCTTGCTTCATGGTGCGAACTTTTTACGTGTCCATGATGTTAGTGAGGCAGTTCAGGCACTCAAAATTGTTACAGCAATCAAAGAGTCGATAACCCATAAACCAGAATAACGAACCGCTGTGTTAGACTTTGGAATAAAAGACATAATCGACATACTGCTTGTAGCTTGTCTTCTGTACTACCTTTGGAGGTTAATGAAAGATAGTAGCAGCAGTAGTCTGTTCTCAGGAATACTTGTTTTCCTTGTGTGCTGGATACTTGTGTCGCGAGTGTTCGAGATGCGCCTGCTTGGAGGCATCTTCAACAACCTTGTAAGTGTGGGTGTCATCGCACTCGTCATATTATTCCAAGACGATATACGTCACTTCTTCTCCACCATCGGTTCTACGCGAGGGACAACGATACTCCGTCGCTATTTTCATGGTAAGACGGAAGACGATTCTTATAAGGCTGACATCATGCCGATTGTGATGGCGTGCATGAGCATGGGAAAACAAAAGGTTGGGGCTCTCATAATCGTTGAGAATCATATAGGCCTCAAAGAGTTTGCCGATACAGGTGAGCAGATAGATGCAAACATCAGCCAGCGTCTGATTGAGAACATCTTCTTTAAGAATTCCCCCCTCCACGATGGTGCACTTGTTGTCAGCCACCACAGGCTTGTGGCGGCAGGATGTATCCTCCCCGTTGCCCACGACAGCGACATTCCGAAGAGTCTTGGATTGCGTCATAGGGCTGCCCTCGGAATATCCCAGAAAAGCGACTGTCTTGCTATCGTCGTCTCCGAGGAGACAGGCGCTATCTCCGTTGCTCATGCTGGGCAGTTCCATTTGCGTCTGTCGGCAGAGGAACTTGAGCGCACGCTCTCAGGATTCTGGTCTATGGCGTAGGAACTTATCCTCATATATTAGGATATAATTCCCTTTTTTCTATGAAAAAAAGCACAAGAATGTTTGAAATGGGCATTTTTGTGCTCTTTTTTTTGGTTTAGTACTGACATATTAG
>ONWB01000074.1 GCA_900321445.1 uncultured Prevotellaceae bacterium | reverse complement strand
AGCAAACGGAATCGCCCGAGTCAAGGACATTGCCGCAGCCCTTACGGTCAAGATGCCGTCGGTGGCAAAGGCGATGATCGAACTCAAGAAACTTGGGCTCGTGACCCAGGAACCCTATAGCGGCATAGAACTCACCGAAGAGGGGCAGCGTGTCGCCGCCATGATTCTGAACCGCCACATATTATTGAAAGGATTCCTGATCAAGCTGGGCGTGTCCGAAGCCATTGCCGACAAGGACGCCACGCCCACAGAGGAAGAACTTCAGGCAATCTATAAGCAGTACCGCGAACTTTTCCGCAACGAAGGTAAGGCTGCAGCACTTAAGATGATTAACGTGACTGTAACGCCCAGCGATGCTGACCGCGAGAAAGCTCTTGCAGAAGTACGCGCTCAGGAAGAGCAACTCCGCAACGGCGAGGACGCAGCAACCGTAATCGGTAGCAGCAAGACCATCTTCCCCTTCACGAACCTCGCAATGTCAAAGAATGCGTTCCGCTCCATGCCCGACGTGCAAAACGCACTCGACTCGATGGCTGTGGGTAGTGTACGCCCAACATACCTTTCTCAGGACAACTTCATCACGACATTTAAGCTCGTTGACCGCCAGCAGGCTTCTGACTCTGTGCTGTGCCGTCGTATCGTAGCTCCAGCACAAACTCCAGAGGAGAGCGCAACACGCGCTGACTCTATCCTGAAGGCCATTCAGGGTGGTGCTACGTTCGCAGATATGGCAAAGAAATATGGTCAAAACTCTGATAGTTTCTGGGTTTCAAGCGCACAGTACGAAGGCGCAGGCCTATCCGAGGACGACGCAAAGGTTTATTCAACACTTAATCGTGCAGAACCTGGAACATTCGTCATCAACATGACTCAGGGAAGCCTCATCTTCGAGGTACTTGAGCGCAAGAACATCGAGACAAAGTATGTTGTTGCTGTTGTCCGCACTCCGCTGCAGTTCAGCAACGAGACATACAATGCTGCACTCAGCAAACTTAATCGCTTCCTCGCCGACAACCGCACAATCGAAACTATCGAGAAGAATGCAGGTAAGGCAGGGTACGTGCTTGAAGACATCCCCTACTACCCACAGGAGAACCTCGGAATCCAAACCGGCATTGGTGGCGACGGTGCAAAGAAGGCTGTACAATGGCTCTTCGACGAGGCTAAGGCTGGAGACGTCAGCAACATCTACGAGTGCGGAGCTCAGAATGACCACCTCCTCGTATTTGCTGTAAAAGGCATCAGCAAGGACACCTATCGCTCTCTCGACGAAGAGGACGTACGCAAAGCCATCACGACTCTCGCCATACAGCAGAAGAAGGGCGAAATCCTTATGGGTCGCTTGCAAGGTGTCAAGAGCCTCGCAGATGCCCAGAAACAGCAGGGCGCCGTCAAGGACAGCGTAACGGTTTCTTCATTCTACGAATCTCCCACCCTTCAGGCCATCGGCACTCCTGAACCTCGCCTCGCAGGTGCATTTGCACGCACGGCAGCAGGCCAGTTTACGGGTGCAGTGCGTGGCGCTTCCGCTATCTACTTTGCACAGGTTCTCAGCCACAAACCAGCTGAAGAAGCTAAATTCGACGAGAAGGCGGCAATGCAGCAGAGCGCAAGTGCAATGCAACAGATGGCATTGAACGGCTTCCTCAATGGACTTCGCTCACAGGCTAAGGTGAAGGACAATAGATATAAGTTCTAATCACCTCGCTAGCGAGTAATACGCATAGGTAGGCAAGGAAGCTCGCTTTCTTGCCTGCTTTTTTCTTATCCATATTGATAACACGTGATACATTTCAGCAAGGAACAAATCGTCGGAGTACTTCAGACAAAAAGCATTTTCTCACTTATCGGCGAAGTTGCTGACGAATTGGGCGTTGAATGCTACCTCGTTGGAGGCTACGTGCGTGACATCTTCCTTGAGCGTCCCACAAACGATATCGACGTTGTAGTTGTTGGCTCAGGAATAGATATGGCAACGGCTGTCGCAGAGCGACTCGGTCGCCGCCAGGCTCACCTCTCTGTGTTCCGCAACTTTGGCACAGCCCAGGTGAAATGGCATGGGCAAGAATTGGAATTTGTAGGAGCACGACGCGAAAGCTACAATAGAGGTTCTCGTAAGCCCATCGTAGAAGATGGCACACTCGAAGACGACCAAAACCGCCGCGACTTTACTATCAATGCGATGGCGATATGCCTTAATGCTGGACGTTTTGGAGAACTTGTGGACCCCTTCGACGGAATTCGTGACCTCGAGGATGGAATCATCGCAACACCTCTCGACCCCGACATCACTTTTAGCGACGATCCGCTGCGAATGATGCGCTGTGTGCGATTTGCCACGCAGCTGAGATTCCAGATTGAGGAAGAAACCTTCGACGCACTTTGCCGCAATCGCGAACGTATCAGGATTATTAGTGGCGAACGCATCATCGACGAACTTAACAAGATAATGCTTTCCCCACGCCCTTCCATAGGATTTGTAGAACTGCAACGCTGCGGACTCTTAGAGCTTATCCTCCCCGAAGTGGCAGCTCTCGATATTGTCGAAATGCGTGATGGACGTGGGCATAAAAACAACTTCTACCATAGCCTCGAAGTACTTGACAACATTGCATCACAAGCGGATTCCTCGTTATGGCTCCGCTGGGCAGCCCTACTCCACGACATCGGAAAAACTAAGTCAAAACGCTGGGAACCAGGTATAGGATGGACATTCCATAACCACAACTATTTAGGTGAAAAGATGATTCAGCCGCTTTTCAGGCGCATGAAGCTGCCTCTCGACGAGCGTATGAAGTATGTGCGCAAGCTCGTCAGCCTCCACATGCGTCCTATTGTGATTGCCGACGACGTTGTTACGGATAGTGCCGTACGCCGCCTGCTCTTTGAAGCTGGCAACGACATCGACGACCTCATGCGCCTATGTGAGGCTGACATTACGAGCCGTAATGAGGTAAAGAAGCGGACATTTCTCGACAACTTCCAACTTGTTCGACGCAAGCTCAAGGAGATTGAGGAGAAGGACCGCATACGCAACTTCCAGCCCCCCGTTGACGGCGAAGAGATTATGCGTATTTTTGACCTTCCTCCGTGCCGCGAGGTGGGTGAGTTGAAGAGCGCGCTGAAAGATGCCATCCTCGACGGCATAGTCCCCAATGAACATGACGCAGCCCTAGCTTTCGTCCTTCAGAAAGCAGCAGATATGGGCTTAAGAAAGGTTTGAGCGTAACTTTCGCACCTGCTGTGTGAGCATGGCGAATGCCACACAGAATGCGATGGCATCAGAAATCGGCAGCGATGCCCATACGCCATCCACAGGATTTGAAAATATGTGTGGAAGTACAATCAACAAGGGCAGGAGGAAGAGGAGCTGTCGCGAGAGCGAAAGGAATATGCTCTTCCCTGCTTTCCCCATACTTTGAAAAAAAGCTGTTGCAATAATTTGCATTCCCACAAGCGGGAATGTGCAGATATTGATGCGCAAGCCTCGTGCCGCCTCGGCAACAAGCTCGGGCGAACCCTTTGCAAAAAGACTTACGAGAGGAGTTGCAAAGAGCAGGCACACAGCCCATCCTACCGTAGTAAATATCGTAGCAAAAATGAGAGACTTGCGTAGCACCTGAAGCAAGCGGTCGTATTTCTGGGCTCCATAGTTGTAGCCAGCGATGGGTTGCATACCCTGATTCAATCCGATTACAGCCATCACGATGAAGAGAATTAGACGGTTCTGGATGCCATAGGCTCCTACGGCCACGTCTCCGCCCAGGTCTGTCTGGCTTCCAAAATATGTCATGCTGCGCGTAATGACAATGGCGACAAGGCATGCACAGAGATTTATGAGGAATTGCGGAAGGCCGATTGTCAGTGCTGGACGCACTATGCGCCACTTCAGGTGCATTATCCTTCGTTCAAGGTGTACGATGTTGCTTTTGTCGGAAAACAGGTACAACTGCCAGAGTAGCATCAAGAATTGCGAGCATATCGTGGCTGCCGCAGCACCACGTATTCCCCAGTCAAAAACAAAGATGAAGAGCGGAGCAAGGACACAGTTGAATCCTACGGTACCAAAAGTAGCATACATCGCCATCTTGGGGCGATTTGTTGAGCGCAGCAGGGCATTAAGTCCAAAGTACAGATGTGTGACGACGTTTCCAAGCAGGATAATCGTCATAAAGTCGTAGGCGGGACCTATCGTATAGTCGCTGGCGCCGAAGAAGCGCAGGATAGGCTCGAGGCACAACTGTAGGACAACGCCGAGTGCAAGTCCCATCAAGATGTTCATGAGTACCACGTTGCCCAGAATGTCCTGCGCAGCACGATAGTCCTTTTGCCCAAGCCGCACACTCATCAACGTGGCTCCGCCGACGCCTACCATAGCCCCGAAAGCCGCCGTAAGCGACATTACAGGAGCGCAGAGTGCAAGCCCCATGATGGCAGCAGGCCCCACGCCCTGTCCTACGAAGATACCGTCGATTATATTGTACACGGAGGATGCCGCCATCGCTATAATGGCGGGAATAGCATACGACAGCAGGAGACGCCCTACAGGCTTCTCCCCCAACTCGTTATACTGCTTGGCTGTGCTATCCTTGTTATCTGACAATTGGACGATTTACGATTTGACGACCCTTGTTATCTGACAATTGGACGATTTACGATTTGACGATTGACGAGCTTCATCGCCGCTTAACGGTTAACGGTTATTGGTTAACGGTGATTGTTTAGTGACGAGTGACGAGCTTCCACCGCCGCTGTGGTATATCAATTTTTACTTTTTACTTTTTACTTTTTAATTTTTATTGGTATATCGGGCTTGTCACTTGTCACTTGTCACTTGTCACTGAAAATCATGCGTCGATATTGGCGTATGTCGCGTTCTTCTCGATAAACTCGCGACGCGGACCCACATCCTCACCCATCAGCATAGAGAATACGTAGTCGGCATTCGTTGCGTTCTCGAGCGACACCTGCTTGAGGAGGCGCTTTTCTGGATCCATTGTCGTTTCCCAAAGCTGCTCGGGGTTCATCTCGCCAAGACCTTTATAGCGCGTTGTCGTGATGTTCTCCTCGGAGCCGCCGCCGTATTCCTGTATGAAGCGCAGGCGCGCGTTCTCGTCGTAGCAGTATTCCTCAGTCTTTCCCTTCTTCGTGCGGCAGCGATACAGCGGCGGCATGGCGATGTACAGGTAGCCATCCTCGATAAGCTGTGGCATGTAGCGGTAGAAGAGTGTCATGATGAGCGTTGCTATATGCTGACCGTCCACGTCGGCATCCGCCATGATGATAATCTTGTGGTAGCGGAGCTTCTCGAGGTTTGCCTCCTTGCTGTCCTCGCCGACGCCGAAGCGTATGCCGAGAGCCTGGATGATATTGTTCACTTCGTCGCTCTCGAAAGCCTTGTGCCACATTGCCTTCTCGACGTTCAGGATTTTACCTCTGAGCGGCAGGATGGCCTGCGTGCGGCGCGAACGTGCACTCTTTGCAGAGCCGCCTGCGGAGTCTCCCTCCACGAGGAACAGTTCGCATTCTGCGGGGTCTTTGCTTGAGCAGTCGGCAAGCTTGCCAGGCAGGCCGCCACCACTCAGCGGGCTCTTGCGCTGCACACTCTCGCGAGCCTTGCGTGCCGCGATGCGTGCCGTAGCCGCCAAGATGACCTTATCTACTATCATCTTCGCCTCCTTGGGATGCTCCTCGAGATAGTTTGTCAGAGCCTCGCCGACGGCTTGGTTCACGGCACCCGTAACCTCGGAGTTTCCGAGCTTCGTCTTCGTCTGCCCCTCGAACTGCGGCTCTGCCACCTTCACGCTGATAACGGCCGTAAGACCTTCGCGGAAGTCCTCGCCGCTGATTTCTATCTTCGCCTTCTCAATCTGCTTCTGCGCCGTCTGCTCGGCATACTTCTTCAACACGCGCGTAAGAGCCTGACGGAAGCCCACGAGATGCGTACCACCCTCGATGGTGTTGATATTGTTGACGTAGCTGTGGACGTTCTCGCTGTACGACGTGTTGTACATGATGGCAACGTCGATGGGGAGCCCATTCTTGTTTGTCGTTATCTGTATGACGTCGTCGAAGAGGTGTACGCGGCTGGAGTCGATGTAGCGCACGAACTCAGGCAGCCCCTTCTCCGAGAAGAACACCTCGCGGCGGGGCTTCCACTCCTCGCCTTCAGCCACGTCGGCGTCGCGATGGTCCCTGCGGAGGTCGGTGAGCGTAATGGTCAGACCAGCGTTCAGGAATGCCAGCTCGCGCATCCTGTTTGCAAGGGTGTCGTAGTTGTATTCCGACACGATGAAGATAGAGTCGTCAGGCCAGAACTGCTGGCGCGTACCGCGGCGCTCCGTCTCGCCCACCACCTTCACGGGGTACAGCGGCTTCCCCTTCTCGTACTCCTGCTGGTATATCTTTCCGTCGCGGAACACCTGCGACGTCATGTGCTTCGAGAGCGCATTCACGCAGCTGACGCCCACGCCGTGCAGACCGCCGCTGACCTTATAGCTGCCCTTGTCGAACTTACCGCCCGCATGCAGCACCGTCATTACAACCTCCAGTGCGGAGCGATGCTCCTTAGGATGCTCATCGACGGGAATGCCGCGCCCGTTGTCCTCGACGATGACGCTGTTGTCCTCGCACACCGTCACCTCGACGTGCGTGCAGAATCCCGCAAGAGCCTCGTCGATACTGTTGTCAACGGTTTCGTAAACCAGGTGGTGCAATCCCTTTTCGCTGATGTCGCCGATGTACATCGCAGGGCGCTTTCTTACCGCCTCAAGACCTTCGAGCACCTGAATGTTACTCGCCGAGTAGTCGGCACCCCTCTTCATGTTTGTTTCTTCCATGTGTGTGTGGTATATGTATTATGTTGTATTGTCTTGCGGCCGCGAAGATAATAAGAATTTCGCGTACGCACGCGCCCGCGCGAGGATTTTTTTCAAAATGCGTCGAGGAATGAAGAAATCCTCGTCTTCATATCACAATAACGCGAAAGCAGTCGGCGTTTGAAAAAGGCATATAGGCGTCAGTGCCTACGCATCGACCGGAGATATTGAATCAAGTCCTTAGGGAAGTTCGTTTCTAGTATTGTAAATCCCTCCCCTATCAGCCATCCCCACCCCTCCGACGGGCTCTGGAAGATAGACACCATGTCGTCATGTTGTGCCGTATGATTTGGCCATGTAGAGGCGACGAAGGCGCGGCTTCCAGACCTCAAGACTTGTGGCAATAGGCTGTAAGTTTGTGTGTCAAGCGACGCCATACGGAATTGAAACGCAATGGGATGGAGATTGTTGATATATTCTTCGACATAAGCGGACAGATTGGGAATCTTGTCCTCGATGACAGGACAATATATGACGCTGTCCAAAGCCGTGCCAAAGATACGGCGTGCTTTTTCGTATGACCAATCAAGTACAAACATAGACTCTTGCAAAGCATCATGGCTACGCAGGACTTTAAGCAAGGCACGCACCGTAGAGCCCTCTTCTGCTCCAGGCAAGTCTATTCCAGCCTTATCGAGGTACAGCACCGCCTTTCCCTTTGCCTCTTTGATATATTCCTCAAGCGTAGCCACAGGATACTGAGTGCTTTGCCCCCAGTTGGTTTTCAGCCGAAGCTTTCTTATCTCTTCTAATGTCATGTCTGCAATGCATCCTGAGCCATAGGTCATACGATCCACTGTGGCATCGTGCATCATAACGAATTGCCCATCCCTAGTTTGGCGAACATCCGTCTCTATGATATCGGCTCCAAAGAAAATCGCATTCTTCAAGGATTGAAGGGAGTTTTCAGGGGCATACTTCCAGTCTGCCCTATGCGCTGCCACAAAGATGTAGCCTTCAGGTTTGCCTTCCCAGAACAAGCGTTGCCCAAAAGCCACAAACGTGATATGGACCAGAAGTATCGTGAAAATGGATTTCTTCATCGTTCTAGTATTTTGACCGCAAAGATAAAAAAAAGTTCACGCTCGCACGCACGCGCGCAAAAGATTTTTCAAATGATTTTTCTCTATTACGTGCAAAAAAACGACTCCTAAATCGATGTATCGAACTTCATTTTCCTGCGTCCTGAAGGATTCGCGGACGCTCGAAAGTGCATCCTACACGCTGCAAAAACATTTTAGAAGGCTTGAAAAGCCATCCTTATCCCAGTATTTTTAATCCTTAAGCACTCACGATTAGAGTTGAAGGCATCTTGATGAAAAATACTCGCATCTCGATTAATTATACTCGGACTTCGTTTGAAAATTCTCAGACTTCGATAAAGTCTTCCGCGAGAGCGAAAAATGCGAGAGTCAAGTATGGAACCATGCGGCACGATTATACATCCTCAAACACCACACATGCAGGATTCGAAAGATTTATCGTGGGGATATTTGCTGGAATGAAAATAAAAGCATATTTTTGCCTGTTTGAAAGTAGGTACCAACATAAATGCGTACAACGAAATGGAACAACTTCTGCACTTCACATGGAAGTATCGCTACTTTCCGCCTCAGCAGCTTACAACATCCGATGGCAAGGAAGTGGAGATTATAGACGTCGGCCTGCATAACCATAACGCGGGACCTGACTTCTTCAACGCTAAAATACGCATCGGCGGGCACCTTTGGGTAGGAAACGTGGAAATCCACGACAACTCATCCGACTGGTATCGGCATGGGCACGAGAAAGATCCCGCCTACAACAACACAATCCTTCACATTGCCACCGTAATAGACCGCGAAGTTGTTACACAAAGCGGAATACGCGTTCCACAGATGCAGTTGTCCGTACCCGAAACCATACGCCTACGCTACGAACAGCTACAACACGACGAGCTTTTCCCACCATGCTACCGCATAGTGCCCAAGCTTCCGTCCATCGTGCGCCAAGCATGGCTAAGCGCCTTGACAACAGAGCGTTTTGAGCAAAAGACGCTACGCATTCATAACTACCTCGAACGTACGCAAGGCGATTGGGAACGCACCTTCTTCGTGGCTCTGGCTCGCAACTTCGGTTTTGGCGTAAATTCGGAGGCTTTTGAGATGTGGGCGTTGAACCTCAACTTCTCCGCCCTTGGAAAACATCGCGACAACATGGAGCAGGTGGAGGCTCTCTTCTTCGGACAGGCAGGACTTTTGGAGCCCGATGCCGTACCAGATGACCGTCGAGACAACTACTACGCCCTACTCCGCCGCGAATACACGTTCTTGAAAAACAAGTTCGGACTAAATGCCATACCGGCAAGCTCCTGGCGGATGTTGCGCCTGAGGCCGCAGAACTTCCCCTGCGTACGCCTATCGCAGCTTGCCGATCTATACTACCGCCGCAAGGTGGATTTCTCGCGCATCCTTGCTGCGCCGTCCATCGCAGACTTGCGCACGCTCCTAACTGCCACAGCCACACCCTATTGGCAGACGCATTACACCTTCGGCCACGAGGCACCATCCTCGCCGAAGACACTACGCTCCTCAAGCCTTGACCTCCTGATGATCAACACTATAGCGCCCTTGTTGTTTGCCTACGGCAGAAACCACTCAATGGATAACCTCTGCGACAGGGCTTTTGAACTGTTAGAGTCCATACGCGCAGAGCACAACTACATAACTCGTTCGTGGGAGAAGGCTGGCATCGAAGCCAAGAGTGCCGCCGACTCGCAAGCTCTCATACAACTAAAATTGTCGTATTGCGACCGCCGCGACTGTCTCCGTTGCCGCTTTGGAGCAGAATACCTGAAGGCTAAATCTTAGGAATTTCCTTTTATCAGATAACGCAAAAACATCGAATTCACCGAAGAAAAATGCCAACCACGCAATCCACAAAATCCAAGTTTGAAC
>ONWB01000073.1 GCA_900321445.1 uncultured Prevotellaceae bacterium | reverse complement strand
ACAATTAATGCTTATAGTCCCAGAGAAAATATCCACATCCCAGCAGGTACAGAACAGGCATATAAGGACAATGGGGGGGGGAGTTTCAATAATTATTTCGAAGACTCCGACAACCATCCAATAAAATAGAATCTACAGTATCCTACGCTGAGGGGATGCGCAAGAATTTGCGCATCCCCTCTCGTCATTTATAGTCCACATTGCTTACCTGCCAGTTTATTCCTCCTGCAGCGTCTGCCAGGTGAGGCATGTCTGCTCTTCGCGCTGCGGCCAGACATATGATATCAGCAGGGCGACGACGACGCTGACTGCCATAGATACGAAGCCGAAGAGGAGGAAGGAGGCGGGCGTGCAGAAGTTCATCCAGAGCACAGTGGCCGTACCTGCGCAGAAGCCGATGAGTGCTGCGCGGCTTCCGATGCGCGGGAAGAAGATGCCCATCATGAAAAGACCGCCGATGCCTCCAGAGAGCAGGCCGAGGATAGTGTTAAAGTAGTCGAGCAGGCTTTGGATATCGACCATTGCCATAAGGATGGCGATGAACATGCCGATAAGGCCTGCCATAACACCTGAGATGCGTGCCGTGCGCACCTGTCCTGCCTCGCTAACCTTGCGGAAGCGTCCCCAGAAGTCGACGGTAAAGGCCGTGGAGATGCTGTTGATATTGGAGGCGATGGTGCTCATCGTGGCGGCAAACACGGCGGCAATGAGCAGTCCGGCAAGGCCTGCAGGCAACTGGCTCATCATGAAGAAGGGGAAGATGGCGTCAGTCTTCTGCATCGTCATGTCCATTGCGGCAGGATGCGTCTTGAAGAAGGTATAGAGTCCCGTGCCTATGGTAAAGAATGCTATCGTCACGACAACACTCATCAAGCCGTTCGTCAGGATGCCGCGCGCCGCACTGCGCTCGTCCTTTGTCGTGAGGTAGCGCTGTATGACCGTCTGGTCGGAGGTATAGGAGATGAGGTTGTTGGCAAGTCCGCCGAGGATGACCACCCAGAAGGTGGCGCTCTTCCAATCAAGGCTCCACACGAACATCTGGAACTTGTTGTTGTCAGTGGCAATATCCCAGAAGCCACTTGCTCCGCCCTCAGTATTCGTAATCAGATATACAGCGGCAAGTACAGCTCCGCCCACGAGGATGATACCCTGTATCACATCTCCCCATACAACCGCCTCAACGCCGCCCATAGTGCAATAGACGATGGTGATGACGGCCATAAGAACTATACAGATGTAGATGTCGATGCCCGTCACAGCCGTCATCGCCAGCGAGGGCAGGAAGATGACGAGAGCCGTGCGCGCCACCATGAATACGATGAACAGGAGCGATGCCATGAAGCGCGTGGCGTAGTTAAAGCGTCGCTCGAGGTATTCGTATGCCGTCGTCACGTTTAAGCGGCGGAAGAAGGGGAGATAGTAGCGTATTACTGGGAACGACACGAGGAGTATGCAGATTTGCATTGGATAGTACGTCCAGTCGGTTGCGTAAGCCTTCGCGGGGATACTCATGTATGTGATGGCGGAGAGCATCGTGGCGAAGATGCTGATGCCAGCCGCCCACCAGGGTATGCGGCCACCGCCCTTGAAGAAGTCCTCTCCGCCCTTCTGACGCTTCATGAAATAGACGCCGAGGCCTATCATGCCTACGAGGTAGAGAATGAGCACAAGCCAGTTGAGCCAGCCGAAATGCGCCGTGTAGGTCATCTCGACATCCGTAACGTCGGCAGAGCGCACGCCAGGTTTCTCCTCGCCATTGACAACAAGCCAGTGAACGCGCCCAAGACCATCTTTATAAGGAATCACGCCTGCGCCTGCGCGCGCGAGTGAGGCGCTGCCGTCAATAGCGCACCATGAGTCGGTGACGGTACTATACACCCTTATGGCCTTGCCGAACTGATACCACTCCGCGGGATGCGTCATGTAGTCGGGTTGCGGGGTGCTGAGGGCGGCTTCGAAGATATCCTTGTTGACACCGCCGAAGAATATGACGTGGCCGCATCCAGAGGGTACGGCCGTCGCACCGACAAGGCACTGGACGCAGGCGTTGACCACTAGTGGCGCAGTTTCACCCCACGCATTCGTCTTAGGATTGTAGGTAACGCCGTCGGGGTGCGTCTTCTTCGTCGCGGGGTCGAAGCCGCCGAAGAGGTAGAACTGAGGGCCGAGGGCGCCGCTCTGCACGACGGCACAGGGTTGTACGCGCGGTGTGCCTGGTACATCGGGCAGAGGCTCCCACCCATCTGACGTGATGGGATATTTCAGGCGAAAGGCTTTGGTTGAGCCATGTCCGTTGCTCTGTCCACCCGCAATGTATATGTATCCGTCGCCATAGGCTCCCGCCATCTGGTCGAGGGCAAGGGGCAAAGCAGGCAGCGCGGCAATGGACATCCCGCCGTCAGCCGCCGCCGTGAGGCGGTAAACGACAGATTCGCTCTGCTTGCCGTCGGCAGTGCCGCCAATGCAGACGAGGCCGTCGGGCACTGTGACGCCGACGCCGTATGCGAGAGGTTTGGGCAGTTCGCCCCACTTGCTCCACTTGTCGCCATCGAGGCTATAGATGTCGCTATAGAAAACCTTCGCACCGCCTTCAGCGGCTGGCGCCGCGGGGAAATTGCATCCGCCAGCAACAACCTTCCTGTCGCCGACAACACCTACAAAGGGTGCGCTAACGCCCTGCGGACCATTTACACTCAGCCGCGGCTGCGATGTTATCACGACATCGTTGAACCTCTTCTCCTGAGCCATCGCCAGCAAGGGAAAAAGCATCAGGAGCCAAAGGATATTTCTGACTCTATTCATTTTTGTCGTTTGATAGATTTGTTGTGATAGCTTTACTATGTGTCGTGCTATTTACACCTTATTCCCTACAGGAGGTCTAAAACCTCCGCCAAGTCGCCCACGACGGCATCGGGGATGCTCATGTCGGCTTCCTCGGCCTTCTGCCAGCCTTCGCCCTTCAGCCAGATGGTGCGGCAGCCTATGGAGTGTGCGGGAGCAATGTCCTTGTTGAAGTTGTCGGCCACGACTACGCACTCCTCGGCCTTGCACCCTGCGCGCTCGACGCCGAGTTCCCAAATCTTAGGGTCGGGTTTGCGCACACCCACGACGCTACTCTCCACGACTTCGGCAAAATACTTGTCGATGCCGTATGTCTTCAGGACAGTATGGATGTTGCCGTAGAAGTTGGAAACGAGGACGAACTTGTACTTCTCGCTGAGTTCCTTAAGCACCTTGCGCGTCTTCTCCATGTTCTCCTCGACGAGGCGATTGCAGTATTTCGCAATGTCGTAGATGAAAGCCTGCTGCTGCAAGGCCGAAATCTTCAGCGTGCCTTTGAACTCAAGCCACTCTATCTCCACCTCCACTTTCTTCAGCAGCAGCTGGAAGAAATCATCGTTAGGCTTCACAATGGGAGCCTTTGCAAGCGCACGCTCGCCAAAGACGTATGCCTCGCGGAACTGTTCCTCCGTCATGGGGAAACAAACATGACGGTAGGCTTCCCAAAGTACGTTTGCCCAGTGGCGGGCATTGGTGTCGAGAGTTCCACCATAGTCGAAGATGACGGTCTTAATGTCAGAAAACTTGTTCATGGTTGATTGATTTTTATTGGTTTATGTTGATTTATGTTTGTATTTGTATGTTGCATTATCGACTTGTTCCCCACCTTCACCAAACCTACGCCCACGAATATCCAGAAAAGTTCGCGAACGCGGGTGTAGAAACTCGCAAAGAGCCCGACTCCTGGCGAGGCAAATCCAAGCATGCTGACGATGGCTGCAAGGCTGCCCTCGCGTGCCCCCAACTGCATGGGGAAGAAGAACAGCATATTACCAACGAGCGAGGAGAAGGCGAGGACTATCAGGGCATCACCAAAACCTATTGGTATGCCCAATGCACGGAGGATGAAGAAGAACTCAAGGGAATTGACCACGCGCCCCACATACTCCATGCTGAGCGAGGAGTAGAACGCACGCGGGCGGCTGTGGAGCGCGGCTATGTTACGGTCGGTCTCCTCCATCGCGGCGACGTGCCTGTCGTAGAAGCGACGTGCATACTTGCTCACAATGGGCACATAGAACAACAGGCGGTAGAGCTTCACAACCATTCCGTTTTTGTAGCCGTAGTTGAAGAAGTAGAACACCACCATAAGCACTACTGCAAAGATACCGAAAAACGTCCATAGAAGCGGGCTCATGAGTTCCCAATGCAGGGCAAGGAACAGCGGCAACGCCGTTGCCCAAAGGCAGAAGTGCGAAAGGATGTGCATCATGGAGTACAGCGTCGTGGCCGAGATGGCACCCGCCGCGCCAATGTGCGCAGAGAGCTCCATAATGCGATATGGAAGCCCGCCGAAGCCAAAAGGCGTCGTATAGCTGAAAGCGAAACCGCTCACCGTAAGCTTATAAGCATGGCGGTAGGCAAGACGCTTGCCATGATTGCCACTATTCACAATCGTCTGGAATGCGCACGCATTGAATGCATATACCACCACCCACACGCCGATAACGGCGGGCAGGTACATACCCGCAGCTGCCATTCTGTCGCGAATGTCGCTGAAATCTACGCCGAATCCGTAGAGCATCGCGCCAATCGCCACGAGGCCGAAGATGAGGAATATGTTGCGGTAGGTGCTTCGCATTTTTTAGTTTTTTTTGGTGGGCCTAGGCTTCCTAGGCTCTCCTAGGCTTTCCTAGGGCCTCCTAGGGCTTCCTATGTATTACCAGGTTCTCCTAAGCTTTCTTCCAAGTTCCTGCATAGTTGTTCGTGGCGCATCCTCATCAGCAGGAAGAGCACACTGAACACAGTTATCTCGCTGACAGGATATATCCAAGGCAAGCCGAGGAGCAGGGATATGTAGAGTATGATGGCACGGCAGTTGAAGGTGAGAATGTTCGTGAGTGGCATAATGGGCAGGCTCCCTGATCGGAAGTCCGCACGCAAAGCCTCGGGAATGGCGATGCCTGCATATTTCTCACGCACCGTGCGCAGAAATGACTGGCAACGTGGCGTCATGCGCTCCTGAGATGCCGTATAGTTGCGATAGAAGTAAAGGAACAGCTTCCACACGAAGTCGTCCTTCCATCGTAATTGTTGGTACTCCGCGCTCAGTTTGCGCGAATTATCGAGTTCGCTGCCAGCCTCACCCTTCAAAAAGAAAAGGTGGACATTGCGGTAGTAGTCGGCGAGGGCGCATTGTTTCCCGTGACATAGAAAGCCCGCCACGGCGCACAGCACCCAAATCCAGACGCCCCACACAGGCATAAGGCGCAGGCAGATGAAGAAGTAGATGGAAAAGAACCATACGTCGCCAGCAAAGCCGTCGAGCACACGTCCCAAGCGTGTCTTCTTCCCCGTCATACGTGCCAGCTGTCCGTCGCAGGAATCGTAGATGTTTGCCCAGATGAGCAGCAGGATGCCCACGATGTTGAGCCAGATGTCTTCGAAGTAGAACATCACGCCCGCAGCAACACCAAGAATGATGCTGATGACCGTAACCGTATTGGGATGTACTCCGAAACGGTTGAACAGTCGCGCCCAGAGAAGTCCGAGCGGCCGCGTGAAGTATATGTCGAGCCATTCCTCAGTATCTTGCGACTTGAGGGTGGCGGCGAGTTGCTTGTTTTCTGACATATCTGGTGCTGTATCTTTAACTTATATTCGTGAGGCGATGGCCCTTGCCGCATCTTCGCAGCATGGCGAGAAGCTCGGCCAGTCGTTGAAGTCGATGATGGCAAAGCTGCCGTCGCTGCGGACGATGCAATCTCCGCCATAAACGACGAATCCACTGAGTTGGGCAGCCTCATCGGCCGTTTCCTTCAGCTTTTTGTGGGAGAACTTGTACTCCTTTGGCACACCATTGAGGCGTTCAAAGCCGAACTTGCTGAAATGCTCGCCTCGCGTAGGATAATAGAAGTAGAAAAAGTCGGTGCCTTCTACACCATAGAACTTCACGAGGTCACCCTCGACATGGCGGCATACGACGATTTCATCCAAGCCTCGATTGCGGAAGCTCTCCAAAGCCGCAGGCATTTCTTCAGGTGACGCCACGTAGCACACATCATCGAGTTCCTGTGCGCAGGCATTGCCGCGCTTCAGCCATAGCGGGTATTCCAACGGCGGAATGTCGTCGCCTCTTTTGAGGGAGATGACAACCGTTTCTGGTTGAGGTATGCCGTTTTCGGCAAAAGCCTCAACAAGTCGAGCGCGTGTGTAGTGCTGAATGCTTAAAGCTGAATTAAGTATAAACGCCTCTCTCATCTCGGCACCTGCCAAAAGGCGCAGCGCCTCCTGTCCGCGAGCCATGCTGAATATGTGGGAGTATTGCCACAAATCGTGCTCTGAGAGTTCGTCCTCGCTTATTGTATCGACTTGCTCTACCCTATCCCTCAAGCACTGGCAAACGGCATCGAAGATGGCTTTGTCGCGCTCAACGCTTGCGGGCGAAAACTGCGGACTTCTACTCACACCGAGAATCTCTTTATCGCAAACATACTGCATGTCCAGGAAAGCTTCGGCTTTGGCGATATCGTCGGCATGGTCAACATCGAGAATCTTTGAGAATGGGCGCGCATAGATGCGAAGTCCGTCCTGTATCAAGCCACGTTGGAAATTGCGCATACGGCTTTGCCCCTCCGCCATACAACGATGCAAAGTTTTCAGGGCCGCGGGACGCAGGGCGTAGATGCCGCCGCTGATGAAGCGACACGGTTGGGGCTTCGTATCGTGGAACCCCGTGATGCGCAGGTCGTCGTCAACGCTGACGTAGAGAGGTTTTTCGTCGTCGATGTAGGATGTAACGGCCATCAACCCATCGCAATCGGAACTCTCAAATTCGCTGATGTAGCTGTAGAATTCGTCCTCGCTGAAGATGGAGTCCACAGTCGTGAGGCAGAAGGGCGCACCCTCCAAGTAGGGGGCAAGCTCGCTGAAGCTATGCATAGAGCTGGGCGTTGTCTTAACAACAAGACGTATCAACTGCGGGAACTCTGCCTCCAACACCTCGCGTATGTATTCTTCCGTTTGCGGCTGAAGTTGGTTCACTATGACGACGACCTCTTCCGCACCCGCTTCCTCGAAGATGCGGACGAGGCGATGTATCATCGGCTCACCGTTAAGGTACACGAGCGGTTTGGGAAGTGCTACGCCCTCCTGTGCCAATCGCGACCCTTCTCCTGCGGCAATGATGGCGAACTTCATTCTTCAGGCGTATTATTCGGCTCGTTCTTGAAACGGCGCGGGCGCTCGTCCTCGCGGCGATCCTGATAAAGTTTGGGGAGGGGATTCTTGCGTGCTTCGTCGTCGGCCTTTCGATTGCGGAAGATGTCGATAGCCGCGTAAATGGCCTCGCGGAAAGATGTCGTGTCTGCCTCGCCGCGACCTGCTATCTCGTAAGCCGTACCGTGGTCGGGGGATGTACGCACATAGGGAAGGCCTGCGGTGAAGTTCACGCCGCTTCCCATGACAAGCGTCTTGAAGGGTGCAAGTCCCTGGTCGTGGTACATGGCGAGGATAGCGTCGAAGCGGCGATAGTTGCCAGATCCGAAGAAGCCATCGGCAGCATAAGGGCCGAATACGCTAAGACCTTCTGCGGCAAGCTTGTCAACGACAGGCATGAGTATCTCTTCCTCCTCCGTCCCTATGGCTCCGTGGTCGCCATTGTGGGGATTAAGGCTCAGCACTGCGATACGTGGTGCGGATAGTAGGAAGTCGCGCCGCAGGCTCTTGAAGAGCAGGCGAATCTTGTGCTCCACGCGCTCTGCTGTAATAGCGTCTGCCACTTGGCGTATGCCGAGGTGCGTGGTGACGAGAGCCACCTTGAGCTGCTCGTTTGTCATTATCATCAGCGACTCGTTGGCACCTTCTTCGCCGAGGCGCGCTTCAAGGTACTCGGTATGTCCCACGAAGGGGAAGTCGGCAGCTTTGATTGTGGCTTTGTTGATGGGGCACGTTACGAGCACGTCAACGAGTCCGTCCTTGAGGTCGGCCGTTGCTCGCTCAAGTGCTTTGCGTGCCGCCTCGCCAGCTTCTGGTGTTGACATTCCGAAGTCCACCTTCACCTCCTCGTCGTAGCAACTGACGAGGTTCAGCGTGCCATCATGGGCATCGCCAGCCTTTGCGATGAGCGTGAAGTTCGTCGTAGAGGCAAGCGCCTTGCGATGGTACGTGGCGGTCTTTGGCGAACCGTAAACTATAGGTGTGCAGAGCTCAAGCATCTCCGCATCCGCGAACGTCTTCAATATGAGTTCGTAACCCACACCGTTCGTATCGCCCTGCGTAATGGCGACACGAACTCTTCTTTGTTCGTTAGTATTGTTTGCTTTGTCCATATTATTTCTTGATATTATATTTTTCAGATTATTCCTGATATTCAGATTATTCAGAAACGATAAACATCTCGTTAAACATTTCCTCTTGCCGTATTCAGCAATCCGCATGCTGCCCAGATGTCTTCGCCTCGCGAGGCTCGTATGGTGGCAGTGAGCCCTCGGCGGTTCAGGTCGTCGCGGAAGCGTGTCATCGCCTCAAGGGAACTTCCACGAAGCGCGCAGTTAGGGATTTGGTGGAAGCGTATGAGGTTGATGCGGCACTCCAATCCTCGCAATAGGCGGGCGAGGGCTTGCGCATGGCGCGACGTATCGTTGACGCTGGCAAACATGGTGTATTCGAAAGTCAGTCGTCGCTGTCCCGACCAGTCGTATTCGCGCAGAAGTCCGACGATGTCGTTCAGGGGGAAGGCTTTCTCTGCGGGCATAATCGCCTCGCGCCCTTCGTGGGAGGGATGATGCAGGCTTACGGCCAGATGCGCCTTGCTCTCGTCGAGGAAGCGGCGCAAACCTGCGCGTATTCCCACTGTGCTGACGGTGATGCGCCGCGGGCTCCACGCCCATCCCCACTCCGACGTGAGCACTTCTATGGCGCCAAGCACAGCGTCGAGGTTGTCGAGCGGCTCGCCCTGTCCCATGAACACGATGTTGGTGAGTTTTTCGCGCTCAGGCAGTGAGAATAGTTGGTTGAGGATGTCGGCAGTTGTAAGTTGCCCCTGGAATCCCTGCCGCCCCGTCATGCAGAACTCGCATCCCATCTTGCACCCCACTTGCGAGGACACGCATGCCGTGCCGCGCTCGCCATCGGGGATATATACCGTCTCGACGCTCCGTCCCGACTCTGTGGGAAAGAGATACTTCGCCGTACCGTCTTCGCTGCGCTTCTCGTCGATAGGCTCGCGCCGCATGATGATGCAATTGGCTTTCAGCGTCTCGCGTGCCGCAAGGCTCAGGTTCGTCATCTCGTCGAACGTCGTGGCATGCTGCACATAGAGCCAGCGCGCCACCTGCTTGCCAGCAAATCGCGGCAACCCGAGCTCGCACACAAGCTCAGTAAGCTCTGATGGTGTAAGACCAAGGATTTGCCTCCGCCGTATGTTGTCGTTATTACTGATTATCATTGCCGTATGGTCGTGTGACGTATGCGCGCACATGCACTCATGCGCACATATTGTCGGGCAAAGATAAGACGAAAAATCGAATTATCGCGCATTTCATACCCACTTTTGCTCCGCAACCCTCATTTTTTGCTCTCCAGAAGCCTCCAGCGCCACCAGAAGAAGCCCCCACGCACACACCATCCATCTCACCTGAATTCTGTTGCAAAAGTACTCGCGCGCGCATGTAACGCCAAGCGTTTTTGACGATTTTTTCAGCATATTTGACGATTTTTCTGCTTTGTCAAAAATTTTTTCGCCGCTGGAGGGCTATTTTTTGCTGGTCGGAAAAGTCGGAAAAGTCGTTTCCTATGTTTTTTTGCATAAAAATAAAGAAAATATAGTTAA
>ONWB01000020.1 GCA_900321445.1 uncultured Prevotellaceae bacterium | reverse complement strand
TCGAGAGCCTTTCCATAGATGAGCATCACATGGTCGTAGGTAAAGCGCCAGTCGTCCCACTGCTCCTGTCGCATCTGCTGCGTGGGCACCACGCCTTCAGGCAGCATGGCAAGCCCCATGCGGTAGAAGTCGCCAGACACGTCGCCACCCCACGCTACGGTATAGCCTGCATCGATGGCGCTGTCGAGAGCGTCCATGAGTTCCTCGATGGGAATGTTGTAGCTGGGCTTCAGGCGCCACTTATAGGGTGCCTCCAGGACGAACCACTGGCGAAGGGGATGATGCGTGTAGCTCGTCAGGCTCACGTAGTCGTCCAAGTCCAAGCCGAGGCTTGCGGCGAAGCTCTGCGGCGTATAGTCCCTACCCTCGTATACAAACGTCGCGGGGCAACGGCCTATATATTTGTCTATCAGCATCTGCACGCTGTCCCTCCATAGGGGCGTTGGAGCCTTGGCGCCTTCCTGTACGATGCTGCGCACGCGCTGCTCGAGTGCGGGAAAGAAATCTTTGAAGTTTGCCAACGTGTCGCCCACGAGCGAGCCAGGAGCAGGCATGGCGGTCTCTGGGCAGATGCCGTGCTCGCGCAGCACCTCCAGGACATCGTCGCACGAGCCACCCTCGCTAATCTGGCTGTAGCCGTGCATGCGCACATAGTGCGTCGCACAATCCATATAATCCTTGTTGACAACGAACATCTCGCACAAATCGTACGTACGGCCCGTCTTGCGCAGTATCTCACTCTCGAAGAAGCCCAGCGTGGCGTATGCCCAGCACGTGCCACTGCGATGTTGGTCCTTGACAGTAGTAATGGGGTTCTGCTTCACGACCGTAAACTTCTTCGGCTGTGCCGCTGCCGACATCGTCAGCAGGACGGAAAGGATGATTAGCATTGTACGCATGTTCTTGCCTTTTTTCAATATTCCGATGCAAAGGTACATTTTTCTGCCGAAGGCTTTCGCCAAACAGCAGAAAAAAAATATCTACGCGTTGATACGCCTTTAAGTTGAAAATATCCCAGTGCCCGCCAATTTGGTTTGGAAGGCGCTGGGATATCGTATTAAATTCCTTAATTGTCCGCTCACCTTAGCAGCTTTTTGCCGCCTACTATGTAGATGCCCTTGGGCGATTGACCATTGATGCGGCGTCCTTGGAGGTCGTAAACAGGGGCGTTGCCTACGTTGTCGGATGTGCCTACTGTAGCTATGCCTGATGGTGTGTCGATGTCGGTGAAGTAGCCCGGATAGCCGTTTCGGCCGTCGATGTAGGCGTAGTTTTTGTCCGTGTGCATGACGTCGTATGGAGTGCCTGCGCCGCCAACGAGGTTTGTGCAGTGGTAGAACATGTAATCCGACTTCGTGACGTTCTTCACGGTAAATAAGATTTTGACATAGATGGTCGCCAGGCTGGTGCAGTCGTAGAACATGTGTTCCGTGTTCGTCAAATTGACCGTATAGAAGCTGCTCAGGTCGAGCGTCTCCAAGCTTCCGCAGTCATTGAACATGTAGCTCATGTCCGTCACGTTGCCTGTGTCGAAATTGCTCAGGTTTACGCTTTCCAGCCCTGAGCATCCGCTGAACATGTAGCTCATGTCCGTCACCTTGGCGGTGTTGAAACCGCTCAGGTCGAGGTTCGTCAGCGCGGAGCTGCTGATGAACATGGCAGACATGTCCGTAACCTCGCTCGTGTTGAGGTACTCGAGGCCGTTTATCGTTGTCAGCTTATTCATGTTCGAGAACCAGGAAGCGGTGGACGTGGGTCGTGCTTCGGCAAATGACGGGTCGAAGCTCACGGTGGTCACGTTATTGTTGTTGCCGTCTTTGTTCCACAGGTTGTCCGCGCTCAGCAGATATACCTTTCCAGCGCGCGAGAGGCGGTCGATGTCGTAGTAGAACGTCAGCTGGCCATCGTTGTACACGGCATATTCGTCCCTGTAGGCCGAGAGATAGCCGGGGTTGCCCGTTCCGCCGTCAATGTGGGCATATGCGGCATTAATGTGCGACCCATTATAGGTTGTTCCCTTGCTGCCGACGAGTTTCACACAGCCATCAAACATGTAGTCCGACTCGGTCACCTCTTCCGTGCTCCACTTTTCGCTGGCATAGATAGTCTTCAGTGAAGAGCACGAGGAGAACATGTAGCTCATGTCAGTCACGCTGGAGGTGTTGAAGCTCCTAAGGTCGAGCGATGTGAGAAGATAAGAGCCGGAAAACATCCGGTACATGTTCTCCACGTTGATGGTGCTGAAGTTGCTTACGTCGAGAGTCTTCAGATAGCTGCATCCATAGAACATGTAGGCCATGGTCGTAACTTTGGATGTGTTGAAGTTGCTCAGGTCGAGCGACGTCAGGTAACCGCTATTGCCGAACATATAGTTCATGCTCTTCACCTTGGCGGTGTTGAAGCTGCTCAGGTCGAGCGACGTCAGATGGGTGCCTCTGAACATGTGGCTCATCTCCGTCACGTTGGAGGTGTTGAAATTCTCGACATTGAGCGTCTCGAGACTGGAGCAATTGCAGAACATCTGCGACATGTCGGTCACTTTCCTCGTGTTGAAATTGCTCAGGTCGAGTTCTTTCAGATTATTGCAATCCATAAACATGCTGTACATGTTTGTCACGTTTGCCGTGTTGAAATTGCTCAGGTTGAGCGCCGTCACGCTCTTGCATTGGTCGAACATGTGGCCCATGTCCGTCACTTTGGCCGTGTTGAATTTAGAAACGTCGATGGTAGTCAGGGCCTCACATCCGCAGAACATGTCGAACATGTTCGTCACCTGGCTTGTATTCAGGTATTCCGCCATGCCCTCAATCGTGGTAAGGTTTTTCATGTGAATGAACCACCAGCCTGTCGAGGTAGGCCGCGCATCGGCGAACGAGGAGTCGAACACCACCTTCGTGACGTCCGCATACGTCCCGTCTTCATACCAGTCGGGGTTGCTCATGGGGGCGGGAAGGTCATACGACGTGCCTTCCCCAATGCCCTTCTGCGTGTCGTAGTAGAACGTCAGCGTGTTGCCAGAGAATACGGCATAGGGCTGCAGCGGTGCTGCTCTGTATGTGAAGTAGCCCGGGTTGCTCCTTCCGCCGTCAACGTGTGCGTATGCGGCATCAACGTGAGAAGAATTGTAGGTTGTTGAGCTCCCGCCAAAGATACGGGTGCATCCTTGGAACATGTAGTCTGATTTTGTCACGTTTTCCGTGCTCCATCTGCCGCTGACATATATCTTGTTCAGCGAACGGCAGGAACTGAACATGTATCTCATATCCGTCACTTTGGCGGTATTGAAACTACTGAGGTCGAGCGACGTCAAGTTGTCACAGGCAGAAAACATGTAGTACATGCTCTCCACTTTCTCTGTGTTGAAATTGCTTACGTCGAGCGATGTCAGAGGTATGCATTCATAGAACATGAAGGCCATGCTCTTCACTTTGGCGGTGTTGAAGCTGCTTACGTCGAGCGTCGCCAGAGAGCTGCAATTGCCGAACATGTAGGTCATGCTCGTCACTTTGGCGGTGTTGAAGTGCTTCAGGTTAAGGCTCGTCAGCTTGGTGCCTCTGAACATGTGGCTCATGTCCGTCACGTTGGCCGTATTGAAGTTGGTAATATAGAGTGTCGCGAGACTGGAGCAATTGCAGAACATCTGCGACATGGAGGTGACTTTCTCCGTATTGAATTTGCGCAGGTCGAGCTTTTTGAGCTCGTAGCAATCCATAAACATGCTATACATGGTCTCTACGTTGGCGGTGTTGAAGCTGCTCAGGTTGAGCTCCGTCAACTTCTTGCATCTTTCGAACATGTGGGCCATGTTCGTCACATTGGCGGTGTTGAAGTTCGACACGTTGATAGTTGTCAGGGCTGTGCAACCTTCGAACATGCAAAACATGCTCGTCACCTCGCTCGTGTTCAGGTATTCCGCCATGCCCTCAATTGTTGTGAGGTTTTCCATTTCCAGGAACCACCAGCCAGTCGAAATGGGCCGCGCATCGGCGAACGAGGAGTCGAACACCACCTTCGTGACGTCCACGTACTTCCCGTCTTTATACCATTGGGGGCTGCTCATGGAGCCGGGTAGGTCATACGACGTGCCCGCGCGAGAGCCCTTCTTTGTGTCGTAGTAGAACGTCAGCGTGTTGCCAGAGAATACGGCATAGGCCTGCTGTGCCTTCATGCCCTGCAGGCTCATGATGGCGCAGAGCATCAGAAGTAGAAGTTTCTTCATTTTTATGTGTTTTATTGTTTTGTCTTTCTCGCAGGCAGGAGCAAAAAATATGATAGACACACACTCCTGCAGGGTGCAAATATAAGAAAAAGAGCAAGAAACCATCCCTTATGCATAAAAAAAGTCAAAACGGTGCAAAAAGGTGCAGCCCCCTAACCAAAGAACAAGGCTTCCGTACCATTGGCGCGGAAGCCTTGTAGCCTAATTCAATTATTTACTTTATCTTGACAGCGTCGAGGATTTGCTTGAATACTTCCTTTTGCTCGTTCTTGTCCTTGGCAGTCTCGCCGTGGAAGGTTGCGCAGAGCATACCCTTGTCGTTGGGCAGCATTGTTGCGATATACATCGTGTAGAAAGGACCGTCCTCAACAGACATCACCGTGTACTTCATGCCGCCGGCCTCAAGTTCGCCCTCAGCCTTAGCTTTCTCGTTGACGTCCATCTTCTTCCACTCGTCGATAGAATCGCGATAGTCCTTGAACTCTATCGTCACGTAATAGGTGGGAACCGTTTCCGTCGTGCGGAGGTCAGCCTTCCACTGATTCTCTTCTCCGTTGCGCTCCCATCCTTCCGGCAGGTTGATTGTGAAACCGTTGGTGTCGATGAGTTTCGGGTCTGCCGCAGCCTCTTGGGGAGCAGCAGCGGAGTCGCTGTTCTCAACTTTTGCAGAATCGCTTGTTGCGTTTCCCTCTGCGGTCTTGTTGCCGCATGATGCCAGCAGTGCTGTCGAAGCCACTGCGATGGCAAAAACTAAAATTTTCTTCATCAGTATTATGAATTAAATAGTTATGTGGACTTGTTCCACGCTGCAAATATATGGATTTATTCTAATAAAGTGCGTTTTGGGCATTATTTTGTTATCGCATACCCAAGCGCGACGGAGGCTATGCCAAGAACCAGGCTACCTACTGCATACAGCACGAAGGCCGTGTAGCTCCCCGACTGCAAGAGGGCGAGGCTTTCCTTCGAAAACGTCGAGAACGTGGTGAAACCGCCGCAGAAGCCCGCTGTCAGGTGAAGTCGTGGTTGCACAGCGCTCCATGCAGCCCCACAACAGGCCTATCAGCAGGCAGCCGAGGACGTTCACTGCAAAAGTTCCCCATGGGAAGCCACACGCTCCCGCACGCACAAGTAGCGAAACGGCATACCTCGCCGCCCCTCCGATGAAGCTACCAGCTCCTACCAACAATATATCTCTAAGCATAGCGCACATTACCTTGTCGCAGCAAAAATAGGGATAATCCACAACAAAGCACTAATTTTTCCACTATTTTGTGGTACGGGTAGCATAAAAAAAGGAAACGGGACTTGTCGATTTGACAAATCCCGTTTCTTTTGTTGGGGTACCCGGACTCGAACCAGGAAAGGCAGGACCAGAATCTGCAGTGTTACCATTACACCATACCCCAAGACCTTTTTAGCATCGCGTGGAGCTTCCTTGCTCCGAAATGCGGGTGCAAAAGTAAGAAGTTTCGACATTACGACCAAGAAGAATGGCATTTTTTTTCAAAAAAAGTGTTTTCATGCGTCAAAAGTAGAAGATATGTAGTACTTTTGCGCACGATTTTACGAAAAACAGAAAAACAAGATATGGCAACGACAACAAAATTAGTAGATTCAATAGTGCGTGGCGCCCAGGAGAAGAAGGGCTTCGACATCATCGTCTGCGACCTGCAGGGCATCGAGACGGCACCCGCAGAGTATTTCGTGATTTGCTCAGCTGGAAGTCCGCAGCAGGTGGACGCCGTGGCGGACAGCATCGAGGAGTTCGCACGCAAGGAGTGCGCCGAGAAGCCAACGGCCATCGTGGGGCGCAGCTACGCGCAGTGGGTGGCAATGGACTACGGCACTGTGATGGTTCACGTTTTCCTGCCAGAAGCCCGCGAGCACTACGACCTTGAGAACCTCTGGGAATACCGCGAGATGCGCGAAATACCTAACGACTTCTGATTCCGTATGGCAAAAGACAACAAGAATATGCTCCCCTCGGCTCCTGGTCAGGACAAGAACGGACGCAAGCCGCGCTTCAGCCTGAACTGGCTGTACTTCATTCTCATAGGTGCCCTTGCCTATGTTCTTTTCTATGGGCAGCGGACAGAGACGTCGAGCTTCAACAAGGAGGTGAGCTACACCGAATTCAAGAACTATGTGACGAAAGGCTACGGAGAAACGATGATTGTGAACCGCTCGGATGCCGAAGCACAGCTGGTGATATCCGCTGGCAGCGTGCGCGAGGTGTTCAAGCAGGGAACCGACGTCGTGGGACGAAAGCCGACGATATCGACGAAGGTACCAACCATCGACAAGCTCGACACCTTCCTGAGCGACGTACAATTCAAGGGCGAGGTAAAGTATGAAGAGTCGAACCACCTGCTGTCGAACCTCCTCTACAGCATCCTGCCCATCGTGCTCCTTGTGTTTCTTTGGTTCTGGATGCTACGCGGCAGTGGCGGCCCTGGCGGCGGAATGTTCAACATCGGGCGCAGCAAGGCGAAACTTCAGGAGAAGGGCGAGAAGGGCACTGGCGTCACCTTTGCCGACGTGGCAGGACAGGAAGGCGCAAAGCAGGAGGTGCAGGAAATAGTGGACTTCCTGAAGAATCCGCAAAAATATACCGAGCTGGGTGGAAAGATTCCCAAGGGCGCACTCCTCGTAGGTCCTCCGGGAACTGGCAAGACGTTGCTGGCGAAAGCCGTAGCTGGCGAGGCCAACGTGCCGTTCTTCAGCATGAGCGGTTCGGACTTCGTCGAGATGTTCGTGGGTGTGGGTGCCAGCCGCGTAAGAGACCTCTTCCTACAGGCGAAGCAGAAAGCCCCCTGCATCGTATTCATCGACGAGATTGACGCCGTCGGCAAGGCTCGCGGACGCAGCTCCACGTTCAGCCGCAACGACGAGCAGGAGAACACTCTCAACCAGCTACTGACGGAGATGGACGGCTTCGGATCGAACAGCGGCGTCATTATCCTGGCTGCAACAAACCGTGCCGAGATTCTGGATCCCGCACTGCTGCGCGCAGGACGCTTCGACAGGCAGATACACGTTGACCTGCCCGACCTGACAGAGCGCATTGCCATTTTCAACGTACACCTGAAACCTCTCAAATACGACGAGAACCTTGACATAGAGCTTCTTGCACGACAGACGCCAGGATTCTCAGGCGCCGACATCGCAAACGTATGCAACGAGGCTGCACTCATAGCTGCGCGCCACAGCCACGACAAGGTTGTCAAGCAGGACTTCCTTGACGCCGTGGACCGCATCATCGGAGGACTGGAAAAGAAGACGAAGATAATGACGGAGAGCGAAAAGCGCTCCATCGCTATCCACGAAGCTGGACATGCAAGCGTGTCGTGGCTGCTCGAATTGCATGGTATCTGCCAGAAGAGCGCACCATCACGACGAAGGAGCAAATGCTCGACGAAATCTGCGCAACTCTCGGCGGACGCGCAGCCGAGGAACTGTTCACAGGCCATATCAGCAGCGGAGCCGCCAACGACCTCGAGAAGGTGACGAAGCGAGGCTATGGCATGGTGGCATATCTGGGCATGAGCGACGGCCTGCCAAACGTATGCTACTACAACAATCAGGAATACGGATTCTCGAAGCCGTACTCGGAGAAGACGGCAGAGCGCATCGACGCCGAGGTGCACCGCATGATACACGAACAATACGAACGTGCGAAGAAAATACTCCTTGACAACAAGGACAAACACGAACAACTGGCAGACCTCCTCGTGGAGCGAGAGGTCATATTCCGCGAGGACGTGGAGCAGATATTCGGCCCGCGCCCATGGAAGAGCCGCTCCGACGAGCTCCTTGAACTGCAGGAAGAAGAGAACCGCCGCCGCGCAGAGCAGATGGCAGAAGAACACGCTCGCAAAAAAGCCGAGCAAGCTGCCAACGGCGATGCCGAGAGCAACAATACGCCGCCTGCACCACCACAGACTCCTAACGTTTGATTCCCCCACACCATGAGCAATCTCATACTACGCCTTTCGACAGGCATCGCATTTGTACTCGTACTCGTTGGCAGTATCGTACTCTCGCCAATATCGTTCTGCATACTCTTTGCTGCTGTCACAGGCCTGAGCCTTTGGGAATTCTCGACACTCGTGAACACGCATGCGGGAGCGTCCGTCAACCGCCTCATAAACACTATCGCAGGCGTTTATCTTTTCCTTGCATTCGCAGCATACGTCAGCGGCTATCAGGACAGCAGAGTGTTCATTCCATACCTCGTCAGCATCATCTACCTGCCCATTAGCGAACTATACCTTCAGAAGGAAGACCCCTTGAAGAACTGGGCTTACGCATTCGCTTCGCAGTTGTACGTTGCCCTACCCTTCTCGATGCTTGCCACGCTGGCATTCATGACAGACCCCGTCAGCGGCGAGGTTTCCTACAGTTGGCTGATGCCGCTGAGCGTGTTCATCTTCCTTTGGACTAACGACACGGGCGCATACTGCGTCGGCAGTCTGCTGCACAAGCGTTTTCCAGCAAAGCTTTTTGAGCGCATATCGCCAAAGAAGAGCTGGGTGGGAAGCATCGGCGGCGGAGTGTTGTGCCTCGTCGTGGCTGCCATCATGCACGCTGCCTTTGATGCCAACATGGGATACCTGCAATGGGCAGGCCTCGCACTTACCGTCTGCATTTTCGGCACGTGGGGAGACCTCGTAGAAAGCCTGTTCAAGCGTCAGCTGGGGATAAAGGACAGTGGCAACATCCTTCCTGGTCACGGAGGAATGTTGGACAGGTTCGACAGCAGTCTGCTCGCAATACCTGCTGCCGTACTCTACCTTTATACCCTAAACTTTTTCTGAATAAAGAACCTTCCTGCGAAGTTCGTCAAGTAGCTCGCGACCTGCAGTAGTAGCACATCCGCGAAGAAGCATCAATCCTGTGTTTAGGAAAACTTCGCGCGGCGAATAATAATGGAAGATTTCCATCTGGTGGTTCAAGCGGTCGCTGCCTGAATTGATAAAGCGGAAAAGCAAGCGGTAGTCAACGTCGGCCTCGAACATACCCTGCTCGACGCCAAGAGCAAAGAAACTCACAAAACGCTCCTCAAGCATCATGCGGCGTTGGCGCGCCGCCTCCTGAAGGCGTGGAAAGCGCCAAAGGTCCTTGATGGTTGACATGGAGATATGGTCTGCCACCTGAAGCATGTAATCCAGCTGGTGGATGATGATAGTCATAATGTCGTTGCCACTGGCAATCTCACTCTCGATGCGCCGCGTCTGCTCCCGCGTCTCTGCCTCGTAGCACAGGAGTATGAGTTCCTCCTTATCACGAATAATCTGATAGAGCGTCCGCTTTGAGATGCGCAGATATCGCGACACCTCGTCCATAGTGACAGCACGGATGCCCTTCTCAAGGAAAAGCGACTTTGCAGCTTCGACGATGCGCTCCTGGAGTTCGGCGTTGACGACCATGTCTTCCGCTTTCTTCATCTTCTGACCTTTGTTTTGTGTTCGTTTGTGTTCGTTTCTGCTCGCAAAAGTAGGGATTTTTCTGAAAACGCAACTTCTTAATCGCGTTTTTTGTCCCATTTTTTCGTAAAAAGCGCAAATTCTAGACTTCAATGCAAAGATTTTTCCTCTGATATTAAACCTTTTAGGTTTTGGATGGTCTTAAAAGAGTCTTTTTTGTATAATCACAAACACAACACCATACATTTTTATGAAGTACAGACTTCTTCTTACACTCCTTATCGGCACACTCGCTGCCTCGTCGGCACTTGCACAGAAGCGCTACGTGGTGGATGGCGTCATTGCCGACAAGGACCAACAGTATTGCCTCATGTATGCTGCAGCGGCAGCACTTCAGAAAGACGGTAGCGTCGCCAAAGGCGTGATGACCGACAGTCTGGGCCGCTTCAAGTTGGAACTTGACAAGGCTGGCGACTACACGGTACGCCTCAGCTATATCGGCTACGAGACGCAGCAGCACCGCATCAGTCTTTCTGACGAAGCTGATACGGTGCACCTCGGAGTTATGTTCCTCCAAAACGAAGACCGCGAGATTGGCCCCGCCATCGTGACGGCGACGATTGCACGCGTACAGCAGGTGGGCGACACGACGATGTTCAACGCCGATGCCTATCGCGTGCCTGAAGGTTCCACGCTCGAAGCCCTCGTGCAACAGTTGCCAGGAGTTCAGGTTGCCGACGACGGCACCATCACGTGGAACGGCAAGAAAGTCAACAACATACTCGTGAAGGGCAAGGACTTCTTCAAGGGCGACACAAGCGTAGCGATGAAGAACCTGCCGACAAACATTGTGTCGAAAGTGAAAGCTTACGACAAGAAGAGCGACTACGCTGAGCAGACGGGCATCGACGACGGCGAAGAAGAAACAGTCCTCGACCTCGACCTGAAGCGCGACCTCAACCAAAGCTGGATTATCAACGCCGACGTAGCCTATGGCACCCACGACCGCTACAATGCGCGACTGTTTGCCACACGCTTCACTGACAACAGCCGCATCACGGCTTTTGGAAGTCGCAACAACGTTGGCGACCGCGGCTTCGGCGGACCGCGTGGCTTTGGCGGGCAGAGCGGACTCACCACTACAACGTCGGGAGGTCTGGACTTCACCTGGGACAACGGTCTGAAGCGCTATGCCGGCGGCCGCATCGAGCTGGGAGGAAACGTGCGCTACAACCATACAAGCAACGACCTCGTATCGCGCACGAGCAGCGAGACATTCCTCTCGGGCGGAGGCTCAAGCTCATTTGGCAACAGTCGCAACAAGTCCGACTCGCATCGCACGTCCGTAAGCACGGACTTCCGCTTCCAATGGAATCCAGACTCGATGACGAACATATCGCTGCGCCCATCATTCTCACACAACCACAGCCGCAACGGCGCAGACCGCCTGAGCGCAACGTTCAACGCGAACCCCTACGACATCAACGGCATCGAGAACCCGCTCGACAGCCTTATGCAGCGCAATGCTGACATTATGGACGTAGCCGTGAACAGCAATAGCCGCCTCTCCATGGGATCGTCGAACTCCAACCAGGTGGGAGCGAACCTATCCATCACGCGAAGACTCGGCACGACAGGCAGAAACCTGAGCTTCCGCGGAAACGTATCATACACGCACTCGCGCAGCACGAGCTTCACCATTAGCGATATCCACTACTTCACGACAGGACAGGAAACGTCGAGCAGTTTCCTCAACCAGTACAACCTCACGCCGAACACGAACATGAACTATAGCCTGCGACTCGGCTATGTGGAGCCGCTGGGCAAAAACTGGTTCGCAGAAGCGCGCTACGAGTTCTCATACCGCTATCAGGACAGCGACCGCTCGCTCTATAAACTCAACGAGCTGCAGGACGGCGAATGGGGAAGCTCAGAGAATCACCCCGCCATAGGTACCCTGCCCACCGAGGCTGCACTGCTGCAGTCCGTGCGCGACGACTTCAACAGCCAGTACGCCGAATACAAATACTATAATAATAATGTCAACGTCGGCGTGCGCTACAACAGCGAGACGATACGTTTCAACGCAGGCCTCTCGTTCAATCCGCAACACACGAAGATGCAGTACGAGCGCCCTGGGCAGAACCTCGACACGCTCGTGACGCGCGACGTCTTCAACTTCGCGCCTGAGGCTCGCTTCCGCTATCGTTTCAGTCGCACAAACTCTCTTGAGTTCTCATACCGCGGCTCCTCCAGCCAGCCCTCGATGACTAACCTACTGAACGTTGTTGACAACAGCGACCCGCTGAACGTCTCCATGGGTAACCCCGGCCTGAAGCCTTCGTGGTCGAACACCTTCCGCGCCGAGTACCGCGGCTACAATGCCGAGCGCCTTGCTGGCATCAACGCAGGCGTTGACTTCTCGACGACATCGAACTCCATCGAGCAGCGCATCGTGTATGACGAAACGACGGGTGTGCGCTACTCAAGACCAGAGAACATCAACGGCTACTGGCGCGCAAACGGACGGCTGATGTACAACTTCAGCTTCGGCCCCGAGCAGCTTTTCTCCTTGACGACAAACACGGAACTCGGCTACACCCAGAACGTCGGCTACGTGAGCCGCATGGGTACGGCACGCTACGTGCGCGAACTTTTCCGCGCCTACAGCCTGCCAGCGACAAAGAGCACGCAGACGGCAGACTACTACGACAACGTCTTCGCCACAAGCCAGGCCGTAAAGAACTACAACCGCACGACAAGAGTCGGCGAGCGCCTGAACCTGAACTACCGCGCACCATATTTCGACATCGGACTGACGGGAAGCCTCAACTATCAGCATGCCCGCAACACGGTACAAACAACAGGCAACCTTGATACGTGGCTCTTCTCCTACGGTCTGACGGCAAGCACGACAACCCCCTGGGGAATGGGCATCTCTACGGACATCCGCATGTCGTCGCGTCGCGGATACTCCGACAACTCGATGAATACAAACGAGCTTCTTTGGAACGCACAACTGTCGCAGAAGTTCCTGAAAGGTAGCCCGCTGACGGTGAGCCTGCAATTCTACGACATCCTCCACAAGCAGAGCACCGTATCGCGCACGCTGAACGCACAGATGCGCAGCGACACGTGGTCGAACGCCATTAACTCCTACATCATGCTGCGCATCGTTTACCGCCTGAACATCTTCCCCAGTGGCGGCTCTGCGAAGTCTAATGGCGGCTACCGCGAACATGGCGACGGCCCGCGTGGCGGACGTCCTGAAGGAGGCGAAGGCCAGCGCGGCGGCAGAGGCGGCGAAAGAGGTGGCGGCGAAAGAGGCGGCGGAATGCCTCCCGCTGGCGTCCATGTTAGCCGCTACGCTTTTTAATTCCAAAAATTATTCCTACTTTTGCACGCGAAACAGACATGAAGGCATGAAAACATTCGCGTACATCGTAGGAATGACACTAATCCTGAGTGCCTGCACCGGCGAGGACAGAAGTGGCGAAGAGCCCTTCCCCCCGACGGTGCGGACGCATTTTGCAAACGTCGCAGCCGACGCCTGCAACTTTCAGGGAGAAGTCGTAGCGTCGCCAAACAGCAACGTGACGGAGCGCGGCTTCTACTACGGCAACGATACGCTGCGCGTGCAGCTCTTGGCACCGCTTTCAGACGAGCCCGTGTTCGACGCTACGGCAACGGATCTGAAGGCTGGCGACTATTATGTATATGCCTATGCCACCAACGGCATGGGGACAACCCACGGCGACACGCTTACTTTCAGCATTCTCCCCTAATATCGTACTTCACGAAAACCAAACAATAATCCTCACAATATGTCAAAAAAGAAAGCACTACTGATGATCCTCGACGGATGGGGCATCGGAAACAAGCAGAAAGGCGACGTCATCTACCAGACACCGACGCCCTTCCTCGATGAACTGAATGCAAAATATCCCCACTCGCAACTTCTTACGAGCGGCGAGAACGTGGGACTGCCCGACGGCCAGATGGGAAATAGCGAGGTCGGACACCTGAACATCGGTGCAGGACGCATCGTGTATCAGGACCTCGTGAAAATCAACCGCGCCATTGCCGACAACAGCATCATGCAGAACCCTGAAATCGTGAACGCATACTCCTACGCTCGCGACAACGGCAAGGGCGTACACATCATGGGGCTGACGAGTACGGGCGGCGTGCACAGTTCGCTCGACCACCTCTTCAAACTTGTAGATATCGCACGCGAATACGGCGTTGCCGAGCGCACGTTTGTACACTGCTTCATGGACGGACGCGACACCGACCCCAAGAGCGGCGCAAGCTACATCGAAGCCCTGCAGAAGGAATGCGACCGCACGGGCGCACACATCGCCAGCATCATCGGCCGCTTCTACGCCATGGACCGCGACAAGCGCTGGGAACGCGTGAAGGTTGCCTACGACCAGCTCGTCGAAGGCAAGGGACGCCAGGAGACGGACATGGTGCAGGCCGTGCTCGACTGCTACGAGCGCGACAGCGAGGACTTCAAGGACACCGACGAATTCATGGAGCCCCTCGTAAACGCTAACGTGGACGGCAGAATCAAGGAGGGCGACGTCGTCATCTTCTTCAACTACCGCAACGACCGCGCGAAGGAGCTGACCGTTGTACTCACGCAGCAGGACATGCCCGAGGCTGGCATGAAGACCATACCCGGACTGCAGTACTACTGCATGACGCCCTACGACGCATCATTCCAAGGCGTACACATCCTCTTCCCAAAGGAGAATGTCGACAACACTCTCGGCGAATACCTCAGCAGCTGCGGACTGCGCCAGCTCCACACCGCCGAAACGGAGAAGTACGCACACGTAACCTTCTTCTTCAACGGCGGACGCGAGGCTCCCTTCGAGGGCGAGGATCGCATCCTCGTGCCCAGCCCGAAGGTCGCCACCTACGACCTGAAGCCCGAGATGTCGGCATACGAGGTGAAGGACAAGCTCGTCGAAGCTATCCGCAAGGACGTTTACGATTTCATCGTCGTGAACTTCGCAAACGGCGACATGGTGGGACACACGGGCGTATATGAAGCTATCGAGAAGGCTGTCGTCGCCGTTGACTCCTGCGTGCGCGACGTCATCACCGCTGCCCTCGAGGTGGGCTACGAGTCCATCATCATCGCCGACCACGGAAATGCCGACAACGCAATCAATCCTGACGGCACACCCAACACTGCCCACTCGCTGAACCCCGTACCCTGCATCTACGTGTCGCAGAACACAGGCGCAACGGTCAAGGACGGCGTACTGGCAGACGTTGCACCCAGCATCCTGCACATTCTCGGACTGCCGCAGCCGAAGGAGATGACAGGACACGACCTTATAAAATAGAAATGTGAGCGGCATACGGCCGCGTACCAACACAACGAATCTTTCGCCCCTTTCGCAGGCTGGCTCACTACGCAAAACAATGAGTCCGCCGCGCGAAAGGGGCGAAAGTCGTTTTACGATTCATCGAACTGCGCAGCTCGAGATTTTTTGCACGGACAAAGTGGGGCACTTCCTTGGGCGAAAACAGTTTTTCCTGCGTCGAGAAAACATCAAGCACGCTGCTCAAGAAAGCACGGTGTGGAGGTTGTAATAGTTTGCGGCGATTTCCCTCTTTATACACGACATCCCAACGCTCCCAAGCGCCTTGTGCCCTACATTTCAGACACTACGCATTGGATGCGTTGGGATGTTTTGCGAAAAACCCTGGAGTGCTACGGACTATTCTTTCCAGTCGTCGCCCCAGATGCCCTGCTGGCGTGTGCGCGCTGCACCACTGCTACCGCCACGGTAGTTCATGTTGACGTTGGATTCGACCTTGTCCACACTGGCGCAGATGATGCTTGATTCTTCAATATGCAGCACCTGTACCGCTGGCTTCATATATGCTTTCTTTTCCATTGTTCTATATTTTTCTGAGGCTATTAGATGACAAAGATTCTCTTTCACACGACGTAAACGCCCTTCTTCGTAGCGCCACGCGCAGTCCCCATGTAGAAGCCGCAAATTACGTGTTACATGTCAAGGATGAGGATTCTTCTTACAATACTCTTTTCTTTTTTCGGGCACAAAAATACGATAATATTTTGATAACCTGAAAGTTTCTTGCATATATCTTTCACAATAAAGCGCCCAAGGTGAACTCCTTCGCGCAGGAAGAATGGGCGAAATGCGCTCTTCGATGCAAAAACGGCGCATCTTTTTCATAAACCACAGACGTGAGATGAATATCCCACAGACGTGGGATATGGAAACCACAAGCGTGAGATATTCATCTCACGTCTGTGGTTTATGAACAAGATACAATAAAGCAGGAACAAAAGTCCCTGCTTATTGCGCTTTCGAGCTATTCCGAAATTGCGGGAAAGCCCGAAACTATGTATCGCTTGTATTAGTCCTCGGCAGCCTCCTCGTCGGCACTTTCCTGCTCGCGCGCTGCCTTTATCTTCTCTGCGATGTCGGCGAGTTCCTCCTTGAGGCGCACAATCTTGCGCTCCACTTCCTCGACGAGGCTGTTGCCGCCCTTGCTCTTCGCGTTGAAGAAGCTGAGGTTTGTCTCGTAAGTCTTTATCTCGTCGCGCTTAGCTTCGAACGCGTTCTGCAGGCGCTGCATTTCGCGACCGAGCTCGTTCACGCTCTTATCGGCCACGCTGCGGCGGAAGTTCTCGACGCTGCGACGGCGTGCGGAGATGTGGAGTTCCTTGTAGATGCGGTCGAGCACTTCGCGGTACTGCTTGTAAATCTTGTCCTTCTTGCGGAAGGGGACATGCCCGATGGATGCCCAGCGGTCCTGCAGCTCGCGAACTTTTTCGGCGGTGGCTTCGGCACCTTCTACGAGCATAGCCTCTAGCTGTGCCACGACGTCCTGCTTCTGTATGTAGTTCTCCTCTTCCTCGCGGCGCTGGTCGCCAGTAGCCTCCTTCTTTTTCTCGAAGAAGAAGTTGCAGGCTTCGTTGAAACGCTTCCAAAGAGCTTCGGAAGCCTTGTGGGAGACGGGACCTACCTCTTTCCAACGCTTCTGGAGGTTCACGAACTTCTGCGTCGTGGCGTTCCAGTCGGTACTTTCCTTCATGGCCTCAGCCTCCTCGACGAGGCGGTTCTTCTCCTCGAGGTTCGTGCTCTGCGCCTCGCGCATTGTGCGGAAGAACTCGGCCTTGCGCTGGAAGAAGCGGTCGCATGCTGCGCGGAAACGCTCGAAAATCTTTGCGTTCACCTTGCGCGGCGTGAAGCCGATGGTCTTCCACTCTGCCTGCCAGTCGATTACCTGCTTCGTGAGCTTGTCCCACGCGCCGAAGCCCTTGACGTTGTCGAGGTCGAGCTGCTCAAGTTGTTCGCAGAGCGCCTCTTTCTTCTGCAAGTTCTCCTCTTCCTGGGCTTTCATGCCCTCGAAATATGCCTGATGGCGCTTGTTGATGACGGTGGAAGCCTCCTTGAAGCGTGTCCAAACCTCTTCGCGCTTTTCCTTCTCGACGGGGCCGGTCTCGCGGAACTCTTGGTGCAAGGCCTGAAGCTGGCGGAAGGCGGCGACGGGGTCTTCGACCTCGTTGAGACGCTCGGCGGCTTCGCAGAGTTGGAGCTTCTTCTCGAGATTCTTGCGGAAGTCGTACATGCGTGCCTCGTGGTTCAGGTGGAGCTGGTCGTAGAAAAGCTCAATGTAGTGCTGGTAGTTTTTCCAGAGCTCCGTTGCGTTCTCTGCGGGCACAGCCTTTATCTCGCGCCACTCTGCCTGGAGCTTCTTCAGCTCGTCGTAGTTCTTGTCGGCAGACTCAGGCGATTCGGCATACTGCTTTACGAGCTCGATAATCTCGAGTTTGCGCTTCAGGTTGGCCTGCTTTTCCTCCTCAAGGCTTGCGGCCTCCTTTGCGCGAAGCTCGCGAACGCGCTCAAGCTCAGCCTTGAAGTCCTCCTCAAGGGGATCGACGTCGGGCTGGAAGTCCTCGGCACTGCCTCCTGCGGCAACGAATGCGTCTCGTGCGGCAGCAGCCTCGGCGTTGTGTATGTGGTAATAGACCTGCTTGAGGTGCTCCACCTCTTGGCGGGCTACGGAAGCGGCTTCGGCAACGATTTCGCGAAGTCGCTCAATGACTTCCTCCTTCGTCGTCGGGGCTTTTGGCGCCTCTGCTGCGGGCTGCTCGGCTGGCTCTGCGACGGCAGGTTCCTCAACTGGCTCTTCAGCTGCGGCCTCTGCGGGTGCGGCCTCTGCGGCGGGTTCCTCGACTACAGGCTCTGCGGCGGCAGGCTCCTCAGCAGGTTCTTCTGCTGTTGCGGGCTGCTCGGCAGGCTCTGCTGCGGGCGCTGTGGTTTCTTCCTGAGGTTCAGGGCTTGTGACTTCCGTAGTTTCAGCCTCTTGAGTGGGCTGCGCTGTTGTTTCCTCAATGACCTCCTGGGGGTCTAGGGTCTTGTTTTCGTCCATGTTATACTATATAAAGATGTATTGTCCTGCAAATGAAAGGTATTTTTCCCTTACGACCAAGCTTTCTTCCCTGTTTTTTTGATTTTCAGCGCTTCAAGGCCTTAAATCCATGCGCGTTTGCGGAAAATCCAGTAGAAAAGACCTGTAATTAGAAGGGAGCCGCCTACGACGACGGGCATTCCCCACCACTCGGTCTCGATGCCGCTCAGGAGGTTCATGCCGAAGATGCTCGCTATCAACGTCGGCAACATCAGAATGATGCTTATCGACGTCATCTGCTTCATGACGCCCGCCATGTTGTTGTTGATGATGCTCGCGTAAGTCTCCATCGTCGAGTCGAGGATGTTGGCGTAGATGTTCGTAGTCTCGCGCGCCTGGTTCATCTCAATGGTGACGTCCTCAATAAGCTCTGCATCGAGTTCATCGACGGGGAGCTTGAACTTCAGCTTCGACAGCAGCGTCTCGTTGCCGCGGATGGAGGTGACGAAGTACGTCAGGCTGTCCTGCAAGCGCGAAAGGCCGATGAGGTCCTCGTTGTCGATGCTGTGGTCGAGGTTGCGCTTCGCCTCCTCGAGCAGCACGTTGATTTGCTTCAGTCGTTTCAGATACCATACGGCACTGGAAAGGAACAGGCGGAATACGAGGTCCACGGAGTCGGTAAAGCCGAGGCCTCGCTTCTGCTGGTAGCTCACGAAGTCTATCATCATGTTCGTCTCGTAATTGCACACAGTCACGCAAATCCCCTTGTTCAGGATTATGCCGAGCGGGATGGTCGTGTGCGGCGTACGCGAGCGCACCTCCTTGACGTATGGGATACGCAGTATTATGAGCGACCAGCCCTCTTCGTACTCGTAGCGGGCGCGCTCGTCTTTATCTCGTATGTCGTCAAGGAAGTATGTGGGGATTTCCAACTCATTGAAGAGGAATTCCTCGTCCTCTTTCGATGGACACGTTACCTGAACCCAGCATCCAGGTGTCCACTCTTCGAGGGTACGCAGTCCTTTGTTGATGTTCCAAAAAGTTCTCATTGGGGCAATCTCTCCTACTAAACGTTAACAGCGGCAGGAATGTCGCTCCCAAGGAGGCTTCCCGTCGCATCAATTCAAATTTTCCGCGTGATAGTCGTCCATTTTCGTGTTAGAAATTGGCGCCGGAAATGATGCCTGACGCCTTGTTTTGCGCCGCAAAAGTAAGAAAATCTCCGCAACATGCGCACTTCTACTCAGAAAAAATTAACTTTGCAGGCATGAAACGGCGTTTTTTTCTCATTTTCGTACTTCTGACCGGCGCATTTTCGGCGTTGGCGCAGATTCGTGTGGAGATGAACAACGGCGGAGCACAGCTGCGGCCGATGAACCTCTCGGACTACGACCGCCACGAAGAGCCCTTCGCTCTTACGCACGCCGACAGCGTGGACTACCAGAGCCACGTCGTCAGGGCATACAACTACCTGGCGACGGACTCGCTGCCGCAGGCGCGTACACACCTGAAGCAGGCGCTGAAGATTACGAACAAGGCGCCGGGAACGTGGATTCTGCAACATACGCTCGGCCGCATCGAGATGGCAGAAGGGAACTACGTGGAAGCCGTCGGCGTGTTCGACGCTGTGCTGAAGCGGATTCCGACACAAAAGGACGTACGCCTCGACCGCGCGACGGCACACCTCGAACTTGGACACACACGCGAAGCACTCGAGGACATCAACCTCCTGCTCGCAGGTGAGCCCTCGGACAGCATGCGGAGCCATTTGCTCTTCATGCGTGCGTCGGCACAAATGAATGCAAGGCTATACACCGAGGCGCGAACAGACCTCAAGGAAGTGCTGCGCCTGACGCCCGGCAACGAGAACGCGATGCTCCTACTCTGCGCCGCCGACTGGAAAGGCGGACGCCGCGAGTCCGCAATGCTCATGCTGAACGGCTTCATCAATGCGCACCCCAAGAATACGGCTGCGCTGGCGCTGCGCGCCGACTGCCTCGCCGAACTCGGGCGCAGGGAAGCGGCGATGATGGACCTTGAAGAGGCCCTGCGCATAGAGCCCAGCAACGCCGGCATACAACGGCAACTGGACGGAATGAAGCGCACAAGGAAATAAGAACATACTACCACGATGGCACGAAGTCTGAACATCATACTCGCAATACTGCTACTCCTTCCGCTGACAAAGCCTGCGGATGCACAACCCGTACCACGGGAATACCGCGCCGTATGGCTTACGACGATAATGGGGCTCGACTGGCCGCGGACACGGGCAACATCTGCCGACAAACGCGAGCAACAAAAGGAGGAACTGCGCCGAGAACTCAACGCCCTGCAGGCTTGCGGTATCAACACGGTACTCTTTCAGACACGCATACGCGGCACGATGGCATATCCCTCGAGCATAGAGCCGTGGGACCCCGCCTTTACAGGCACACCAGGCCGCGACCCTGGCTACGATCCCCTGCAATTCGTCATCGACGAGGCGCACGCACGCGGCATGGAGCTCCATGCGTGGGTTGTGGCGTTCCCCATCTGCAAGACAACGACAGTGAAGGCTCTCGGCAACAAGACTCTTCCGCGAAAGCACCCCGAACTCTGCCAACAGTCGGGCGACGGCTACCTGATGGATCCCGGCGTGCCTGCGACGGGCGACTACATAGCAGAAGTGTGCCGCGAGATTGTGTCGCGCTACGACGTCGATGGCATTCACTTGGACTACATACGCTATCCCGAGAAGGTCGTCAGTTTCGACGACAGCAGAACATACCGACGCTATGGTGGCGGCATGAACAAACAGGCGTGGCGCAGCGCAAACGTGACGAGCGTAGTACGCAAGGTACACGCAGCAGTAAAGGGTGTGCGTCCATGGGTAAAGCTCTCCTGCTCGCCCGTAGGAAAGTACGCCGACCTGCCGCGGCAGAGTACGAAGGGATGGAACGCGCGCGATGTTGTAAATCAGGACGCCGTATCGTGGTACAAGGAGGGGCTCATGGACGTGCTCTTCCCGATGATGTACTTCGACGGCAACCACTTCTACCCCTTTGCCGCCGACTGGGCAGAACAATGCGGACAGGGCGTGGTACCTGGATTGGGCATCTACTTCCTCGACCCGAGCGAGGGCAAATGGCAGCTTCCCGCCATACAGCGCCAGATGAACGTGCTGCGCTCGATGGGAATGGGAGGCTACGCAATGTTCCGCAGCCGTTTCCTCACGAAAAACACGCGTGGGCTCTACGACTGGACGTGCGACTTCAACCGCCGCCCAGCACTACCGCCTGCGGTGCAGACTATCCCACAGCTTCCGCCCGAAAAGCCACAGGTGCAAGCACGCATAAACGGCTTTAAGCTCAGTTTCAACTGGAACGAAGCGACATCAACAGATCCAGAAGCACCCGCCGGGCTACCTATATATTATAATGTGTACCGCCTGACGCCTGGCGAACCCGTATTGCTCTCGGCAAAACAAAAGGAAACGTACTTCGAGCTCACCCCCGCCCTCCCCGCCATGCTTCACGCATGCTACGGCATCACAGCAATAGACGCCTACGGACGCGAAAGCGAGCCTACGGAAATAGAGGCTTTCTGAAAAAAACACGCCATCACGGTATAACGGTATAACGGTATAACAACATAACGCCACAACGAAATAACGTCATAAAAAACAAAACCTTTAATCAAACAAATCATGTACGGAAAATTCCAACAGCACCTGCAGCAAGAACTGCAGGAAATCAAGGACGCCGGCCTCTACAAGCAGGAGCGTTTCATCGAAGGACAACAGCAAGCCGCCATTCAGGTGGCAGGTAAGGAAGTGCTGAATTTCTGCGCCAACAACTACCTCGGCCTCAGCAACAATCCCCGCCTCATCAAGGCTGCGAAGGACATGATGGACCGCCGCGGCTACGGCATGTCCAGCGTGCGCTTCATCTGCGGAACGCAGGATGTTCACAAAGAACTTGAAGCCGCCATCAGCGACTACTTCCACACCGAGGACACCATCCTCTACGCCGCATGCTTCGACGCTAACGGTGGACTCTTCGAACCGCTGCTAACGAAGGACGACGCCATCATTTCCGACGCCCTCAACCATGCCAGCATCATCGACGGTGTACGCCTCTGCAAGGCTGTGCGCTATCGCTATAACAACGCCGACATGGCCGACCTCGAGCGCTGCCTACAGGAAGCTCAGGCTCAGCGCTTCCGCATCATCTGCACGGACGGCGTATTCTCCATGGACGGAAATGTGGCTCCGATGGACAAGATCTGCGACCTTGCTGAGAAGTACGACGCCCTCGTGATGGTGGACGAAAGCCACTCCGCCGGCGTTGTCGGCAAGACAGGACACGGCGTCAGCGAGTTCTTCAACACCTACGACCGCGTGGACATCTACACGGGCACACTCGGCAAGGCCTTCGGCGGCGCCATGGGTGGCTTCACGACAGGTAAGAAGGAAATCATCGACCTCCTGCGCCAGCGCAGCCGTCCGTACCTCTTCTCCAACAGCGTGGCTCCCGCCATCGTCGGCGCAGCGCTCGAAACATTCAAGATTCTCAAGGAGAGCAACGAACTGCACGACCGCCTCGTGGAGAACGTCGAGTACTTCCGCGACAAAATGATGGCAGCAGGCTTCGACATCAAGCCTACGCAGAGCGCCATCTGCGCCGTCATGCTCTACGACGCGCCTCTGTCCCAGAAGTATGCCGCCGCCCTGCAGGAGGAAGGCATCTACGTCACGGGCTTCTATTATCCCGTCGTGCCGAAGGGCCAGGCCCGCATCCGCGTACAGCTCTCTGCTGGACACACGCGCGAACAGCTCGACAAGTGCATCGCCGCATTCATCAAGGTCGGCAAGGACCTCGGCGTGCTGAAGTAAGCCACCACACATTATTATATTATATAAAGTCTCCTCCCGTCACTGCTGAGAGGAGACTTTTTTGTTAACAACAAAATGTATGGGAGAGGGGTGCACAAAATGAAAAAGAATGATCTGACACAGGGGAATCTGAAGGTGCAGATACTGCAGCTGGCGATGCCACTGGCTTTCAATGGCATTCTGCAGCAGCTGTTCAATGCAGCAGATGTGGCTGTGGTGGGACAGTTTGTAGGCAAGGAAGCGATGGCGGCGGTAGGTGCCAACGGGGCGGTAATCAATATCATGATTACACTGTTCATGGGGCTTGCTCTTGGTGCCAATGTTGTCATATCCCGCTTTACCGGTCAGAAGAACCGGGAACAGGTGGAAAACAGCGTGCATACAGCAATTCTGGTCGCCTTGATCAGCGGCGTCATTGTGACCATCTTCGGGGAGGCTTTTGCCCGCATGATTCTGCGTGCCATGTCTGTTCCGTCGGATGTTCTTTCTATGGCGGTATTGTATCTGCGTGTCTATCTGATTGGCATGCCGGTTATTCTT
>ONWB01000160.1 GCA_900321445.1 uncultured Prevotellaceae bacterium | reverse complement strand
GGAGGCCATGCGGTTCATGACATCGTCCCATGCGAGTTCGGCTGGAAGTTCGCAAATCATGAACAAGCGTGTTCCGAGAATGTAGATTTCCATCTCCAGGACGCCGGCGCTCCGTATGGCGTCGAGAGTTTCCTGCCATATTCCTTCGCGGGAATGTAGGCGGCGGTATTCGCTTATGAGTTCGGGATCGTTGCGCAGGTCGAGTGTCTGGCAAAAGCGTTTCGTGGCTCCCTGGAATTTCCGTACGGGGTAGCCTTCTTTTAGGTTTTCCATGTTTTAAAGTGTTTGTTTGCGAGCAAAAGTACGCAAGTTTTTGTAAAAACAAGGCTTAAAAATACAAAAACCTGCGAAAAGGCACGATGTTTGCTTCGGGGAAGAGCCGAAACAAACCAATAACACAATATTATTATGCAGAAAGGAAATATCGGAATCACGACGGAAAACATTTTTCCAGTCATTAAGAAGTTCCTGTATTCGGACCACGAGATTTTTCTTCGTGAAATTGTAGCAAACGCAGTTGATGCCACGCAAAAGCTGAAGACTCTTGCCATGCGTGGAGAGTTCAAGGGCGAACAGGGCGACCTGACAATTCGCGTCAGCATCGACGAAAAGGCCGGCACACTCACCGTTAGCGACAACGGCATTGGCATGACGGCAGAAGAAATCGACAAGTACATCAATCAGATTGCCTTCAGCGGCGCAAGCGAGTTCCTCGAGAAGTACAAGGACGACGCTTCGGCAATCATCGGCCACTTCGGACTCGGCTTCTACTCCACATTTATGGTCAGCAAGCAGGTGGAAATCCTGACGCGCAGCTATCGCGAGGACGCCCAGGCCGTTCGTTGGACGTGCGATGGCACTCCCGCCTATGAGATTGCAGAAGCTGAGCGTGCTGAGCGCGGAACCGACATCATCCTGCACATCGACGACGAGTGCAAGGAGTTTCTGCAGAAAGCAAAGATAGAGAGCCTGCTGCGGAAATACTGCCGCTTCCTGCCCATCCCCATTGCCCTCGGCAAGAAGACGGAGTGGAAGGACGGCAAGCAGGTCGAAACCGACGAGGACAACATTATCAACGAAACGCACCCCTTATGGATGCGTACGCCGTCGGAGCTGAAGGACGAGGACTACCTGCAGTTCTACCGCGACCTCTATCCTATGCAGGACGAGCCCCTTTTCTGGATACACCTGAACGTGGATTTCCCCTTCACGCTCACAGGCGTACTCTATTTCCCCAGAATAAAGCAGAACGTGGACATACATCGCAACAAGATTCAGCTTTATTGCAATCAGGTTTTCGTGACGGATCAGGTGGAGAACATTGTCCCCGACTTCCTTACGCTCCTGCACGGCGTCATCGACAGCCCCGACATTCCGTTGAACGTATCCCGCAGCTATCTGCAGAGCGACGCCAACGTGAAGAAGATTTCCGGCTACATCATGAAGAAGGTTGCCGACAGGCTGCAGAGCATCTTCAACACCGAGCGCCCTGAGTTCGAGAAGAAATGGGACGACCTGAAGCTTTTCATCCACTACGGCATGCTCTCTGAGGAGGACTTCTACGGACGCGCCAAGGACTTTGCGCTCCTGAAAGACATCGATGGTAAGGCGTTCACCTACGAGGAGTATCGCACGCTCATCAAGGATTCGCAGACGGACAAGGACGACAACCTCATCTACCTCTACGCTAACGACAAGGAGGAGCAGTGGGCATACATTCAGGCTGCCACGGATAAGGGCTACAGTGTTCTTCTCATGGACGGGCAGCTCGACACGCCGCTCGTGCAGATGCTTGAGACGAAGTTCGAGAAATCGCGTTTCTCGCGCGTAGATGCCGACACCATCGACAAACTTATTCGCAAGGACGACGGCTTGAAGCCAAATCTTACAGAGGCGCAGACGGAAAATCTGAGTTCCATATTCCGTTCCGCACTCCCCACGATACCAAAGACAGAGTTCATGGTTTCTACCGAAGCTCTCGGCGATGCTTCGGCTCCCGTTCTCATCACGCAGAGCGAGTACATGCGCCGCATGAAGGAGGCTTCGCGTCTGCAGACCGGCATGAGTTTCTACGGCGAGATGCCCGACATGTACACGCTTGTCCTCAACGCCGACCATCGCCTTGTGAAAAAGATTGTCGAGGACGCCGACGCAGCGCTTTCCGAGAGTCTTAAACCCATAGAGGCTGAGCTTCGTGGCCTTGAGGCGCGCCGTTCTGCCCTCGAACAGCAGACAAAGGACAAGAAGCCGGAGGAAATCTCCGACGACGTGCGCAAAGAGCAGACGGAGGTACAGGATGCCATCTCCGAGCAGCAGCAGAAGCGCGACGCCCTGCGTGCGGAGTTTGCGGGGAAGAACCTCGTCGTTTCCCAGCTCATAGACCTTGCATTGCTTCAGAACGGACTTCTTCGCGGCGAAGCGCTTGCAAAGTTCCTGAAGCGCAGCGTTGAAATGATTTAAGGTATGTCCTGAGCTCTCAGGTTATCTTAAAGCAAATTTTTAGCCTTATTATAGCGAGAATAAAGCAAAGGGCGGCTCTTCGGGGCCGCCTTTTTTGTGGGCTGATGCTTGGAGGGGCTTTGGGGGGGCTAGGAAATCCTAGGAGCGCCTAGGAAAACCTAGGAGCGCCTAGGAATGCCTAGGATAACCTAGGAAAGCCTAGGACTTCCTAAGTTCTCCAGCTTTTTAGAAGGGCAATCCCACGGCGAAGTGGAAGGCGAAGTCGCGACTAAAACGAGGATGGATGATAGGATAACGCTCACGACCACTGGAAAAAGCAGGATTAATGGCTTTCATGCCACCGTCAAATCGCAAAATAAAGAAGCCTAGATCAATGCGGAAACCTATGCCGTAGGCTACGGCAATCTGCTTATAGAACTTATCAAAACGGAACTGACCTCCGGGCTGGCTGTCATATTTACGTAGGGTCCATACATTACCTACATCAACAAATGCAGCACCAGCCAATTTCCAGAATAAATTAGAGCGATATTCAATACTACCTTCGATCTTCAAGTCGCCAGTTTGATTCATGAAGTTGCCATCACCAGAGAAAGAGCCTGGTCCAAGGTTGCGAACAGACCACCCTCTTACACTATTTGCGCCACCTGCAAAATATCGCTTTTCGAATGGTATCATTTTGGCATTTCCATAAGGAACAGCAATACCAAACGCCATATGATAAGCGATTGAGTTGCGATTATCAATTGCTATATTCTTGGCAAAGTCGAAGTCGGCCTTGATATATTGCGCAAATGGGATATTCAAGATAGCATATTCCCCTTCTTTGTTCTTTCGCATATGAGTGAGTTTAGCCAATGCATAGAGCCAATTGCCTGCAGCCTCTATATTAGCGCGCAATGTATAAGACGTACCATTGAATACATTTGCCGCCATACTTGTTCCACGATTATTGTATATAAATGAATAGCCTGAGCGAACAATCAGGCGATCTTCATAATTGTATTTAACAATATAACTATCTTCTTGGTTAATATATTTATCATAAAAATCAGGATGAATCCAAGGCATATAGAGATAGTTTACATCTAAGAGATCAATGCGATGACGTAAACGTTGCTGTTTGAAAGACCACTGGTAACTCCATCCTGTGGAGGCAATGATACGAGTAAATTCTGGACGCAACTGATAGTCATAACGTAGTTCAAAGAGAGTGTTAGCCCGAATCCTATTGACAAAACTATGACTTAAGAAAGGAAATAAAATACGAGGGAAATTAATTGATGCCTCTGCGCTTAATTCTGTATAGCTCTCATTGCGATAATCCCCCTGTAAACCAGAAACAGCTTCATAGGCACCCCTAAGACGGAAAGTGAGTGTTTCTGAACCTCGAAACAGATTACGATTACTAAGTGACACTGCAGCTGCAGCACCCAAGTCACCAGCCGAATTGGTGCCTTCCACTTCGAACGAGATAGATCGTAGTTTATTTTTGGTCAACTGAATATAGGCATCTACAAACAAAGAATCGTTACGTTCCAGTTCTTCAAAACGTATGTTGGTATATCGCATTACAGGCAAGCGATTGAAATTCTGATAGGTTCGCTGAACATCGTTGCCGTTGTACAATTCTCCCTTCTGAAGATGTTGATTGCCTACCAAAACGCGTGGACGGATAAAAGGTTTACCACGATAGTAAACAGGATATCCTTTATAAAGCATTGTATCTTCCGGCAGCACATCACCATTAGTGTTCTCCAATGCATTATAATCGGCATGAAAATGCACCTGATTTAAATAATACTGAGGATGATTAACCTGTACACTGTCTGCATTTAACCTATAAGGTTCAAGGTGCATAGTGAGGTCAACAAGAAAAGTATTTCGAGTAGTATCGGCAGAGTAAGTGATATACTCCTTATTGAAATGATAGTAACCATTCTGCTGTAGCAAAGAAGTAATACGTGAACGTTCATTATCAAGCACATTGATATCCATATTCATACCTTCTTTGAGCA
>ONWB01000220.1 GCA_900321445.1 uncultured Prevotellaceae bacterium | reverse complement strand
ATCGCAGCCTCGAATTCGGCACAGGCGGGCTTCGCGGAATCATGGGGCCCGGCACCAACCGCATGAACAAGTACATCGTCGGCATGGCAACGCAGGGCTTCGCAAACTACATCCTTAAAGCATTCCCTGGTAAGGCCAAGGGCGAGCTCAGCGTAGTCGTAGGCCACGACTGCCGCAACAACAGCCGCCTCTTCGCCGAGACCGTTGCCAACATCTTCTCCGCAAACGGCATACGCGCATACCTCTTCGAAGGACTGCGCCCGACGCCGGAGATAAGCTTCGCAATACGACAGCTCGGTTCCGTAGCAGGCGTGAACATCACCGCCAGCCACAACCCGAAGGAATACAATGGCTACAAGGCATACTGGAGCGACGGAGCGCAGGTGCTGACGCCCCACGACAAGGGCATCATCGACGAAGTCAACAAGGTGGCCATCGAGGACGTGAAGTTCGAGCGCGACGAAGACCTCGTGAAGATTATCGGAGGCGAGATGGACTACGACTACATGATGGCAGTGCGCGAGGCACGCATAGACGCCGACGTCATCCAGCGACAGAAGGACCTGAACATCGTCTATAGCGCCATGCACGGCACGGGACGCGTAATCGTGCCTCTATGCCTCCGCAGCTGGGGATTCCAGAACATCAACGTCGTGCCAGAGCAGATGGTAGTCGATGGAAACTTCCCAACCGTAGTCTCCCCGAACCCCGAAAACGCCGAGGCCATGACGCTCGGCATGAAGCTCGGCACGAAACTCGGCGCCGACCTCGTCGTTGCTACCGACCCCGATGCCGACCGCCTCGCAATCGTATGCCGCGACGACAAGGGAGAGTGGGTCATCATCAACGGTAACCAGACCTGCCTCATGTTCTCCTACTACATCATCAAGAACAAGATTGCACTCGGGCAGCTGAAACCCACGGACTTCCTCGTAAAGACCATCGTAACGTCCGAACTCATTGCCGAAATCGCCAAGAAGAACAACGTCGAGCTTCGCGACTGCTACACGGGCTTCAAGTGGATTGCACGCGAGATAGCCATCTGCGAAGGAAAGCAGAAGTACATCGGCGGCGGCGAAGAGAGCTTCGGCTTCCTACCCTACGACAAGGTTCGCGACAAGGACGCTCCGGCATCCATCTGCCTCATATGCGAAATCGCAGCATGGGCAAAGGACCAGGGCAAGACGCTCTACGACGTACTCATGGACCTCTACCTCGAATACGGCTTCTCATACAACCACACCATCAACGTCGTGAAGCCCGGCAAGAGCGGAGCCGACGAAATCAAGGCCATGATGGAGCGCTTCCGCAACGACAGGCCGCAGGAGATAGCAGGTAGCCGCGTAGTACGCACAAAGGACTTCCAGAAGCTTGAGCAGTATGATGCCGCAGGCAACACCTTGCCTCTCGACATGCCCGAACCCAGCAACGTACTACAATGGTACACGGAAGACGGCACGAAGGTTAGCGTTCGCCCAAGCGGAACCGAACCGAAGATTAAGTTCTACATCGAAGTTCGCGGCGACATGGCCTCAGGAAAGGAATATGCCGAAGCCTGCAAACGTGCAGAACTCAAGGTCGATGAGGTTCAGAAGAGCCTCGGCCTGAAGTAACATCTTGAGTATAATCTGAGTTTCTCGGGGTGCTCCGAGTTCTCCGAGAACTCAGAGCACCTCGTTTCTTGTATGAAGTGGATACTATTCTATGGCGACAAGCTACTGCTGACATCCTCCGACGCCCTACCCTGCGGCTCGGAGCAGCCCGAGGGCGTATGCGTCGAGGAACACGCCTTTCGCTTCGAGGATTCCGAAGGCGAGGAGTGCCGCGCCACGCGAGCCACGCACTTCGACGAACAAAGGTATAAAGCCCTCGGACTTCGCCAAGCCTACGACTACCTCCCAGCTGCAGACTTCAAAGCATGCTGCAAGGCTGCGGAACTGCGGCATTGGGACGAGCATACGAGATATTGCGGAGCCTGCGGAACGCTGGAAGAGCCTCCTGAAAG
>ONWB01000070.1 GCA_900321445.1 uncultured Prevotellaceae bacterium | reverse complement strand
CGGCCACGAAGGCGCCGGCATCGTCGAGGCGCACGATGAACGATGTCTGATGCGATGCGGGATTCTGCGTCGCACTGATGTCGAGGCCTTCGCCCGCACTGCCACCAACGACGAAGGAGAGCGCAGCCGTAGAGGAGTTCTCACGGAGGTCCCAAGCACGAAGCTTGAGGGTGTGGCGCCCAGGTGCGAGGTCGGCGAGCGGATATGCCAGCGTGCCAGAGGTGTAGGTGCCGAAGTCGTAGTTGAAGTACGTGTTCAGCACTATGGGGTTCGCGCTGTCGTCGTCGATGACGAGCTCGATGTCGTGACCTACGCTGATGCCGCTGCAGTTGATGCCCGCGGAGTCGGCAAGGGTGGCTCCAAAGAGCGCCTCGGGCCCTACGACGCCGCCATCGGGGAAGTCGGGAGTGTTGAGATAGACATAGATGGAGGGACCTATCGTGTCGGCAAGCTGCTCCGCCGTACCGTCAAGGTGGAAGGCGTCGCTGAATCCGTGGCACTCGAGGCTATGGTCGGCATTGACGGCGTAGAGGTACAGTCGTCCGCGCTCCGTAGAATAGCTGATGTCGCGAGGTATGAGCACACGGAACGAGAACTTGCCAGCGCGCACGGAGTCGGTGATTTCGAACAGGCGGCTCGTGCGGTCCTTATACACCTTCGGCGTGCTGGAGCCCCTGAGGTTGTTCTTGCACGTAACGGTCTCCTCGCGGTCGAAGAGCGTGCCTGTTATCTCGCCAGAGAACGTGCCGTCCTCGCTGCCGTCCTCGGCTATGACGACGCCTGAGAAGCGCACCTCCTGACCTGCTGAGAGGCGCAAGTCGCTGGTGGCGCTGATGGCTTCGCCGTTGATGCTGTCGAGGCGCACCGTACCACGGGGTACGGAGAGGCAGAGCGAGGGGTCGCCGAGGAGCACATACTTCATCTTGTTCATCGTGCGGTCGGCACCGTCGCGCACCATCGCCACCTTCGAGAGGCGCAGCGCATCGCCCATGCTATACTGCCCTTCTTCGTCGCCTGCACCAAGGATATTCTTGCAGAGCACCTCGTTGAGCGAACTGTTGTAGTTGGCGAACACGGAGCGCGAGGCGCATATCACGGCCACAGCACCGCCCTGGGGGTTCTGCAACGCCGCACGCCCAATGTCGTCGCTCTGCGAGTCGAAGGGAGTAATCTCGCAGGATGCAAACACCCAGAGGGGCATGCGCATGCCCGTAGGCTTCGTAAAGTCCTCGGTGAAGAGGAGCTTGTTGTGTGAAATCTGCCTGGGGCTTCCGTGTCCTGTGTAGTTGAACATCAAGGCACCCTCGCTCATGTCCTGGCGGAGAATCTTCGTCACCTGCGGGAAACTGTTGCCTGTGGCAGAGGTCTTTATCGTATAGGCGTCCCAATACACCTTCTTCAGGTTGAAGCGGTCTTTGGTGGCATTCTTCAGTGTAGTTATCACCGTCTCGCAGTCGTTCATGTGGAGGTTGTTGTCGCCATTGTCGGCCATCATGATGACGCGATTCTTCCAAGCTCCAACGTTCTCGTTGTTCAGGTAGCATATAATCTTATCGACGAAGACGGCAGCCGTAGCCTCGTCGTGGCACGGAAGTCGCCCGATGCCGAGGTCAATCTTATCGCGGACGATGTTGGTGCCCTCGTCGTCGTCAAGGAGCCCATAGTAGTCGTCGGTGACGTAGGAGTAGAGCGTACCCACGGAGTTCGACTCGCTCTCCGTCTGACTCACTTCGTATGCGAGCAGGTAGTCGTCGGGGTTTTCGCGGCTCCACTCCTGCGAAAGCATGCGGTTGTCCCATGCGCCATCGCCAAAGAGCAGCAGATAGCGCGGCGCTTCGGCCGTAGTGGTGGCACGGTCGTAGAGCATCTTCATGTAGCGGCGGATGGCTGTCGCATCGGGAGTGCCGCTGGAGAACTCGTTATACACCTGTTCGGCACGCACAACGCGCACTCGCATGCCGCGAGCCGTATGAGCATCGGCAAGGCGCTGTGCCTGTGCGAGCAGCTTCCCCGAAGTGGGTACGACGATGACCATGTCGAGGTTGGCATCGGCATGTAGGTTCTGGTTAGCAACGTCGGCGGCCTTCTCGGGTTCGGGATATTCCCTGCTGGTATCGACGATGACATAGCGGCAATGCAGCGAATTGTCGATGCGTGCGCGAAGCATACCATCCTCAAGGCGCGAATCCACCTTTGCAAACTCCTGTCCTGCATCGCCGAGGCGCCACAGCTGGGTAGTGGCAGAGGCTCCCTTTGCGCAAATTTCCAGTACGCCGCCCTCGCCCTCTGGCATAAAGGCGTAAGGGGCATCGGAGGCGTTGAGCGTGCGCGGATAGTGGATGCGTATGAAGTTCAAGCGTGCCGAACGCCCTGAAGTCACGTTGAACGTGAAATTGTTCTGCTCCGTAAGTTGCTCCGCCGTAAACGACTTGCGGGTTTCGCGCGCACTCTCAGTTTTGCTGGTGAAGCGCGCCACCGTGAAGGAACCCAAGCGCGAGCCGTTGAGGTCCACGTTCACCTGCGTGGGCGTTGTACTCGTGCTGGCTGCTGAGAAGGCGATGTCGATGTTGGCAGGACCCTCTGCAGAGGGCGTGAGCACACGGAAGGCGTGCTGGCTGCCGTTGATGAAGTCGTAGCCGTCGAACATCTCCGTTCCTCCTGAATACCATCCGTATGCGTCCTCTTCGTAGAGGCCACGCCCCACGACGCTCGTGACGATGCTTGAAGGCGCATCGGAAGATTCAGGAATGGTGGGCAAAGCCTTTGGATTGTCGCCTTCAGTAAGGAAATAATATGAGTAGCGCGAATAATGGTTGTTGGTATGTCGGCGCTCCTTCAACGACCATCGCACCGTACCCTCAGCGAAGAACAGCATGCTGCCGCCAAGACGCAGGAGGGGCACTTCCTCAAGGTCGTCGATGAGGGCATCGTCGCCCCTGAAACTAAGCACCTGAGGCAGTATCCTGCCGCCATAGCCATAGAGCTTTACACGTGTGGGATCCTGAAATCCAAACTCGCGGAGGCGCGCGTCAGTAAGCTGGTAAACGCCCTCCTGCGATACGCGTATCTTCACCCACTTCCCCGTTGCAAGCACGGAAGACGATACGTAGCGCTCCGTAGCGGATGCCTGCGAAACCCCTGCCAAAGGATGCGCAGAGACCTTCGGACGCGCCGAAACCTTCACGGAACCAATGCGATACAGGCGGCCGTCGCGTTCGACGATGGGAAGGAACGAAACGTCCAGATATCCCACCTTGCGACTTACACCATAATACTGCTCTATCTCGGGCATAGCACCAACGCGCACGCCTAAAGCCCTAAAAGCGCGCTCCTCGTCGCGTGTCAGGGGGACAAGCTCAGGAAACTCCACAAGGGCATCGTACGACACACCTGGGGCATCGGCTCCCACACGCACCTGAGTGCTGAATATAGGAAGGCTGTCGGCAGAGGTAAAGTGCATCCTCGGCACGTGTATGAACTCCTCGCCCCCACTTTGCGAGAAGGCAGAAAGCGGAAGCAGCAGAGATAGGAGAAGTATGATATAGCGGCGAGACATATATGTGTATATTCCTTTATTTAGTATAGAAGTCGAGAAGTTTCCTGTCGTCGAGATAGGCTTCGAAATGGGCGCCTACGCCTACGCGGATGCCCTCGGAGGGAGTGCCGCAGAGGATGAGGTCGCCATCGCACAGCTTGTAGTAGCAACTGATGGAGGCTATCAGGCGATTGACGTCGCAGAGGAGCTGGTCGCAAGAGGCGGCAACCATCTCCTCGCCATCGACAAGGAGGCGCATCGTGGACTTCTGCATCTCACACCCCTCTGCCTCCCGCACCAGCATTTCGCCAACACAGACGCTACCATCGTGGGCGCGAGCCAAATCCCAAGGCAGGCCTGCAGCACGTAGGCGCTGAAGCAGAGCGCCATCGGAGAAGCTGACACAGAGGGTAAGGGCATCGTAATAGCGATGTGCGAATTGCGGAGCTATGTGCCTCCCCAGTCGCCCTATGCGCACAGCCGGATGCAGCTGAGCGCGACATTCGCCCATAGAGTCGGGGATGAAGAAGGGACGGTTGCGCGTCGTGCGCACCGTATCGGGTACGTTCAGCAACGGACAGGGAAGGAAGTTCTCAGCCACGTCGCCCCTATTCTCTAACGGAGAAATCGTTTCTATATTGTAAGAAGGGAAATTCCCTTCGAGAACGAACGTCTTCATTACAGGTCGGTGATTAGTGGTTTAGGGAGAACTTGAAACTTATGCCAAAGTCCTGCGTCGTAGTAGGATATGACGACGAGGTCATAAGCGGCGTGTTCATCTGGCGGTCGTAGTATGCCGTCAGGGTGAGAAGCTTCGAAACGGCATAGTCAGCGCTGAAACTTAGCTGCAGGGCTTTGTTGCCGCTCGTGGCTTGTGTGAGCATCGTAGCGATGTCCCTGTTCAGTGCTGCCTGATTGCGTATCGAGAAGTCGAGGCGCAGGTTCAGGGCGTGTGCGAAGCTCGACGAACCCGAACGCTGCGACGACGTTGTACGCTGGTTGGAGTTGTCGTCCTCGTCGCGCTCCCTACCCCGCGTGCGTGTCCTAACCTTACGCTCGCGAACCGTCTTCTTAGGTTGTGCAAACTTGAAGTCGGGTATCTTGTATCCCAATCCTATGACGAAGTCGTTGGAACGGGTTTCGTTTATCTGCTGATTGGTCATCGAAAGCGTCAGGACGCGCGTGCGCCTGTACTCTATCTTAGCCGTCAGGTTGTTGTGGAACGTCATGTCGATGCCAAACAACGGCGAGAAGCTCTCGTTGATGGAAACAGTGGAGACGTCGTACATCGAGGATGGTGTGGGTTGCCCTGTTTGGACATCGCGGATAAAGCCCAAGCCACCCATGTACTCCTGCCACGTTGTGAAAGTGTTGTAGCTACCTATGCTGAACACGCTCTTGTAGGCGTGGTTGAGGTTGAAACTCTTGAATATCGACTTCATAGCATTGAGGCGCGAAAGACCTCCATACGTCACACTCCAGTTGGGGAGCATGCGTGCTATCGTGGGGAAGATGTCAAGGCTTCGCTTACCTCCCACCGTGTATGCGCTGAGGAACGCAGGTATCATCACGTCGGCGCTATACCTGTTTACATGCGAGACAGCGGGATCGTAAATACCCTTGGCGGCTGCGTCGGCATACTGAGCCTCAACGCGCGCCTGATAAGCATCAAGCGAATTTACAAAGCGTAAGAAACTGCTGCTCGGATAGCCACGATCGGCACTTCCGATGCTCTCGAAGGCGCTTGCGATGGAGATTGTCGTCTGATTGAACGTACCTGTGCACGTAGTAGGCATTCCGCCGAACATATACTGTATGCTCTTGGCATCGGTGCGCGTGCGACTCGCCGTAACGTCAATCTTGAAGTCGCGGAAAGGCTCAAGAGTGGCACGCAGCTGTAGATTCTCGGAGAGGTTCGTCGTAGCAGGCGTTATCACGCTATCGGCGCGCATGAGCCATCCGCGTTCGGCAGCACGTTCAATGTAACCTTCGTCAACCGTTCCGAACGCAAAGTCAAGGCCCGGAGCGAGCCCTGCTGCCGACTGCTGTCCGAAGATGTCGCCAATGCGAGGCAAGAAGCCCGGAATGTTCATGTTGTACTTATTAGAATACGTTACGCTGACGTTGCGAAGCATCATCAGGAATCGTGCACCATACTGCGCAAACTTGTAGAGGGGCTGCTCCTCTCTGACGCGCTTAGGACGAATGGTGACTTTCACGCGAGCCGTATCCTGTGTGAGAATCTCTATCCTGTTGTTGTCCAAAACCTTGTAACGCAGGCGCATACGCGTACCGTCAGGACGTATGGCAGTGAGTTGGAACTTCTTCGTACGCTGATTGTGCTGAACGACGATGGTAGTGTCGGCCTTCAGCTGTATCTCCTTCTCGAAATTCTTCTTTTCCTTGTCCTTGTCGTTCTTCTTGTTCTTCGACGATGAGCGGCCGCCACCCGACGAAAACTTCTTGTTAGCCTCCTTAAGGAACGGCACGTGGTTGTAGAGCGTCTCCATATTCAGGCGCACATTCCCGCTCACGTCGCGACTGTTGGAGATGGTGTGTCCCATAGACGTTCCGTTCTCAAGCTCTGCGCCTCGCGTCCAATTGTATGTGGAGCGATATGTGACGTCCGTCGTGAGCCAGTCGAAAAGCGGAATCTTGTTTATAGGCACCTTCCAAGAAGCCTCGAAGTTCTGGGCATACGACAGGGGAGTACCAAGATGGCGTATGCTTTGCCAGATAGAATCCTTCCAAGCTGTATATTGGTCGGGGTAGAGGTCTTTGTTGACGGCTGTATATGGCTGCTCAACCTCAGCATTTGTGCCCGAGCTGAAGGACGCGTGGATGTTTTTCGTGAGGTCCCAACGTATCGAGAACGCACGATTCCAAAGGAAATCCGAGTTCCACGTCAGCGGCAGCGACTTGTTATCGAGGTTCTCCATATCGCGCTCCTGGAGTTCGTAATACTGCCTCGTGATGTCGGAGTTGAAAGTTACACTTTGTGGCAGGAAGTTGATGCCGAGCTCTTTTGGGAACTTGAGCCACTGCGACTTACCTTTCAGCTTTTTGAAGGGTTCAAAAGTGGGAATGTTGGGAGAATAGCTGTAGTTGAACGACCATTTCCAGTTTTGGTCCTTCTCCCATACCGTCGTCTCGCCAGACGTATGGCGGCTCGAATGGGCATATCCGAAGGTGAAGTTTGCAGGGTCGAACGGCAACGCTGTGCGCTTGCTCGTCTTTATGTTGAACCTTACGCCCGTCAGCGATAGGTTTTTCGACACAACAACGCGATCCGTGATGCTCTGCAGCGAGTCTTTCTCTTGCTGCGTAGTAAGTCCGTCGAGAGCTTCGTCCATCGACATATCAGTATCCAGAGGATTGTACTTCGGAACGACGCGCTCCTTTGAGTATGAGAAGTATAGTGGGGCATTCAGCTTCACCTTCTCAGGCAGCAGCTTCCCAAGTTGCACGTTTGTCGTAAGGCTATACTGGTATAGGTTGTCGTCACGACGCTGCGTAACACCTTCTTCAAGTCCTCCGAAGCCCTCCGTCTCCATGTGTCCTGTAACGTCGATGGTAGCGAGGTCGGATAGTTTGAGGTTCAAGGACGCCTGCGCACCAATACCACCATTGTTGGCGAAATCCTGCAGGCGCAGCTCGTTCGCCCATACCTCTACGTTTTGCACGCGGCGCGAATTGTTTCTCACGCCTATCATTATCGTATGGATTTCTCCCAACGAGGGATTTCCCATCACGCTGACCTTGTTGGCTTGACGATTGGGGTCGTACTCAGAATATAGCTGGCCATAGGATGCTGCACCAAGTGACTTCGCGCGATTGCGATTCTTCTTCACCGTTGTCAGCAGCGAGAGGTCGATGTCGAGCATGTTGCTCTCTGGCCATACCTGCAGGGCACCACTCGTAGAGTTGGGATATTTCCCTGGAGGCGTCACAGCAAGAGGTATCTCGTACTCGTAGAAATTGGACTTGTAGTCAGATCCGAGACGCACGAAGATTGATGTCTGGCCATCCTCCACTGCCTCAAGACCTTCGAGCGAGTTTGCATGCGCAAACATCTGGATATGGCGATAGCGGCGCAAGTCGAGGTTCGTATTCTTATATACCGCGCGAGCCTCACCACTTGAGAGGTTCTTGACCGTTATAGAGAGCGCTTCCTCGTTATTCTCAAGAAGCTGATCCATACCTGGGTCAATCACTCGCGTGATGCCTGGCGGAATGACGTAGTTTACGGGGAGCTTGTCGTTGTTTTCCTCAAAGCCTACGCTTGCAGGCTCCAGCGTTCCGCTAAGGTCGGCACTGCGTCCTGCGTATAGGGGCTGTTCATAGGGGCGCCATTCGCCACGCACGAGGTTCAGCGTTGCAAGTCGCAGTATGACAGGCTCTTCGAAACCCGTCAGGTACATTCTCATGAAGCGCATCGACGTCAGGTCGCTCAAGCCCCCCACGTTCTTCTCGTAACTCTCTACGGGTATGCGGAAGAGGTACCACGTGACCTCGGGCTTAGAGCCATCGCGCCGCACAGGTGTCGTCACGCGCGAATCGACGATGTAGTTGCGTCCCACCTGCATGTCCTCTGGACTTATGCGGATGTGGTACTGGAGGTACTTCTCGTATTCGTTCAGCGTGTAATCCTGATTTATGTCCTCAACGTCGGGCGTTGTCTTGTAAGCTGTAGAATAGCTTTCCGGCGAATTGTCGCTATCGGGGCTGTTGCCGTTGGGATTGTTGATGCGCTTGTATCTCTCGACGATGGATTTCCGCTCGCGATCGAAGTCGGAGCCTCGGAAGTAGTGGTACCTGTCGCCTGAGGGCGAGAGAAGCAGCGAGTCGTAAACTTCCTGACGCACACGCCCCTGCACCTGCGCAAGATAGTCGCGATATATGCCGAAATCGCGTTCCTCCTCGGAGGTTAACCCGTTGTAACCCACATCCTGACGCCCCCTCGAGCCGCTGCTCGTATTGAAAGCGTAGGTTACGGTGTTCTGATTAGGCACACGCCCCCATACTGTTTCCGTATAAAGCGATGAGTTGCCGTCTGTGGGCATTCCACTCTCGTAGAATTTCTTTCCGTCCTTGAGAACGTCCTCGCTTATCTCGCCGAGGTTTATGTAGAAGTCGCCGGAGAATGTCCTACCCTCGCGCTTTGCCTTCACGAAGGGGTCCATCATCCAGAATTCGACGTATTCGATGTTGTTCGCCTCGAAGTCCGTAAGTGCTCCGTCCAAACGGCGCATCATACCGCCCCAGCGCTTTGCCGGTTGCGAAAGGTGGCCGTTGATGTCGAGTTCGGGATCGAGGTTATATGGGCCTCGCTCGTTAGGATAGTATGCGAGGTTCAGCACGTCGAGTGTTGCACTCTCGCGATAGTTGATTTGGCGGTTGGGGAAGAGTTCAAGCTTATACACCTCGCGCACGTCGTCGTCGGAGAGCTGTGCAAGGTCGCCTTTTATGTGTCCTGGCGTCAGCGATGAATTGCGGCGTGTAAAGAGCGGGTCGATGTAGTACCAAGCAAGCAGGGCGCGATTATAGCCGTAGCGGGGGTCGTTGCTTAACTGCGACTCTGGGAACATTGAGGGCACGCTCGACAGTGTCCATTCCTTTGGATTCGAGATGTCGTAGTCGGAACTTGCCGTCTCGAAGTCGTCAAGATAGGAGGCGTTCCCCTGCGTTCCCCTGTTCTTGCCTGCCATCAGTTGTGCGAACTCTGCCGAGAAGTTTATGCTCGAGGGTTCCGTAGCTGTCACGAGGGGCAGGCGGTCGAGCATGTCCGTAAGCCACTGGCTTTCCTTCTTGTATGCGAAGTTCAAACCCCATATCGTGTTGTTAAGAGCCTCGCCTCCCATTGATACTTTTGTCGTCAGGGGCTTCTCTCTGAGGTGCAGGAAGGTACCACCGAGAACGATGTTCTTCGAGAAATCGTACTCCCAGTTCAATCCCAGCAACGTCTTTCGCTGCATACCATACTCTGTATTGCTCTCGAGCGACACGTTGATGGCCGTTCCTGCGTCAAGCAAGCTCTTGTTCAGAATCCTTACAACACCTCCGCTGTAATCCACCGTGTAGTCGGAGCCTTCCGTCAGCTTTACGCCGCCTGCTGTGACGACGACGGAGCCTCGCGGCACGTTATAGGAGCCGAGGGATATTTCGTCTTCGCGCGAGGCCTTGTACTGTCCGCTGATGATGTACTTGTTTTTCTCGGCAATCTGGCGTGCTATCGTGCGCGTGCTATCGTAGAGTTCCTGGAACATGTACCGCTCAGCAATGTCGGGATTGCCAACAACCTTCTTCAGATAGCTGCCGAAGGGCTCGACGGTGGTAAAATATACGCGTCCTTCCTGCTGGTCGATGGTGTAGCCAGGCACAAAGTCGAAGTATGCGTTGGGGTTATGCTTGTTGTTGTTATCCAAGCGGTCGAGGCCTAACAACTGTAT
>ONWB01000076.1:9758-15779 GCA_900321445.1 uncultured Prevotellaceae bacterium | reverse complement strand
TGAACGACGGGGGTGTCAGAGTAGCGGAAGTTCTCGGTATGTACTTCGAGGAACGTGTCGGCCTCGCCCATGAGCGCAGCAACACGGCTGCGGACGTAGTCGTAGTCCTGCTCCGTGACACGATGTTCCGCAAAACCCTCTGCCTCCATGTCTTCCAAGAGGGAAGCCTTCAGGTACAACATCGGGAGCAGGCGCAACATAATGCCGACAAAATCCTCGCGCGAGGTGCCGTCGGTTTGCTCCATCTGCCGGCAGTATTCCGTGCTTACACGGACAAAGTCCAAAACGGTTTGTGAGTACAGGTCCATTAGAGCTCGTTCTTCACGACATGTCCCATCTGCATCACGAACATAAGCGTTTGCTTACTGTCGTAAATGACGACGTCGGCATCCTTACGAGGCTCAAGCGACCCCTTGCGGTCATAGACATGCATTATCTTTGCCGGCGTCTCGCTGACCATGCGAATGGCATCCGCCAACGGGATGTTCGCCTGCTGTACGGCTGTACGCACGAGGCGGTCCATCGTAGCGATAGACCCCGCGAGGGCTGAGCGGTCGGCAAGCTTGCAGACACCGTCCTCGATAATCACGCGTGGGTCGAAGGCCGTCGTACTGTCGCTGGCGGCTACGGCCAGGGAGTCCGTAATGAGCGACGTGCGCTCGACACCCTTAATCTTATACACCATGTGGAGCATGATGGGCGGCACGTGGATGCCGTCGGCAATCATCTCTACGGTCATGCCTTCAATGTCCAGGACGGACTCAACCGTGCCCTCATACTTGTATTCGCGGTTCTTGTGGAATCCACGCATGGCGTTGAAGAAGTGGTTGGCGTGTGTGAAACCTATGTCGTAGGCAGCCTTTACCTCGGGATAGTTTGCCTTCGTATGGGCTATTGCGTTCAGCACGCCCCTGTCGCGGCAGAACTTTCCAAACGCGTCAGTACCTGGCAGCTCAGGAGCCGTACTCCAGCGCTTCACGCAGTTCGTGAGGTTCAGAAGCGGTATATACTCCTCAGGATCGGGGTCCTTGATATTTTCCGGCATCTGCCCACCTGCCATGTCCATGTTCAGATAGTGGCCTTCGAGGTGCAATCCAAGCACGGGCGTGTCCTTTTCCTGCATCAGCTTTTCCGTTGTCTCGACAGCGGCATAAATCATGGGCATCGTGGACGAGGAAAGCGTCGGGAAAATACTCGTGGTGCCGTGCTGCATGTGTGCATTTACAGCCACACGGAAAGCCTCTTCCGTACCTTCCATGAAGTCGCGTCCGCCACCGCCATGACAATGCTGCTCGATACCTCCAGGGACGATGTCGCCCCCTTTCGCATCGATGCGCTCTGCACCTACGATGGGGAGTTCGTTGCGGGCGATAGTGACGATTTTGTTACCTTCTGTGATGACTGAGCCGCCCTTTAGCCAGCCTTCAGGTGTTAGAATACGACCGTTGTAGATTTGTTTCATGGTAGTCCTGTTTTGCTCTGCAAAATTAAGCAGAAATTCTTATCCGCATAACATTTTGTCGGTTTTTTTTACACAAAGCCGCCCTTTATGTGCCATTTTCCATTTTTTACGCCAAAAACGTCTCCCACAAGACCCATTTTTGTACACATCTTCTAAATAGCAAGCACGTTTTCTACCATTCGGAACACTCTCCCTCCTCCCCCATCCTCAAAGCCCTCTTTTCACATTTCTCACAACAGAATTCTCCCTCCCGAAAAGCCTCCTCCTTGAAAAAGTTTTGCTAATTACCACCATTCAAAACGTTATTTTCACGAAAAAGTTTTGTTGTTAGCAAAAACTTCCATACTTTTGCACCCGCTTAACGGCAAAAGAATGGTTAGATCCGCTAGCTCAGTTGGTAGAGCACAACACTTTTAATGTTGGGGTCTTGGGTTCGAGCCCCAAGCGGATCACACAAAAAGGAGACTCTCGCGAGTCTCTTTTTGTTGCAATGTGGGACTCTCACCCAAGGGTTCTTTCAGTCGCTCCGCTTTATGAAAGCGACGCAAGCGTCGAGCGCGAGCCCCAAGCGGATCACACAAAAAGGAGACTCAGCAGAGCCTCCTTTTTGCGTATCAAATGCGGAGAAAACTCCCCGCCCATAGCAAACAGCATTACGTATAACCAACAAACGCATTAAAGAAATGACTCGCAAAGAAGCTGAATCTATTCGCGACCTTCGAATTCCCATTGACAACCTCACAGAGGACTGTTTCTACATGTTTATGGCAGAAAAAGGACGCATTCCAGAGGAAAATAAGAAAAAATCTCTCCTCAGAATAAAAACATACGCCCAAGAAATACCATTTGACGTACTCTCTAAAGCAAAGAAAATGGTCGATAACATCGACAAATATGGAGTACCCTGCGCAGAATGGTGCGAGGACTAAACTCTTATAGTTTATCGTTCGCATCAGCTTCCTTCACAGGGCGGATGCTCATGCCATAGGCGCGGTCGTTGAACTGGATAAGCGCCTTTTTATTATATCGGAAATTGTAAGCGAAGCGATCTAAGCTCTCGTGAAGCGTACGCGACCAGTAAACACAATTGTCTTCGCTGAGGGCACTTCTGTAGCCGTAGCCCTCGCAGGGCAGATCGATGTAATTGCCGTTGGGACCCGTGAACCTGTAGGGAATATATGCGGAGAGTTGGTGGCGCATGTCGGCGGAAGCTTTTTTGATCGAACAATATTTGATGAGTTCCTCCCACTGCTCCTTAGAAGGTATGCGCCAGCCCTCGCCCCACTGCTGTCGTGCGATGTCATCCTCTGGATCAAGTTCGGTAAGCTTCCTGCCGAGCACGGATTCATCGGTGTAGCCGTCCTTGCCGCGGGTATCTTTGTAGCAATATTTGGTAAGCATATCAGGCATGCCGAAGCGGTAGCTCTCCCATGTACAGCCCGATGCCGTGTGAGGGGCAAGGTCTCCCCAAGGCACGTAGTCGCCAAGACCGTACATATTGTAGGAAGCCCATTTGGTGCCGCTGGGCAGGCCGAGGTCAACGGCCTCGGGAGGAGCTTGCCCTACCACGGGTGTTGAAGGAACTGGACTTTCATCGTCGCCGCAGGAGACAAGCGTGAGCGTCAAAAAGAATACGAAAAGCGCCCTGAGTGTGTAACGAATGGGGGCATGAGTCTTCTTCATAATTTTCGTTTTTTGCTATAAAAGTGATGTCATCGGCTTGCCAACACAAGTCGCAATATCCTCAATATTTGGGGACGTTGCACGAAGCGCAGCGGTCGTGGTAATGTTCCGAATATCTGCCACAATAGCGGCACTCCACGCCTCTTCTGTTGTAGTGTGCCACCCACGATACCAGCGAACCGCCAGAATTTGGTGCAGGGTTAACACCCGTACCGCCACAGGAACTGCATCTTGAATTTCTGTTTGAATGACGCGTACTTTCTTGTGAGTACCTGCCTGAGTTGCTATTCCAATTCAAGGACTGTGCGGCGGAATATGCCGAATTAACGAGCTGCGCATAATATAGTTTGAAGGCGTCGGCATTATCTTCGTCGTAGTAGTCGCCCTCGTTGCATCGGTTCCATTCTCTTTTGCAGATTTTATTTCCGAGATCTGCACCACTTTTATAGCACATCTTTGCATAAAGCCTGTTCCGCGTCGTACCGATTCCCATCTCACTCATATATCCCTGCATGAGATACCCTCTTGCATCATCATGTGTCGATGCAAGGTGTTCCGCCTGTTCATAGGCCTTCTCATAAGCATCGGGAAAGGCGTAGCCTTTGCCCAGATTCTCAACGATACTTGCCCACAACATGTTTGGATTGTTGAGAAGTGCCTGCCTGTCTCTTTCAGCTGCAGCCCTACCCATATTATACGCATCCTGCATAGCTTGCTGCTGGTTGTAGTTATACGGATTGTAAGGGTTGTAGAACTGTGCGCTTACCATAAGCGGCAATAAAAGCAACGTCAGTAATAACGATTTTTGTTTCATGACACAGGAGTTTTAAGGTATATTATTTACTAAAATGACTTTACTTCTTTTTCTATTCGCCAAAGAAACCTTCATTCTTCAGAATCTTCGATAAGGTCCTCAAGATAGAGGTCTCCGCCTACCCATGTTGTGAAGGGTTGTTCATCGGTGAGCGGATAGTGTCCTTGCACCCGTCCGTCGCGTATCACAACAATGCGGCGCTTTAGGACGGTTCCGTCGGGAAGGTGCAGACGGGCGACGCCTATGTTCCTATCTCGTTTGCTCATATATAGGTATTACTGTTGGCCGCCGAAGTGGTCGGTGCGCGCTGTATCAAGGCGCAGCAGGCTGTCGCGTATGGCGCGCTCTCCTGACTTGGCAGAATCTCGGCGCGTAGAGTCGGGCGGCGCAGTTGGTGGCTGAGGAGCATTTTCCTTACGCACACGCATAAGGCGCGGACTATTTATTGCAACCATGCGCGGGCGCTTATCCCACGGTGCATCCTGATACAGGAGGAAAGTGACGCGACGCAGTTTTGCACGGTTGCCGACTTCGAGTACGAGTTCGTGTTGCGTTGAGGATTCAAGGTCGCGCTTCATGGTAACGACGGAGTCACCTTCGTACTCCAATGCCAGGACGGCATTCATGCGCTTTGCACCTTCGTGGTAGTACCATGCCGTAGAGAGTTCCAAGACCACATGGTCGCCAGGACGCAACAACGTGTCCGCATCGCACGAATACTGCATGTGATTCTGCGCATTTGCAGAAAGCAGGCAGAACGGCATTCCCCAGATGGTGAGCGTGTCGCCTTTTTGGTCTCCTCTCATGCTTGTGCCTGCCTCGCCGACAGCTGCGTCGTAGCGCTCGGCGAGCTTCTCGTATATGTCGTAAAGTTTATCGGAGTGGCGGCAATAGTACTCCATATTGCGGTCGAAGTCTTCCTGTGTGATGCTGTATTTGGCAAACACTTCCGCCACGAACTCCGAGCGCTTTATCTCAGCACTGTCGGCATAAGTATCTCCGCGACCTATGGCAAGATGATAGTCGTAGAGGAGTTCTTCGAGCTTGGAGGCCGACATTATGCCATCAGGGCGTCCCTTCTTGCACGATGTCGTCAGGCAAAGGAAGCACGCCGCCAGCAACACGAAGACCGTGAGGCGTCTATTCCTTGCTTGAGAATACATATCGCGAATAGAAGATGAGTATTGCAATAGTTGCGCAGCTGATGGCAGCATCGGCGAAGTTGAAGATGGCACCAAAGAATACGCTGCCGCCGACGAGCGGGAAACTATCCGGCCACGTGAAGAGCGGGAAGTAGAACATATCGACCACGCGCCCGTCGAGGAAGTTTCCATAGCCTTCGCCGAAGGAGCAGAACTGTGCCACCTCGAAGGGCGTACTCTGCGTGAAGACGAGACCGTAGAGGCAGTTGTCGATGATGTTACCCATCGCGCCCGCTATGATTAGCGACACGCAGATGATAAGACCTTTGGGAACGCGATTCAGCATAGCTTTCCGAAGAAGCCATACGAAGAAACCAATCGTCACGACGCGGAACAGCGTAAGCCATATTGTGCTCATCGGACTCATGCCCCATGCCATGCCTTCGTTTTCTATGAAGTTAAGGTAAAACCACGGTGTCACCTCCACACTTTCGTGCAGGGCGAAATGCGTCTTCACATAAATCTTGATAAGCTGATCTACGATGATGACGCCAAGAATGATGCTCGCCGCAATGGCTACATCAACCCTTCGCACCGTTTTGGGCGCGATGTTTTCCGTTGCGTTATCCATTTGGTCTTGCGTAGGCTCCTCGCCTTATCGCATGCTCTGTTCCTTGAGTTTTCCTTCGATGCTGGTCGTTGCGTGAGGCACAGCACGCAGACGCTCCTTCGGAATGAGCTGTCCCGTTACGCGGCAGATGCCATAGGTCTTATTCTCTATACGCACGAGAGCTTCCTGGAGTCCCTTTATGAATTTCGTCTGGCGAGCCGCCATGTTGATGATTTCCTCCTTCGACTGCGTATGCGAGCCTTCTTCCAGCGAGTGGTATGTAGGAGATGTGTCGTCCACGTCGTTGCCG
>ONWB01000076.1:0-9749 GCA_900321445.1 uncultured Prevotellaceae bacterium | reverse complement strand
CGTCGCGGTGTGTGAGGCTGTCCATCAGCTCGTCGTATTCGAGCTTTGCCTTTGCGAGTTTTTCATTGATGATTTCGCGGAACTCCATGAGTTCCTCGTCGGTGTAGCGTTCTTTTGTTGCCATGATAAGATTTAATCGTTATATGGTTACGAGCTTTATTAAAATAATGTGTATTTCTTTTGTGTGTTTAGTTTTTGCGAATGTCGCCCTTCAGTTTGAAGTCCTCGAAGTCGAACTCTGTGCCGCCTTCTACCTCGGCAGCAAACTCTATGCTGTCGGCAAGCACCTGCGAGGCGATGTATGTGTGGAACGACTCCACGGCTTCGCGCACCTCCTTGCGGTCTTCCAGCACGATTCGGATGTGGTCCACGATGTCGAAGCCGGCTTCCTTGCGGTATGTCTGTATGCGCTTGACGATTTCGCGTGCCATACCCTCGCGGACGAGTTCAGGTGTCAGCGTGATGTCGAGGGCTACCGTCAGGGCACCTTCGCTCACGACGCTCCATCCTGGGAGGTCGCGCGTCAGCACCTCAACGTCGTCGCGCTCGATTTCGGCGTCGCCGTCGGGGAGCGTGAGCAACAACTTGCCCTCTGTTTCGAGACTTGAAATCTGCGCCTGGTCAAGGGCTTCCACTGCGGCAGCCACAGCCTTCATGCGCTTGCCGAACTTCTTACCCATGACGCGGAAGTTACACTTCAGGCTCTTCTGTATCATGTCGCCCTCCACGAACTCCAGTTCCTTGACGTTCACCTCGGAGAGGATGAGCGGCTTCACGGCTTCTATGGCCTCACGCTTTGCAGCGTCGGTAGCAGGTATGCAGATGCGGCTGAGCGGCTGGCGCACGATGATGTGCTCCTTCTTACGCAGCGACAGGGCAAGGCTTGATATCTTCTGCGCGAGGTCCATGCGCTCCTCAAGCGATGCGTCGATGAGCGAAGCGTCGGCCTTGGGGAATGGTGCGAGGTGCACGCTGTCGGCTCCGTCGCCGCAGGCATCGTGGAGGTCGCGATAAAGGCGGTCGGCAAAGAACGGCGCAATGGGAGCCATCAGGCGGCTGACGGTTTCGAGACACGTCCACAACGTCTTGTATGCCGAGAGTTTGTCATGCGTGAGGTCGCCAGCCCAGAAGCGTTTGCGATTCAGGCGCACATACCAGTTTGAAAGGTTGTCGATGACGAATGTAGCCACGAGGCGTCCTGCGCGTGTGGGGTCATAGTCGTCGAGGGCTTCTACGACGTCCCTGACAAGGCTGTTGAGAACGGAGATTATCCAGCGGTCGATTTCTGGAACGTCCTCAGCGGCTACGTGTGCCGAAGGATTGCTGAAACCATCCACGTTGGCATACATGGCAAAGAAGCTGTACGTCTGGTGGAGCTTCGCAAAGAATGTGCGGCTCGTGTCCTTGACGCCTTCTTCGTCGAACTTCAGGTTGTCCCAAGGCTGCGCATTTGTAATCATGTACCAGCGCAATGGGTCGCTGCCATACTTGCCGATGGCCTCGAAGGGGTCAACGGCATTGCCGAGGCGCTTGGACATCTTCAGCCCGTTCTTGTCGAGTACAAGACCATTGCTGATGACGTTCTTGAACGCCACGCTGTCGAACACCATTGTTGCGATGGCGTGGAGCGTGTAGAACCATCCGCGCGTCTGATCGACGCCCTCAGCTATGAAGTCGGCGGGGAACAGCTCTCCGCGCTCAAAGACGTCCTTGTTCTCAAAAGGATAATGTACCTGCGCGTAGGGCATGGCACCACTGTCGAACCACACGTCGATGAGGTCGGCTTCGCGGCGCAGTGGCTGCCCTGTCTTGCTGACAAGCACGATGTCGTCCACATAGGGGCGATGGAGGTCTATGCGCTCGTAGTTCTCCTTAGAATAGTCGCCAGGCACGAATCCCTTGTCGCGCAGAGGGTTCGACGTCATGAGTCCAGCCTCCACGCTGCGGTCTATTTCCGCGTATAGTTCCTCGATGGAGCCTATGCAAATCTCCTCGCGGCTGTGGCGGTTGCGCCAGATGGGGAGCGGGGTTCCCCAGTAGCGGCTGCGTGAGAGGTTCCAGTCGTTGAGGTTTTCGAGCCATTTGCCAAAGCGTCCCGTACCTGTGGATGCGGGCTTCCACTTTATGGTCTCGTTCAACTCGCTCATGCGTTCCTTCAGCGCCGTCGAGCGGATGAACCACGAGTCGAGGGGATAGTAAAGTATCGGAGTGTCCGTGCGCCAGCAATGGGGATAGTTGTGAAGGTGTTTCTCCGTCTTCACAGCCTTGCCCTGCTGCTTCAGCTCCACACAGAGCGTCACGTTCAGGTCTGCTTCCTTCTGGGCGCGCTCAGCCTCGAGCTTGTTGTCGGTATAGAACTTGGGGTCGTAGTGGTTCTTGACATATTCGCCGGCATGGCGCACGGCATCGTCGGCCACCACGCAGCGCTCAACAAATTCTTCCGCAAGGTCCTCGGTGAGGAAGAACTTACCCGTGAAGTCAACCATCGGGCGCATCTCGCCGAGCTTGTTCACCATGTTCAGTCCTGGCACTCCAGCGTCGCGTGCCACCTTGGCGTCGTCGGCACCAAACGTGGGCGCAATGTGAACGATACCCGTACCATCGTCTGTCGTAACGTAGTCGCCGGGGATGACGCGGAATGCAGCTTCCTTCATCTCGACGAAGTTCTCAGCTCCGCGCGAGAAGCACTTCTCAGGGTGCTCGGCGGCAAATGCCTTCACATAGTCCGCCGATGTCACCTCCACCTTCTCGCAGGGGAGTACCCAAGGCATCAGCTGTTCGTACTTCATACCCACAAGATCCGTACCCTTGTAGCGTCCCACAATCTGGTATGCGTCGTCGCCCTCAGCCGAGAAGTAGTTGTTCACGAGGCTTTCTGCCATGACAGCCGTGATTGGCTCGCCGTTGTAGGGGTTCTTCGTCCTGATGGCAAGGTAGTCAATCTTCGGGCCCACGCATAGCGCCGTGTTCGAAGGCAGTGTCCAAGGCGTCGTCGTCCAAGCGAGGAAGACGGGAGTTCCCCACCCCTCCATCTCAGGCTTCGGCGTGAGTATGCGGAACTGTACCGTTGCCGTCAGGTCGCGCACGTCACGATAGCATCCAGGTAAGTTCAGCTCGTGGCTCGAAAGTCCCGTGCCTGCCATTGGGCTGTAGGGCTGAATCGTGTAGCCTTTGTAGAGCAAACCCTTGTCATAGAGCTGGCGCAAAAGCCACCACAGCGTCTCGATGTACGAGTTGTCGTAGGTGATGTAGGGGTGCTCCATGTCTGCCCAGTAACCCATGCGGCGCGTGAGGTCCTCCCACTCCGCCGTATATCTGAGCACACTCTTGCGGCATGCCTCGTTGTAGTCGGCGACGGAAATCTTTCCGCCCACGTCCTGCTTCGTAATGCCGAGTTCCTTTTCCACACCAAGCTCCACGGGAAGTCCGTGTGTGTCCCATCCAGCCTTGCGCTCAACGCGGAAGCCCTGCATCGTCTTATAGCGGCAGAAAAGGTCTTTTATGGTTCGTGCCATGACGTGATGTATTCCAGGGTGTCCGTTTGCTGAGGGAGGCCCATCGTAGAATACGTAGTCGGGACATCCCTCGCGCTCGCTGATGCTGCGGTGGAAGACGTCCTGCTTGTCCCACTCCTGTAGCACTTCCTTGTTCAGGTCGGCCAGGTTGAAGTCACGTCGCTCTGTAAATTTCATAAGTATTGCGTTATCTAAGTTTGGTTTTATCCTATTTGGCGCGCAAAAATAATTAAATGCTACTGAATAGCAAAACAAGCCCCAAAAAGTTTTTGCCAAACCTTCGGAGCTTGCTTATTTACTCGCCCTCCTTCCATCACACAGAGGCGACGTGGAGAAAAGTCACACAGATAGCACAGATATTCACAGATTTATCCTGCGACATCGAAAAAACTTAAATGGACGAATGCAGGTCTTGGATGAGTTTCACAGAATATGTCCACTTTTCTTTACGCGAATAGGTTTCCAGTTACAGCAGATAAGGACACCTTGCATCTGTCGCAGATGTCAGTAAGCGTAGCTCCATTCGCTGATAGACCATAGAAGTTGTCTTCGCTGATAAGGACGTATTCCCATGTGCGATTCATTCGTTCTTCTGGTTTTAACTCATTTATTTTGTTTGTCCATTCTACCGCAGCGGTTTGCTTCTGTCTAACGTTCTTGTCAAACACTTTATCGTTGCCTTTAGTCTCTATGAGATATATTTTCTCGCGTGTCGCCACGATGAAATCTGGATGATAGGTTGCCATAAGACCGTCATGCCTCATGTAAAAGATAATTGCAAACGGATGCATGCTCTCATTGATTTTCAAATAGCGTTCTGTCTCGCCATCTTTTTCAAGGAAATCAATAAAAGCTCTCTCTAACCCGCCGCCATGCGTAGGATAGCCTTGGCGTTCATAAATTGTTTTGCTCGTTTCTACTGAATACGATTCACGCATCTTAATCTCTTTTACAGAGGAGAATCTTGTATGAACCACTTGCGCGTCAGTCGTCATGATATTGTTCTGAAGATTAAAGATTGCACGAGCCATTTCTTCTATAATATGTTTTGTGACGATAGCATCCTTTGATAGAAGTATTTTCCAATCATTTCCATTAAATGGGTTGAATGGCTGACCAAATAGTCGAGTGCGGATATATCTATCAACTACTGCGATAGTTTGTGCTTCATTGATTTGCAAGTTTGGCACTTGCTTCTCTCTATGCGACGTCACACGGTCGAATCTTAATGTGATTGTACGCAGCAACTTCTGTAGGTACTCATTATACCCCTTTGCTGAAAACAGATTGGCAGTTACTTTATACTTTCCGAATTGTGTCTGCGAGATGACCTCCTGCGAAATGAATGTTTCTCCGCTTTGTGCCAAGAATTGGCGAAGTTTTTCTAACGGAAAAGCCGTAAAGGGCTGTAGCGTGTTGATGTCTATTTCTGCGTCCTTCAACTCTTCTTCGGCTTCACGCACGATGATAGGCCATTCGAAGTCGAAGTTTTCGTAGCCTTCTCGCAAACCAACCTTAATCAAATCGCCAGTTGAGCCTCCTTCTATTGCCTCATCAGTTTCTTCTACAGCCAAGCCTTGGTTCAAGAGTTCTTCGTAGAACTGGATGAAAGCTGGGTGCTCTATGATGCTAAGCATGTCGATGTAGGTTGAGGGTTGCCTATGCAACTGCAACACGCGTTTGCGGTCATCCTCCTTAACACTTTGATAATCTGGCTCGCGCCACATTAGGCGTAGTCCTCGGCCTATAATCTGCTCCAGCAAGATTGGTGCCTCCGTAGAGCGAAGTGGAACGATAACACATATATTATTCACGTCGAAGCCCTCGCGCAACATAAGCACGGATATTATCACTTTTGGCTTTTTGTATTTGTCTATGTCGAAGAGTTTCTTTTTCGTTTCTTTCCACTCTTCTTCACTTACGTCGCCCTTGGCATTGCTGTCGATGGTGACTACCTCGTCTTGGCTCAGCCCCTCATCCAGCATCAGTTGATTAACGTATGGGGCTACGGATGTATCTTCGCAGATGACGAGCATCTTGGGATTCTTCTTGTCGTCAACAGCTATGAAGTCCGTCTCCAGTTTGCCTAACTTTGCCAGACCTGCACGCAGCATCAGACGCTGTCCGTCACTTAGGTCGCACACCTTGTTACGGTCGTCGCGCACTGCCCTGTAGTCCAAATCCCTCAGCTCTGTAAGTTCTTGCCTACGGTCAAGTAACAGCGTCTTCACCAGTCCCTTCTTCATGGCGGTTGCCAAATCGAAATCGACAATAATATGCGGGAAGTAGCACTTCTGTTTCCTATTACCTGAACCGCGCTGGTCGTATGGCGTAGCGGAGAAGTCTATTTGGAAGAATCGCTCGCCTTTCTTTTCTGCAATAACATTTAGCCCCTTTTGCCATTCCACCTCCTCAATTTCTCCATCGCGCTTCAGCTCGTGTATGTGGTGAGCCTCGTCGTTGATGACCATGATGTCTTCGAGTTCGGCAAGGTATTCCAGTTCTGAACCTCGCAAATAGCGGCGGTCGAGCATGCCGAGGTCGTTGCCCGCAGCCTTACCTGGTCGAATTGGCAGCAGCTCGTTAATCATTTTCGGAACATCCATACCTTGTGACTCTTGCGAATCATCTTGCATCTGGTTCTCAAAGAGATGCCAGTTTGTAAGGGCGATGAGTCCATCTCCTGTTGTCTTGCGCCCTATACCCTCGCTTTTGGTTACGACATTATTCTGAATAAACGAAAAGACCTCTGGCCTGAAGTGAGGAGGTATGAATACTTCTTGGTTCATGTAGAAGTCGTTCGTCTGGATGTCACGTTCTTCGCTGCCGCGCTGCATACGTCCGCAGAAGGCATCCTGCAAGCGGTCGTACACAATCAGGCCAGGTGCTACTATGAGGAAGTTCTTCGTAAACCTGCCGCTCTTAACGTCTTCATGACGGGCATTCAGCATCTGCCAAAGCAGTAGAGCGTGCATTACCCACGTCTTACCCGTTCCTGTGGCCATCTTGACGGCATACTTGGGCATTAGGTATTTCTTTTGGCCTAACGTTCCTATATCCACCATGGGCATCAGGTCGGGAGTCAGCTGCTCATAATACTCCAACACGCTTCTGACGCCCATTACTTCATGCAGGTAGATTATGTTCAGTATTGCCTGTCGTTGCCCCACATGGAAATTCCGATGGCGCAACGAGCAGTATTCTTCGGAAAACCAGAATTTCAGCAGTTCTTGCGTTGTGGGGGTTACCCTATTCATCAGTTCGCCACTTTCCCATGCTGCATTCACGGTTTCGCTGAGTCGCTTGGCTAACTCCAGCGAAGCATTCATTCCATTTGTTGCCATAGCCTATACCTCCTCTACTACTTGACTTTCAAATCCAAATACATCTACAGCTTTTATGCACACCTTCCGCTGTTGTTTATGTGGCACACGCAGGCGGGTCTTATACACGCAGTGCAGATTGTCGTTGTCGTTTTCAGTATTCTCCCGATAGTCCTGCCATGTTGAGCGGAAGGTGACGCCGTCGTAGTCGGGGTCTATGCTCCAGTATTCTATTAGCGAGAGCGGGTCTTGATCCAATACCTGTTGCAACTTCACCTTGTCCTTGTCGTCCAGTGGGATGTTATCGGGCGACAGCAGCACGTAGTTCTCCAACTCCACGTCTATCTCGTCCTGTTCTCCATCATGTTTCACAACCAGCGGCTTTGCTACCAAGTATTGCAGCGACGAAAAGCGCACGCTCCTGTCGTCAATCAGTTTCTTGAAGCCCTTCTTCGCCAGTTTGTCTAACAGGTCTGGCGGTATCACCAGCACCTCCACGTTCGAGTTCTCATACTTCTGAATGGCTTGCGAAATGTCGAAGGCGAAGTTCCAACCCAATACAACCACTTTTTCCCAATCGCCACCAAGCAGCGATGCTTTAGCTTCTACAGCCTTGCGGATAGTGGCAGCAGTCGTCAGTCGGTTAGGCGAATCTACCATCACCAGCGTTCGCGTACCTTTTATATATCCGAAGTTCCTGTCGTTTGTCTGCTCAGGTGTAAAGGGCAGAGCACCATACAATCCCAGTACCACTTGGCTCAAATCACCTACATGCTTATAGCGCTTGTTGCTCTTGAACGCCTCCTTCTGATAGTCGCCAATGCTCTGATACAGGAATGGCTTCACTTCCTGGTCAATAAATCGCTTGCGCATCACCAACGAAGCAGGCTTACCAATGTCGCATGTAATCCAGCGTCTGCCTAATCGTTCAGCCACAGCAGCCGTTGTGCCGCTACCGCCAAAGAAGTCGCAGACGAGGTCGTCCTCGTTGGAAGAGGCTTTGATGATGCGTTCGAGAAGATCTGCTGGTTTTTGAGTAGAATATCCGACCTTTTCATCATCAGAAATATGCATCATATCTGAAAGATCTGTCCATAAATTTCCTACCTCCTGCAAATCGAAAAACAATTCTTCTTTTCCTTTCAATTCAGATTGTAGAAACGTTTTAATTCTAGGAGTCCCTGTCTTAGTCCAATATATTCTTCCTTCTAAATCAAACTTTCTAATGCTTTCATCAGAATAATTTCCTTTTGGTGAATGTTTAAAGAACATTTTCTTTTTTTCATCATAAAGAAAAAACTCTTCTGCTTGTTTCTTTGTATAGTATAGTTTCTTACGCTGCTTATTAATTCTTGTAGCAGAAGATTTAGTGTAGAAATAAATTGTATCTGTAATGGAATCATATTTAAGCTGTTCCTCTGCAGACATTCTTCCAACCGTCTTAGCTCTTTGCCATATAATTTCATTTTTAAAGTTGTCCTTTCCGAATATATCATCTAAAAGGATCTTCACATAATGTCCTATATGCCAATCAATATGTACATAAATACTACCATGTTCTGACAACAATTCACGCATTAATAACAAACGAGGGAAAATCATTTTCAAGTACGAAATGGTTCCTTGCTCCCACGTATCCGCATACGCAAATTGCTCAATGACCGTTGGCTTCTGCTGAATATCCGTACCAGGCAAGGAAATCTTGGTGCGATAGTCTGCTTTGGAATCAAACGGAGGGTCGATATATATCAAATCAACTTTACCACGAAGCGAAGGAAGTCCCGTTTGGGCATCACCAGCAAGCAGAGCCTGCATCGCCAAGAGATTGTCACCATAGATGAGGCGGTTCATCCAACCATCACCATTACCGCCTGCCATATTAAAGGCATTGGGAATCTGAGGCGAATTGCCTTTAAACAATCCACTCACATCCTTACTTGGTAGCACAAGTTCATTGGTCTGAAGCCCAATATGTGTACCACTACTCAGCCGCTCCAGTATCTGTGCAGCCTCACGCCTACCCTCGCTAACAATACGGGGCAGTTCTTCAATTAACGATTTAGCCATTGAGCATTATAATTTTATAATGCGTCGAGCCACCAAACAAACCGTTTCCTGCAAGCACCCGTATGAACACAAAACGTGGACGAATCCCCGTTCAGTGTTCCAGGTACTTGCAGGAAACCTAAATCTCGAAACAGGAAAACGCCCACTATACCAGTAGGCGTTACCATTATTATCAAGATTTGTTCTTTCTACCTGCAAGTTTCGGAACACTTTGAATAATAGCCAACGCTAATTTTACCAAAAATCATACCGCCCCAAACGGCTCCATCCTCCTCCGAGGACTTCTCAGCCATTTATGGCAGAATGCATCGGCAAAAGTAAGAAATGTTTTTCAAAAGCAAAACATTTTTGCGGATTTATGATGATCAGGCATAAAGTAAGAGACAAAGAACATGTTCTCACCAAATGCAAACATATATACAACAAATACTGCAACAAAACACGCGAGAATCTTGCACTTCTTGCACCCAATACTGATTATCAGAGTGTTAGGGCTTTTTATCTTGCACCCATCTTGCACCCATCTTGCACCCAAATTCATGAAATGCCGATTAGTTTCGTGCACTAACTATCTGATACACAGTATTTATGGCAATAAACCTTTATCGTGCGAACTTATGCTTATCATTTTCGACCCTTTTCGGCTTTTCGGGCTTTTTCGGAATCCATTAACTTATTCCTAAAATCTCAAAAAAATCGAAAAGGACGAAAACTTTTAACGATAATACGGCGGTATTAGTCAATGGTCAATGGTCAATGGTTCGAAGAACCTTCAGTGAGCCATGCAGTGCACGTCAGCCCTGAGGGACGAAGTTCCGAAGTGGCTGGGGCACGATTGGCAAGG
>ONWB01000085.1:2565-11370 GCA_900321445.1 uncultured Prevotellaceae bacterium | reverse complement strand
GTATAGTGCGCTTTAAGTCTGAAAGTGTGCCGCCGAGCGACATCAGAAGCGTCACTTCGTGGATAAGGTCTGAGGCATGTGCGCCAAGAATATGTGCGCCAAGTATGCGCTCGTCCTTATCAGTAAGAACCTTCACGATTCCGTCTTCGGCGTCCATAGCGAGAGCCTTTCCGCAAGCGCGATAGAAAGCTTTGTGCGCTACGTATTCCACACCCTCGTCTGCGAGTTGCTCCTCCGTCTTTCCGACCATTGCGAGCTCGGGTACGGTAAATACTGCGGCGGGGCAAATCGCGAGCTGGATGTCCTTTCCCTCCTTCTTGCCGAGAATGTCCTGTAGCGCCACTCGCCCTTGGAATGTTGCGGCATGGGCAAGTTGCATGAGACCGTTGATGTCGCCAATGGCATAAACGCCAGCGAGGTTCGTACGCATGTGTTCATCTACCGTTATGCCACGCCTTGTATAGGCTATGCCAGCTTCGTTAAGGTTCAGACTTTCGAGGTTTGCTCCGCGTCCAACGGCCATCAGGACGAGGTCGGCCTCCGTACTACCAGGCTTCCCTTTCTCGTCGAATTCTACAACTTTGCCGTCGGCGGAATCCTTTATGGCTGTAACGGCGGCTCCGACCTTGAACGTCACGCCGCGTTTTTTCATACTGGTACGCAAGCGCTTTGCCATGTCGCGGTCGAAGAATGGGAGTACCTCCTTGCAAAATTCTACAACAGTCACTTCACTACCAAAACTTTGGAATATCGAAGCAAATTCAAGCCCGATGACGCCACCACCAATCACACATAGGCGGCGGGGAACGGACGTCATGTTGAGCAGTTCCGTTGATGTCACGACACCCTCGGAGTGAGCTCCTTCGATGGGAAGAAATTTCGTGACGGAACCCGTTGCTATGATTACGTTTTTTGCGCATATCGTGAGAACCTCGTCGTTTGTGGTTACTTCGACGCAATATGTTTCATTTTCGCCCTTGCCGGCAAGCTTGGCATTTCCACGTAATAGCGTGATGCCAGGCGTTTTCATCAGCAGTCCCACGCCACTTACGAGTTTTGCCACGACTTCATCCTTGCGTGCAACTGCCGCAGAAAGGTCAAAGCCTACTTCCGACATCTGTATGCCGTAGCGCGAACCATTATGCGCTTCATCCAGCACTTCCGCACTATGGCATAGACATTTCGTAGGAATACATCCCACGTTTAGGCATGTGCCTCCAAGTTCTTCGCGTTCAACAATGGCCACTTTGAGGCCTTCGCGGGCAGCCTCGACAGCTGTCTCGTAACCACCAGGCCCCGCGCCGATGATGATAAGGTCAAATACTTGATTCTCCATTATAGTGTTATTAAATGTGTTCTTTGAACTCCTTGAACTCTTATTTAGCTCGTGAGAAGCGTAGTTTGAAGTGTAGGGGTTTGTTGGGAACGCGATACTGCGGGAGTGTATCGACATCGGCACCGCAGCTGGCATTTCCTACACCACGCGTTACAGCATCGAAATGCACGACAATTCGGTCGGACTTTGGCAGTTCCCATTGGTGTTGGGCATTCATCAGTTCCTCGTCAGTATATGGTAGCGCTGAGAAGCTGACATTGCCTTCTGTTTCTACGCGTATTCCATCGCCTGCGGCATTCGTAAATGTCACTTCGCGCAACATCTCGCGTCCGCCACAACTCTGCGGCTTCATGTATGGCGTAAGCATCTTCTCAACAGTCGTAGAATAGCGCCCCATGAGGCATCCGTCGCGACGGTCATTGTAGTTCTCCCAAGGACCAAGGGCATAGTAATCGACGTTGTTGTATTGTGCGTCGAGATACATGACGACGCCCGCACGACGTAGCTGGTCAGTTTTCGGAATGATGGTGATGTCGGCATCTACATAGCCGTCGCCTTCAGTATATTCAATATGCGTATCTGCAAGCTCGGGGCCAGCCGAGAGGTTTGTGAAGCGGTCGTTTTCAATCCAACGATGGTTGCTGAAACTTAGTTCTGGAACGTTAACGCGTCCCTTGCGGGAGCCTGTCAACGGTCCACGCTCCACAAGGGCAAACTGTTGGTGGGCAACTTCGTGGCCAGCCTTTCCGAACGAAGGTGCAGAATGGTAGCGCACGTGTAGTTGCAGTAAAGTCTCTATGTTCAGCTTGCATGCACGTTCGAGCTTTGCTTTTGAGAGTTTCAGCACAAGCGTAACGCTATCCCCAGCCGTTACTTTCTCGAGAGGCATGACTTTCGACGAAACCACGTGCCCATTGCGTACAACATCGTATTGAAGGTCGAAGCCTTCGAGCGAGCGGAAGGCATATTGGTTGTAGATGCGCACAGCTGCCGTTCCTTTCTTCTCGTCCACGTTTATGAGGCGGAACTTCAGGTATTGGAACGCAGCCTTTACCTCTGCGAGTTTAGGCGACGGCTCGCGCGTAGCGGGAAGTACGCCATTCGAGCAGAAGTTGCCTTGGTGAGGACCAGGGAAATCGTAACCTGTGCGCAGACGCTTTATGCCGCGTTTAAGCTCGTGTGGCTCGTAGATAGCCTGATCCACCCAGTCCCAAATGCATCCACCTATTGTTGCGTCGCTGGACTCTATGTAGTCCCAGTATTCTGTAAGGTTTCCAATAGCATTTCCCATCGCGTGGGCATATTCGCAGATGAAAAGCGGCTTGTCGAGTCCTGAAGTATTGTTGCTCATCCATTTCATGCCTGGATACATCTTAGAATATAGGTCGGAGTACATGTTTCCACCCATGTCGGTTCCACATCGTGTTCCTTCATAGTGCACGGGGCGCGAAGGGTCGAGCTTCTTTGCGTATTCGTAGCAGTCGGCAAAGTTCTTGCCGTCGCCAGCCTCGTTACCAAGGCTCCAGAAGATTACACTTGGATGGTTGCGGTCGCGACGTATCATGCGGTCTATACGGTCCACGAAAGCAGGAATCCATGACGGTTTGTCGGAGATGCTTTGGTTGGCATGGTCCTCAAGGTCTGCTTCATCCATGGCATAGAGTCCATAGTAGTCGAACATGGCGTACATTTTCGAGTGGTTGGGGTAGTGGGAGGTGCGAATTGTGTTCACGTTGTTCTGCTTCATGAGAATCACGTCCTGAAGCATCTCTTCCGTCGTTACGGCGCGGCCGTTTACAGGGGAGGAATCGTGACGGTTTACGCCCTTGAAGAGTACTTTGCGGCCATTTATATATACCTGCGAACCGGAAAGCTTTATGTCGCGGAAACCATATTTCGTCGAGAATGCCATTTCCTCGTTTCCTTCGCCGTCAGCCTGTACGACATGGATAGTGTAGAGGTTGGGTGTTTCGGCCGTCCAAGGCTTTATCTTCGCGATGTTCATCGAGAAGTTTGCCTCAGTTATACCTCCAGGAAGCACAGAGCATATTAGAGTCCTGCTACCAATCTTTTCTCCCTTAGGACTATAGAGGCTGACAGTCACGTGCTTATTGTCGGCCTGCGCGTCGCGATTGTCAAATAAAATACCAACATTTAGTTCTGCGTTTTGATAGCTCTCGAAATATCGTGCGGATATATTGTGGTCGCGTACGGCGGCGAGGGGTACATTATATATATATACGTCCCTGAATATGCCACTCATGCGGAACATGTCCTGACATTCGAGGTAAGAGCCATCAGACCAGCGAAATACCTGTACTGCAAGACGATTTCTGCCTGCGCGCAAGTATTTGGATATGTCGAATTCTGCAACATTATTAGAACCCTGCGAATAGCCTACGTATTGTCCGTTAACCCATACATTTGCAGCCGAATAAATTCCGTCGAAATGTATGAATGTACGTCGTGCTATCCAGTCTGCTGGAACGTCAAATTCTCGGACATAAGAACCTACGGGGTTTATACCATAGTTCTTGCCCTCGTCGTTGAAGCCTGGACGTGCCTGGATTGTGGGCGGCGTATTGTCATGCGGATATTCCACGTTGCAATATATTGGGCGGTCGTAGCCTTGCATTTCCCAGTTTGAAGGAACGGGTATGTTGTCCCAGCGGCTCACGTCAAAACCTTCCTTGAAGAAGTCCATTGGCCGCTGAGAAGGTTCGGGAACGAAACGGAACTTCCACGTTCCATTCAGAAGTTGATATCGCTCATTCTTCTCTGGATTCAGCCAGGGCTTTGCATAGAAGGCGGAGTCGGCCATCATAGCAGCTTCTGTGGGGTAGGGCATGTATGTCGCCACACCGTCCTCCTTGTTTATGGCGAATACGGTTTCATCCTCCCAAATGTTTCTCTGCGAGCCTGTAGTAGCTTCACTTCTCGCCTTTGCAGTTTTTTCTTTTGTCTTCACAATGCGAAAACGATAGGGAATACTGTTTGCGACGTTTGCAGGACTGACGAGGTAAACACCATCTTCGTTGGAGCGTTCGATGCGCCATAACTGGGCTTCGTCAGAACCATTCACCTCTCCCGTTTCAAGAGTGTCGCCATCGCCATAGCGCAGGGCAACGTCGGAAGCAGGACAAATGAAACGCCAGCTGCCACTTAGCTGTTCAAGGCGCCACAGCAGGTTTTCCTCAGAAACGGGAAGAAACTCATTGTGGGGATTTGATACAAGAAGTTCGTAAAGATAGTCTGTATCGAAATGCACTGGAGCTTGTGCGTTAACAGGTTGGGAATCAAAGCACAGGACTATGAGAAGTCCTCCCAGGATTGTGCGAAATAGGCTTTTCATGAAATTGTTTTGATTTTTTCAGGGGCGAAAGTAGTGAAACTTACTTGAAAATGGTAATCATTTTGCCAATTTTTGTAATCTTCAACTGGTACTTTTGCGTTTTTGTCGTTTTTTTTGCTAAAAAAACCTAAATTTTTACGCGTACATTTCTATAAAAGAACAAAAAGATTTATTTTTGCGCACGAAATACGTAAAAGTAGTAAAAGCATAAATATGTATCGTTGGATTTGTTTTTGTGGAATATTTATTTTTCTCGCCTCTCTTTTCGCTGGGTGCACTTATGGTGAGGATGACTACTGCGCTATGGCACAAGGTCCCCACGATGTGGACTTGGCATACTCCGTTTCCTCCGCTCATGACCGCCGTACCCGCATGACTAATGATGTTGTGCAGGCAGGCACCAACTATCGCGGCCTTCAGGACGTGCGAATCATTCCCTTCGGCGTGAGGGGCAAGATAACTTCCTCCGACCGTCCTTTGTTGTTCCCCGTCGGCACGGTAGGCACGACATACGACAAGCGTACCGAGGAATACAAGTCCGTATTCTACTACTACGACAACTGCTCGCTGATGCCTGGGACGGCATCGTTCCTTTTTTATGCAAATGCTGCTCCCGTTACAGTTTCGGGGACAAGCAATATCGACAAAGTCCGCAACGGCTCGCTCGTTGAGAATTTTCCCGCCAGTCTCTTACCTGCTGACATCAGCTTCCGTCCAGAGACCTTCGTCCAGAACAACAACATCCCTGCCGCAGCACAGAGCATTGCAGATTATCTCACGTATATTGCGCAGACGCCAGATTGGGCCGACACCCGCGACCCCGCGCTTCGCACATATTACCTGAACTTTATCGGTCAGACGAATAGTGAGACCACGCTCATGGCAGGTTCCGCCCTCAACGCAAGGCTTCACGTAAACAAGCTTTACGAGAAAATTAGTTCCCTGAGTTATGGTTCAGGGACGGCAGAAGCCACAATCGCCGCAGAGATACTGAACAGAATATCAACGTACAGCGGAGTAACCTTCGACAATAGTACGCATACCGTTACGGCGCTTTCTGCCGGAAACTATCCCTCAAGCATCGGCCTGCCTGCAGGTGCTGCCGCCCTGCGCTGGAGCCAGACTGGCAGCGGCTATGCCTTCGTCCCACAGACGGAGACGACAACCGTTGCCCCCATCAACAACCTCACACGATTTGCATACCCTGCTGACCTGCGCTATTTTGTAAACAGCCGCATCAAAGCCTCCAACCTCGACAAGCGCACGGCATACTACACCTCGTCGGCAACATGGACGGAGTTGCTTTCAAACTACGAGTACGACAATGCAACCGTAAGCACCAACACAATGTCGGTGGCCATAAAGGACCCCGTGCAATATGCTGTAGCATGCCTGCAGGTGTCCCTGCTTCCCATTAATAATTCATACCTTGAGGACGCTGACGGAGCGTATATCCCCGTTACCGCAGGCGCCTTCCCCCTGACGGGCGTCATAGTGGGCGGACAGCATACCCTCGACTTCAGTTTCAAACCGAAGTTGCCCGCTACTGACGTTGACATGCGCTTCATCTACGACTCCGACGTGCAGGTGAACAGCGGCAACTACTTCTCGATACCCGCATACGGCGATTTGGAAGCAGGCCCCGTACGGACGCTTGTGCTGCAGAACTACAACGACGAGGACGTAACCGTGCTTCTTGAGTTCCAGAACAACAGTTCGCAGTCGTTCATGAGCCGCACGGGAATTGTCTATACCGGCACGAAGTTCTACCTTGTGGCAACACTCTCGCCCGAGACCGTAGCTGCAAACGAGGACGACTACAAGAAGCGCGTGTTTACGCAAGACTATACTACAACGGCGAAAATGAGGGTGACTTCTTTGGCAAGAGCTTACAACATACTGCCCGACCTTCTCTCTCCGCGTCTGGAAGTTGGCGTGGAGATAGTTCAGGACTGGATACAGGCAGATCCCGTGAGTGTTGAATTAGAATGATTGTTGAAATTAGATTAAGAGAAAATGGCAAGAAATAGCTTGATACAACATATATGCAATCTGTTCATAGGGACGCAGATGCTCCTCGTGATGATGTTCGTTGCCGCTTGTTCTGGGGACAATGAGCCCTCCGAACCCGAGGGCAAGACCCCTATACTGCGAATATATGTATATGCCCCGGGCAACCCCATTCATACGCGCGCAAACAATGGCGACGTTACTGCTACGGCTGCAGAGAAGGAAATCCATTCGCTGCAGATTTGGGTATTTGAGCACAGTAACGGTAATTTGGTGGGTTATCTGAGTCCAGAGGAGGTTGCCATACTCAATACAAGTGGACAGGAAAGCTATGAACTGGCAGTAAGTAACGATTTTGCATCACGCAAGCCATCTGTTGACGTGTATGTCCTTGCAAACTGCTCGACGGCAAACTGCGGAAGTTCATACGGACTCAATACGACACGTGCGGAACTGGATGCAGCCTTGATAGCAAACGAAGGCTCTGGCTCCGACCACTTTGGAGTGACGTCGCTGTGCAGTTCTGTAGATACAAATGAAGGTTTACCAATGTCGGGCGTGCTGAAGGAACAGCCAATATACGGCGAAAGTCCTGTGTTGCGCGTCGGAACATCGGAGAGTCTTGCTACGGTCCGACTGGTACGAGCTGTATCGAAGGTTCGCTTCGTTTTTGGACGTTCTTCAGAAGCAGATGAAGACATGGATATTCTTAATGTTAGCCTTGATGCCAATGTAATACCCACGGCACAGTACCTAACGCTTGACGTTCCATATACGACGGGGCGAGAGTTCCGCATCAGTCCTCTGGCGGGCCGCACGGATGCGGACTACGAGGCAGGCGTGACTACGCTTATAGGCAGTAGGCTCGACGTGGCAGCATGTGAAACTCCAGAAAACTACTGCTATGTCTCAGGGCAGAACGCTCAGACTTACGAGAATCTTATTGACAGTGGAATCGCCAACGGCGATATCACATCTGGCGGTCTTTTCTATTTACGTGAAAGTGACCGCAAGCTTCGCGGCACGATACGTTATCAGGTTGAAGGCGAAGAGCCTGCAGAAGCTCGCTTTTCTATGGTTGACACAGGCGATTTTTCGCGCAATCACACTTGGATAGTGTACGCCTATTACCGAGGCGGCGACGACCTGCACCTTGTCACGGTATATGTCAAGCAGTGGGATGAAGCAACCGTTGATTATAGTGTGTATAACTGGTAGAGAATTAGGAACATGAAGAGATACGAACAAAAGGAAGACAATAAGTTGTTGAACATCGGCATGTGTATGCTTGTGTTCGCGGCATTGTGTCTGGCGGCATGTACCGACAATGCAGACGATAATGATAGTCGACGCGGTGACAAGTTGCGTCTGCTTTCCTATTCTGCCCCATTCCAGGATGTCCCCGCAAGCCGTGCTGTCACGGTTCCGACAAATTTCCTTCCCTTCGCTACAATGTATCCCGATGCTACAACCTCGTTGCCGGGCATAGGCGTATATCTTACACCCCATGAGGCGTCCAGACTGCAAACGTTTAACTATCGTTCCGACGGAAGCTGGGAAACAGAAATCCGCGTCAAGGAAGACGATTACTACATATATGGTTTTTTCCCTTTGTCGGCAGCTTCGTCGTCTTCCATTGCGCCCAATGGCACAAGCTACGCCGACGGCGCGATCCTCTCACTCACTGATTTGCCGTCAATGAGCTATGTTGACCCGTGTGTCACGGTAGGAATAAAGAGTGCGACAAGTCCTGATGCCAGCGTCTCTGTCGGAATGGGAAACTACCAATACGTTACACAGGAAAAGGGACATAACTACATATACATGCTGTTCGACCATCTTTATGCAGCTCTTAACTTCAGCATTCGTGTGGATGCCACATACGCGGCCTTACGAACGATATACATTAAGAGTATGTGGCTCAAAACTACTGCGCAGAGTGTGGCAGACGTACAGGTCGTCATGGTGCCGGGACTCGATCCTATTTCTGGTGCCACCTATACCCTGAAATCAACAGCAGGCATGGAATTCCCGGTAATTACCACAACGGGAACAGGCACGGCGCTTACAACAGTATATCAAAGTATTGGACAGATGGTTTGCTTTG
>ONWB01000085.1:0-2529 GCA_900321445.1 uncultured Prevotellaceae bacterium | reverse complement strand
GACTACGCTTTCGCTGGTTACCGAATACGATATATATGACCGCAAGGGGAATCTTGTGCGAGCAGGATGTCGTGCGGAGAATGCGCTCGGACTTCCAAACTTCCTGAGAGGGCAGAGAAAGACCGTCCGCCTAACGGTAAATCCCACATACCTGTACCAATTGTCCGAGCCCGAGCTGGATAATCCGACCATTTCTATTGACTAATTGAGAAAATTGTTCTAGGAGGAATAATAATGATGAAATTTATACGACAAACAATCACGTGCACAGTTCTCAGACGCAGACTGCTACTTGCAGCCGCGCTGTGTGCATATCCCATATTCAACATACAAGCGCAGATTAAGATCGGAGGAAACGTCTATGGCGGCGGTAATCAAGGTGATGTCTCGGGCAACACCTCCGTAACTCTCTGTGCAGGTGATCTTAACAAGGTCTATGGAGGCGCACGCATGGCAAATGTGGGTGGCGGTGCCTTTGTCCACGTTGATGGTGAGCATGCCTCATCTTATATGATCGTTAACTATGTCTTTGGTGGAAACGATGTTTCCGGAACCGTCGGAACAATTGAAGGAGCATGTATAGTACCTTCAGAACTGACCGAAGATGTTGCCAACAGCATTGACAACACATGGAATTCCTTCGTTCGCATATCCACGAAGACGAACGCACAGGGACAGGCCACAGCTGATAATCAAAAGATTTTCATCGGGCAGCTCTTCGGTGGTGGTAATGGCGACTACACATACTCCGAAACACCTAACGCCCAGAACTTGTATGTAGTTAGCGACGGTGTGAATGAACTTGGCACGAGCACAAGGCAATTCAATCGTCCTACGCTACGCAAGTCCTATCTGGAGATACTTGGCGGCTCCATTGCATACGTTTTCGGTGGCGGCAATAAGGCGACCGTGACACATGAGGCCGTGATATGTGTTGATAATCCCAGCGAAGTCGTTACAAGTATAACAGATGCAGATGACAACGAGTTGGTGACAGAGACGCGCCTCCATACCGACATGGGACTCAATGCCGTGACCGTACATGCAAACAGCAGTAGCTTTCAGATAGGTTACTGCTTCGGCGGTAATAATAAGGCAGCTATGGCTATCCAGCCGTCGTGGTATTTGAATAGCGGAAAAATTCGCAACCTCTATTCTGGCGGTAATGAGGGAGATATGACAAGTCCCGTAGGCTTACTGTTGGAGATTCAAGCCAACTCCGAAATCGTAGTAGATAATGTGTATGGAGGATGCCGCAAGGCAGACGTGCGTCCGAAGGATGCAAGCGGCAACGACATTACGAACCCCAACAATATACAGTTAGAGAACTATTTCTTCCCTGCCGGACTTCCAGCACGCGTTCTGGTACGTGGAGGGGATATCAATAATGTATATGGCGGAAACGACATATCCGGAGACATTTGGGGCGGCACGGCTGTGGGTGTATATACCAGCATCCGCGGCGATGTCTATGGGGGTGGTAACGGATCTTATGCATATACGGACAACGCCGACCTAAAGGACGACCTTACATGGAGGGATTTTTTCTACGACGTAAATGAGATTCTCGGCAAACCTGAAGGTTCGTCATTCACAGGACTTGAGTCGGCACAGGCTCTGTCTGTGTTCCGTCCTAATGCAGAGCAGGTATCCGTTCGATTGCACAGTCCTGACGCTAATCACAAGACCATTATTGGTGGTGCAGTCTATGTTGGCGGCAATAGCGCCACATTGCGCAACGACCGTACAGGTGACGAAGCCTCAGGAGAGTTGAAAATTGGTTCATACGTAGTTGCCGACGAAGTGTTCCTTGCCAACAATGGTGTGAACATGATAGACGCAGCAGACGACGGACTTCTTAATCGCTATGCCGGCAGCGTCGAAATAGGTGGGGTCAGTCATGACTTCAGCCAGATGGACCTTACCGACAAAGCCACCTTTGCAAAGTACATGGACGGCTGCGCCATGTCTATACACCCGCGTGTGGTGTTTGATAATGTTGAAAATGGCGATCCCGATACATACTCCGAATATACTACGGCTTTCGGCTCACTATACTGCGGAGGAAACGTCGGTAGTATGACATGGTCGGGCACAACGACCCTCAATTTTAACCACAAGGTCATAATCTACGACAAAGTGGTGGGCGGATGTAAAAATGCCAATGTAGCACAGACGCAGTACAACGCTGAATATCTCGGAGGCATCATTGGATCTGAAATCGAGCAGGCAGAGCACGGCATGGAGAATCCCGACGGCAGCATCAAGGACTGCATGATTCTGAACCTTACAGGTATCAGGATGCAACCAAAACGCTGGATTGATGTGTCCCACAAGGAACTCGGTGTGGAATGGAATACATACGACCTGGTTTCAGGCTCCAATGTTAATGTGATGCCTAATTCCACAGGTACGAGTACAGCTGACGACATCAACAGGCGTCTGCGCGGTGGAAACATCTACGGCGGATGCTATGAGTCTGGACACGTTAATGGTAACGTTGTCATCAACCTGACTGACAATATTATT
>ONWB01000077.1 GCA_900321445.1 uncultured Prevotellaceae bacterium | reverse complement strand
GGACACAACGGAACGCTTGCTTGCCGAGCGCGAGCGCCAATACGAGCAGGCGCGAGAGAGCATGGCGGCCATCAATGCGCGCGTGCACGACATCCGCCATGCGGTGGGACGCATCGCTGATGCCGATGGCGTGGGCGGCGAGGCGCTGCGCGAGCTTGTCCGCGAGGTCAAGGTGTACGACCTGCGCGTGCTGACGGGCAACGAGGCCCTGGATACGGTGCTTACCGAGCGTGGCCTGACCTTTGCGCGCGATGGCGTGACCCTCTCGTGCATTGCCGACGGCTCGGCGTTGGCGTTCATGGACCCCGTCGACATCTACTCGCTGGTGGGAAACGCCCTCGACAACTCACTGGACGCCGTGCGCAAGGTGGCAGACCCCGAGAAGCGCGCGATTGGCCTGGTGGCGCGGCGTATGGGCGGGATGCTCACGCTTAACGTGACCAACTACTTTGACGGCGCGGTGACGATGGTCGACGGGCTGCCCAAGACCACGGCCGCCGATCCAACCGGACACGGGCTTGGTTCGCGCTCCATGCGAGACGTTGCCGAGAAGTACGGCGGCGTGTGCAATCTGCGTATGGACGATACGAATCCTCAGAAGGAGGACACAGAATACGTGGAAGCCATAAAGAAGGATATTGAATGGCTCGGTTTCAAGTGGGGCGACATCCTCTATGCCTCCGACTATTTCCAGCAACTTTGGGACCTTGCAGTAGAACTCATCAAGCGTGGAAAGGCCTACGTCGATGAACAGACGGCAGAGCAAATTGCCGCGCAGAAGGGTTCGCCAACCGTGCCGGGTACCAATTCGCCATATCGCGACCGCCCTGTTGAGGAAAACCTGCGCCTGTTCGAGGAGATGAACAGCGGAAACATGGAGCCAGGCAAGATGGTGCTGCGTGCAAAAATAGATATGGCGAGCGACAACATGCACTTCCGCGACCCTATCATGTACCGCGTGCTAAACATGCCCCATTGGCGTACGGGAAACAAGTGGAACGCATATCCCATGTACGATTTCACGCACGGGCAGTGCGACTATTGGGAGGGCGTAACCCACTCATTGTGTACATTGGAGTTCGTGAGCCACCGCCCCCTCTACGACCTGTTCGTGGATTGGGCAAAGGAGTGCGCTGGCGACGACAAACCCCTCGACGACAACCGCCCACGCCAGACGGAGTTCAACAAGCTAAACCTGACACACATATTACTCTCGAAGCGCAACCTCCTTATACTGGTAAAGGAAGGGGTAGTGAATGGTTGGGACGATCCCCGTATGCCGACAATCTGCGCCTTCCGCCGTCGAGGGTATAGTCCTGAAGGTATAAAGGCTTTTATCGACAAAATCGGATATACCAAGTTCGACGCCCTTAACCAGATGTCGCTCTTCGAGAGTGCCGTGCGCGACGACCTCAACAAGCGTGCACAGCGAGTGAGTGCCGTGCTCAACCCCGTGAAACTTGTCATTACCAATTTCCCCGAGGATGAAGTAGAGGTGTATCAGGCACAGAACAATCCTGAGAACGAAGCCGATGGAACCCACGAAATTGAGTTCAGTCGCGAACTGTGGATTGAGCGTGACGATTTTATGGAGGATGCTCCAAAGAAATTCTTCCGACTGGGGCCAGGCAAGGAAGTCCGTCTGAAGAACTCCTACATAATCCGCTGTCCGGAAGAGAACTTCTGCAAGAAAGATGCGGATGGGAACATCGTGGAAATCTATGCCGAACTGATTCCCGATACCAAGACGGGACAGCCCAATTCAAACATGAAGATAAAGGGGAAAACCATTCACTGGGTAAGTTGCAAACACTGCTTGGAAGCAGAAGTGCGAAACTACGACCGCTTGTGGATGGTTGAAAACCCGCGCGACGAAATTGCCGACTATGCCAAGCAGCAGGGAAAGGAACGCATCGGTATCGAAGAGATGCGCCCGTTCATCAATCCCAACAGCCTCGAAGTAAAGACAGCATACGTCGAGAAATGGCTCGCAACGCGCAAGCCCCTTGACTACCTCCAGTTCCAGCGTATAGGATACTACAATGTTGACCCCGACTCAACCCCCGACCACCTCGTATTCAATCGTACTGTAGGTCTGAAGGACAGCTGGAAGAAGGGATAAGGTCGGAGAATAAAGCGTTTTGTTAGGATAAATTCTATGGAAGACGGCGAGAACTGGGGGATACATAGAGTCTCTAAATTAGTGTCAGAGTATGAAAGCCTGCTGGGAAAAGGGGAAAACCCCTCTTTCTCAGCAGAAGACTTTATGGACATAGCCGAATACTACCTGCGTGCCTACAAGTATAGCGAGGCAAACGAGGCTTTACGTATTGCTGACAGGAGATATCCCGACAATATCGACATAAAAATCATGCAGGCGTATAGCTTGAAGGACGAAGGACGATGGGACCTTGCGCTCAAGGTCATCAACAATCTGCCCAAATCGTGCGACAATCGCGACGCCAGGATGTTCAACATAGAGTATATGCTATCTTTGTTCTCACTCGATGAGGCCGAAGAACAATTCGGAGAGATAATACGGGAAACAGCCAGCGAGGAAGCAGGGGAGTTGTACTTGAGTTTTGCCGAGATGCTGTTCAATTATGGCTACGCAAATCGTGCAGAATATTGGATAAACCATTACCATCCATCAGAGATGGGAGAATTTGTCGAGGCAGATTCGCAGAGAAAGCAATATTACGAGCTTCGTGCAGACATCTGCTACCAGCTGCATCATTACGACGAGGCCATCGACTTTGCAAACAAGCTTATTGACATCGACCCCTACGACGATATTTCGTGGACGCAACTTGCAGAAATATATACTGCAAAGCAGGATTATCCCAACGCGATGGATAGCGTCGAGTATGCAATCTCCATAAATCCTAAATCTCCGAAGTCGCTACGGCAGAAACTTCTCATTCTCTCGGCTATAGACCTTGAGCCTAATCTCCAAATAGTTAGTAATACATACGCGGAGTATAGGAAATACTACGACGACGATTACTACGTCCATATCGCCGTTGGTAATTACTTTGCGCGATACGGCAGGCATAACGACAGCTTAGGATGCTATAGGCTCGCCCTGCATAAGTGCCCGAGTCAGGGAGTTGAGCGAGTGGAGGTGTTCCGCAAGATTGCCAGCGCCTATGCCAATATGGAGTACTACAACGAAGCCCTGGAGGCTATGCTCTCAAGCATGGGGCCTGGCGACAGGGTTGTTGAATTCTATATTCAGATTGCTGAGTGTTGCAGGATAAAGGGGAATCATCACAGCTGTTCTGATATCCTGCTGGGATTTCTCAGGGAATATAAGCCGACGCAGGACGATATAAAGACCATCATGTCCTACTACTACAAGTATGCGGTTTATGAAGGAGCTGAGGCTGCTTGGCGCGAGTTGAGGAACATATACAAGAAGGATGACTCAGATTTCGACAAAATCCTGGATTATGCTACACGCCGCCTGAGTCTCGACAAGAGTTAACTCTGAGCATCGGGATTAAAGAACAACAAATAATACTGAATATATCAAGACGTTACGCAACATATTACGCTGGGCATTGGCCCTGATGCTGGTACTCTATTTTGTGGTGCTGGCACTTTTTAATGTGCCTGCGCTTCGTCAAGGTATGGCGCACGAACTCGCCGATAGGCTTTCTGAGCATGTAGGCTCCGAGGTGCGCATTTCCGACCTGCATATAGGTTTCCTGAATAGGGTAGTCCTTGATGGAGTAGAAATTCTCGACCGTCAGGGACGCGTGATGCTCGATGCCAAACGAATGGCTGCGAAGATAGACATTTCGGCGTTGCTTAACGATAGGGTGAACATCAATAGCGTATCCCTGCTCGACGCGAACGTGGTATGTTATCGCCAAACACCAGAGGCGGAACCAAACTTCAAATATTTCCTCGATGCATTTGCGAGCAAGGATACGCTAAACGCAAAGCCCCTTGACCTCCGCATCGGTTCCGTTATTCTGCGCCGCTGCAATGTTTCCTACGATGAATATTTCCATGATGAGACTCCGCAACGCTTCAATCCTCACCATCTTGCGATAAAAGACCTTGATGCAAATATAAGTCTAAGGCGCCTTACAGATACGAGTATCGACGTTCGTGTTCGCAGCCTCTCGTTCCGCGAGAAGAGCGGGCTTGACATACGTTCTATGACGACGAGTGTGATTGCCGATGCCAGTTCTGCAACGGTTGACGGCTTCGACCTACAACTACCGAACTCCCGCATCCAACTTCCCCATACATTATTTTATTACAATAGGGTGGGGGACGAATCTCTTTTCAATGCTCTCCGTTTTACAACAGAGCTTGATGGTGCTCAACTTTCTACAGCCGACATCGCGCCGCTTCTGCCCGAAGTACAAGTCTTGAACAGGCAATTTGGAATCTCTGCCGTAGTAAACAAGACGCCGTCGCACATACGTCTCGACCATCTCCGCCTTAACGAGGCCGACGGTGGTTTGCGGACGGATGCCGACCTTCAGCTTACGTTCAGCGATGTGGGATTGAAGAATCTTCAAGCCACCTTGCGCGATTTTCAGGCCTCAAGGAATTTTTATTCTCCGATTTTCTCGCATTTTTCTCGCACCTCCCTGCCTGCGCCTTTGGCGCAGCTTGGCGACGTATCCCTTCGCGGTCAGTTAAACGTAGATTTCCCGATACGTAGCCTTGAGTCCGCAGTGGGCAAGTTCATGGGCGATGTTAGAACCTCCGTCGGAAATGTTGATGCCGACCTCTCTATGACCTCAGGACGCATAGCTGGCAACATCTCGGCAGACAACTTGCAGCTTGCAAGACTTCTTTCGGACTCCTCGTTACCATCGGGTGCAACATTTAAGCTTCGCGGCACTGGCGAGAACATAAACTCTATTGCCCGTAGCGTCGTTCGCGGAGAACTGAACATTGCATCCGTAGAATATAAGGGACGGACCTTCCGTGACGTTGTCGTCAACGGCGAACTTCGCGAGGGACGCATTAGGTCACATGTCCTCTCTCACGACCCAGCACTTAATATTGATGCCGATGTTTCGGCACTTGCAGATGCACGAGGCTTGCACGATATTTATGTTGAGGGCGACGTTCAAAATTTCCGTCCGTCGATATTCGGAATGAAGGACGAACTTGCTGCCCATGCCTATAGTGGGCATGTAAGCCTCGCACTTGCGGAGATTCCCAAGGGTGCACTTCCAAGTGGTAGCCTTATGCTTCGCAATTTCTTCGTTCAGGGCTCTACGCTTAACTTCGGAATAGACAGCCTGGTGATAAACTCCGAGCAATCGGAGCGTGGACATGCACTTCGCCTCGAAAGCGACTTGGCTTCGCTTAGCATAGATGGTTCTGCCGACATCGTCGGGCTAAAAGATGCCGTTTTGAACATGTTGTCGCGTAGCCTTCCCGACTTTTTCCCTGCTGAGCCTAAGAGTTCCGATGCCAGTTGGTATGTGGATGCCACGCTCCGCGACCCCTCTATTATAGCAGACTTGACGGGCAAGAACCTCGCCCTTGTTTCTCCACTGAAACTTCATGGCAATATCTTTGCCGACGGCAGACGTTCTACCCTGTATGCGGAAACGGAGGGCTTCACATACTCCGACTTTACGCTTCGCGAGGCTACCCTGCTGTTTTCTGCTGAAGGTAACCAGTTCTCAGCACTGCTGAATGGCAAGAAAGACGAACTTGCTCTTTCTCTCTCTGCGTCTGCCGACGATGGACGTCTTGGGCTCAATGTCGATTGGGATGGATTTGCAACATTTCCCATGCGCGGCTCCCTGCATACTTTGACGTCGTGCAGTCGTGTGACGGGTGAACCTGCCTACCACATGGACATACTACCCTCCAGTGTTGCGGTTGGCGATACGCTGTGGGAAGTATCAGCAGGCACGCTTGCCTATGCTGATAAGGCTCTTGACATCCGTGGTGTCTCACTACAACATCTTGACCAAGGCATCATGCTTGATGGCCGTTTTTCCGACAACCCCACAGATTCCATTGTTGCCACTTTGCAGAAGATGGACGTTGAGTATATCCTCGGCCTTGTGCGTTTCGATGCCGTTCACTTTGCAGGGCAAGCATCAGGACGCGTAAGCCTCTCGCAACGATTCGGAGCTCCTGATGTCAAGGCCGACCTTACGATTCCTGCGTTTCTTTTCAATGGTGGCCCTATGGGTGACCTGCATCTTGTCGGCGGGTTCAATGCTGATGCAAAACGCATTCTCCTTGATGGACACATGAAAGAGAATGCCGACGGAAGTTCTACGATATGTCGAGGCTATGTTTCACTTGGAGAGCAGACTCTTGACCTCGATGTGCAAAGTGACCGCACGAATCTTCAGTGCCTACGTGGGTATCTGAGTGGCATTGTTAATGATTTCGGAGGCACGGCAACAGGACATCTTCGCATCTTTGGACCACTGAAGAAGATAGACTTCGAGGGCGAGGAACGCCTTACTGGCAATGCTCTGCTACCTTATACTGGTGTGAGGTATAGTATCTCCGATGGTCTTGCCCACATCAGTCCTGGTGAGTTTGCTTTTGACAACGTCATGATTTCCGACAACATCAAGGGAACGGGCGTTCTCAGCGGATTCCTTCACCATAACCATCTGAAGCATTTTACCTACGCATTTGATGCCACGGCCTCGGAATTGCTCGTTTACGACAAGGAAAAGGAACCCGACCTTCCGTTCTATGCCACAGCTTATGGTTCTGGAAATATCATCTTCTCTGGGCGTCCTGGTTCTTTTGATGCTGAGATTAGCATGCGTCCCGACAGAGGTACTACGTTCACATATATCGTTGACACTCCTGAGGGTGCTGGAGATGCTCGCATGATATCCTTCCGCGATCCAACGAAACTAACTTCCGACCTTTCCGACACGCTTAGTTCTCGCATTTCGCGTGCAGCCGACAATGCTGCCACGGATATCCACCTCAACATGCTTTTTGACGTAAACCCTGACGCACAACTACGCATTGTAATGAACGAAAAGTCGGGCGATGTACTTGCCCTGCATGGTGGGGGGCAGTTGCGTGCCAGCTACTACAATAAGGGCAATTTTCGCCTCTACGGCACCTATCGCATCAGCGAAGGAAACTATCGCATGAATATACAGGACATTCTGCGTAAAGACTTCCGATTTGTTGACGGTGGTACGATAACTTTTGGTGGCGACCCGTTCGAGGGCGATCTTGATATGCAGGGAATCTATACTGTCAACTCCGCCTCCCTCAGCGACCTCGGAATTGGTTCAGCTTTCAGCCAGAGCTCTGTGCGAGTAAACTGCCTTCTCAACTTTAGTGGTAAGGCTGGCGATCCTAAGGTCACGTTTGACCTCGACTTGCCAACGGTGAACGCAGAGGAAAAGCAGATGCTTCTGGGAGTGATAAGCACGGAGGAGGAGATGACAACGCAGGTGTTGTACCTCTTGGGTGTCGGACGTTTCTATACGAATTCCGGCATACAGGCAAATACTGAACTCACGGCAGGTGCGCAGTCGTCGGCGGCAATGAAGTCTTTCCTTTCAACTACTCTCAGTAGCCAACTGAACCAGATAATTTCCGATGCTGTGGGTAGTACAAACTGGACTTTTGGTGCCAACGTAAGCACAGGTAGTGTTGGCACGAACGATGTCGAGGCTACGGGATTGTTGAGCGGGCGCCTGTTTAATAATCGTCTCCTCGTGAACGGAAACATAGGCTATCGCGACAATACTTATTATAATACCAATTTCATCGGCGACTTCGACGTGCAGTATTTGCTGACGCCTGGTGGTAGCGTGCGCTTGAAAGCATACAGTGAGACTAACGATCGCTACTTCACGAAATCAGCACTGACAACGCAAGGCGTCGGAGTACAGCTGAGTCGCGATTTTACGAATCTTCGCGATCTCTTCAGCCGTAAGAAGCAAAACAATTCTACTCCTAAAAAGTAAACAATAAAGCGGTCACAAAATCTCGTTTCTAAGATGTTTGCCACATCACTTGATAACTCCGATACAATTTGTGCCATTGCTACCGCTGAAGGCGGTGCATTGGGCATAGTTCGTATTTCTGGTTCAGAATCCTTCCGTCTCGTGCAGGGCGTGAGCCCAGATGTTCCAGAGCACCCTTGCGCAGGGCATTTCCGCCTCTGCCGCATCATGGATGGTGATGCGCTTCTCGATGAGGCCATAGTATCCTTCTTCCATGCGCCGCATAGCTATACTGGTGAAGACTCTGTTGAGGTATCTTGCCATGGTTCGTCCTATATCCTTGAGCGTCTTATCCAGTTGCTCGTAGATGGAGGTGCTCGCATCGCCAACCCTGGAGAGTTTACGCAACGCGCATTCACTAATGGTCGCCTTGACCTCTCGCAGGCAGAAGCTGTTGCGGACCTCATCAGTGCACAGTCGCGTGCGGCACACGATGTTGCCATCAACCAGTTGCGAGGTGGCTTCTCTTCTCAGCTTTACCAATTACGCGAACGACTGCTGAAACTTACTTCCCTGTTAGAACTCGAACTTGATTTTTCAGACCATGACGATCTTCAATTTGCTGACCGTAGCGAACTTCTAGCCCTTGCCGATACCATTGATAGTCACCTGCTGAATCTTGCTGACAGTTTTCAAGCAGGGCAGGCTATTCGTCAGGGGATACCAGTTGTACTTGTTGGCGAAACGAATGTAGGCAAATCAACACTCCTGAATAGGCTACTGGGCGAAGAGCGAGCTATTGTCAGCGATATCCACGGCACAACGCGTGATACAATCGAGGAGAAACTCAGCCTACATGGTGTTCAATTCCGTTTCATCGATACAGCAGGGTTACGCTCTACAGACGATCCCGTTGAGCAATGTGGCATCGAACGTACCCACGACGCTCTACAGCGTGCACGTGTCATCGTATGGATCACCGACCAGCGCCCATCAAACTCTCAAATCAACGAGATGCTCCAGCTCGCTGGTACCACACCGTTAATTACAGTGCAAAACAAGGCCGACCTTTTGAGTCCTGCCGAGCAAGAACCTTGGACTTGTCCAATGCTCTTCATCAGTGCGCGCAAGGGTATCGGCATCTCTGAATTGAAAGAACAGGTGTTTCGCGCAGCTCGCATCCCCGACCTTGATGCCATGCCTGTTGTTGTCACCTCAGTACGTCACTATGATGCACTCCTGCGTGCTCGAGCAGACCTCCAGCGCGCCATCCGTGCTTTGCAAGGCGGCCTTAGTGCCGACCTTGTCAGCGAGGATCTTCGTGCTGTCCTCCACACTCTTGGCGAGATAACAGGTGGCGAGATAACCTCCTCCGAAACCCTTGCCCATATCTTCCAGCATTTCTGCGTCGGCAAATAGGTTTAGTTTATCCCTTTTTATATATAAAGCGAACTAAACCAAACCAATATTCCTTAAGGTCTATCAACTTTCGATGCAGGGGAAATCACAATCTCTTATATAGGAAGAATGGAAGATTTTTTGTTGGTGATTGCGAGAATATGCCAACGCCTGGTAACGTAGGCTTTGGATTTCTTCTTACAAATAGCTGAAATGATTTGCCTGGCTACTTTCTCAACAGGCATTACCCAAAACAATCCTTCTCCTTTTGCCATAGCTGTATCAACGAGACCAGGACGAATATCTGTAACAATTATATGCTCTCCATTTTTGAAAGCC
>ONWB01000150.1 GCA_900321445.1 uncultured Prevotellaceae bacterium | reverse complement strand
TTACTTTTTACTTTTTACTTTTTACTTTTTACTTTTTACTTATTAATTTATCACCTCCGTCCCCATGTAGGGCTGCAGGGCTTTCGGTATGCGTATGCCTTCGGGCGTCTGGAAGTCCTCGATCAGCGCAGCGACGATGCGCGGCAGCGCCAGGGCCGAGCCGTTGAGCGTGTGGCACAGCTGTATCTTCTTGTCGGCGCTGCGGTAGCGGCACTGCAGGCGGTTGGCCTGATACGTGTCGAAGTTCGAAACGGAGCTCACCTCGAGCCATCGCTGCTGCGCCTCGCTATACACCTCGAAGTCGTAGCACACGGCCGCCGTGAAGCTCATGTCGCCGCCGCAGAGGCGCAGGATGCGGTAGGGGAGCTCCAGCTTCTGCAGCAGTCCCTCCACGTGCTGGAGCATCTCCCGGTGGCTCTCGGCGCTGTGCTCGGGCGTGTCGATGCGCACGATTTCTATCTTCGAGAACTCGTGCAGGCGGTTCAGGCCGCGCACGTCCTTGCCGTAGGAGCCAGCCTCGCGGCGGAAGCACTGCGTGTATGCGCAGTTCTTGATGGGCAGGTCGGCCTCGCTGAGGATGACGTCGCGGTAGATGTTCGTCACGGGCACCTCGGCCGTGGGGATGAGGTAGAGGTCGTCCACCTCGCAGTGGTACATCTGCCCCTCCTTGTCGGGCAGCTGGCCCGTGCCGTAGCCGCTGGCAGCGTTCACCACCGTCGGCGGCATTATCTCCGTGTATCCCGCCTTGCGCGCCTCGTCGAGGAAGAAGTTGATGAGAGCCCTCTGCAGACGAGCTCCCCAGCCGATATAGACGGGGAATCCCGCGCCGCTAATCTTCACGCCGAGGTCGAAGTCTATCAGGTTGTACTTCTTCGCCAGCTCCCAGTGGGGCAGCGGGTTCTCGGGCAGGTCGATAAGCTCGCCGCCGGTCTTCACCACGAGGTTGTCCTCCGCCGTCTTGCCTTCGGGCACCTCGGGGTAGGGCAGGTTGGGAATCTGCAGGAGCAGCTGCGTGCGCTCCTCCGTAGCCTGCTTCATCTGCTCCTCCAGCCGCGCCGACGTCAGCTTTATCTCCGCCACGCGCGCCTTAGCCTGCTCGGCCTCGTCGCGTCGGCCCTCCTTCATCAGCGCACCGATGCTCTTGGAAATCTGGTTTACCTGAGCCTTGAGCTCGTCCATCTGCTGCTGGGCTTCGCGGCGGCGGTTGTCGGCAGCGAGGACAGCCTCTATAGCCTCGGCTGCCCCCTCAAAGTGTTTTTTCTCCAGTCCGCGGATTACCGCGTCCTTGTCGTCGAGAATCTGTTTGATTGTAAGCATATTGTCGTATTTTCCTTTGTTTTCAGCTTGCAAACTTACGAAATAAAATCGAATAAACTGCTACTTTTTCCATGAGATTGCAATATATCCCCCTTTTTCCTGCCCCCAAAGCATTTATATCCAAAGAAAGTTATAACTTTGCGGCAGAAAACAAGAAAAAGCATCACAACTATGGCCACATTAGTTTTACAAGTTCCCGACGAGAGCCTCGTTTCGAAAGTGAAACAGGCTTGCAAGATGCTTATGGGGGTGACTTCGGTGAAGGTGCAAAAGCCCGCCACCAAGACAAAAGAGTATGACATCACGAAGACTGCAGGCTATCGCGAGGCGATGGACGACGTGAAGCATGGACGTGTTACTCACTATACCTCTGTGGACGACATGTTCAGGAGCGTGTTAGGCGAGGAGGCATTCAGCAAACTACGCAGTAGCAATGTATAGTGTTTGTACTACCAAACGCTTCGACAAAGACTTGAAGCGCTGCCAAAAGCGAGGTCTTGACTTGCAGTTGATTCTCGATGCAATTGCTTTGCTCAGAACAACTGGCACGCTGCCCGCCAAGTATCGTCCCCATAAACTCGTCAATCAGAGGGAGGAGACGTGGGAGTGCCATATACAGCCTGACTGGCTGATGACTTGGCGGCAGAACGATATGGAACTGACGCTGCTGTTCCTGCAAACTGGCACGCATTCCGATTTGTTCTAGCAAATTTGCTTGATGAAAGGCAATTGGCGGAATTAATGAATCGTTTATGCTGGAACTAAATTAGATTTACCGCATGGTCGCGACAATATAGAATAATGTATAATCAAAACTGTACGCCAATGGACAGATAAAAGACAATAGGACATAAGACTGAACGTCCACTTTTGATTCTTGTTTCGGACAATTGGGGAATTGAATGAAATCAATCAAAGACAAAAGTAGATAGTTCACGCCGTTCGGCGTGGGCATTTACTCGTTTAAGGTGATAGGCCATCCCCAATGCCTCGAACAACGTAGACGAAGTAAGTTGTCCACGTTTCTTTTTTCTCTATACAAATAACAATCAAAAATAGTATCAACAATATCTAAAAAATTAGTGTATGAAAAAGTTTATTTTTCTCTTTCTGTTAACATTGTCTATGAATGTTTCAGCTCAGCGAATTGACAAGCCCAATGAGCCTTACTTTGTGTATTGTTATTTGACAATAGGTATGCAAAATGAAGCTCAATTGACTATTGGTGAGGACGGTAACTATTATATCATTGCGGATGAAGATGGAAATAAATTGTCTTTCCCAAGTAAGGTGAATTTTTTTACATATTTGGGCAAAAGGGGATGGGAATATGTTGAGTGTTTGGATACAGGTGATTGGCGTTTTATGTTCCGCAAGAAAGTCCTTCATGATAATGACGCATACTCTGGTTTAAAGTTAATGTATAAAACAGGCAAAGATAAAGGTAAGATTAGAGAATAAAGGAATATTTTAATCGGGTCATGAGTATAGAGTATAGAGTATGTTCTTCATATGACTACCTATGGTTTATCAAAAAACGCATTGTTGAAAGTTATGGATAAAGTTAACGAAATAGAACTTTTGAAACATTCTGTCAATTCGATGTCCGATATTATGCTTGAGATTTACACTGCGTGGAAAAGTAATCAAACAACACCGCCAACAGATTGTGAATGTATGGCAGGAAGCATGTACCAAATGATGGTATGTAAAGCAAGGAATGTTTTGCTCATGAGTAATGGTATAACCTTGTTTTCCAATCCTAAAATTTGTATTTCAGACCCTTCTAACATCTATCCTATTGTTAGAAGTATGTATGAGATGATTTTCATGTTCAGATGCATCTACGTCTCTTCAAAAAATGATAAGGAACGAGAATTATTGCTAAAGATTTGGAAGATTCGTGGCAACAACAACTTAACCCAAATACCCAAAAACGAATTAGACCAAGAGTCCATAGATGCGCAACTTGAAAAAATACAAGAAAACGACAGATTGAAGGAAGAAATCCGTCAATTAATGTGTGAACTTTCTTTATCTCAATCGACAAAGGATTCCATTGAGGACTGTCTTAGGCCAAACACTTCTATGCTAAAAGGATTTAAGTTTGTACATAGCGAACAAACTGGAGTTATAACATCTTTTTGCTCGTTAAACTTTAGTGACGGTTCTAAGGAATTGACGCAAACAAGTTTTGGCTATTCCCACTTTTCAGCTCATTCTCATCCAAGTTATTTGGGGATGGAACACTTTTGGAAAATGTATAATCTAAATGCAGAAGATAATTTCCTCAAAGAAGTATTAAGGCATTCCTTCTTGTTTCTTGGTTACTTTATGACAGATTTTTACAAATACAAAGAGTCTTATCGCCCTTTCTACGACCAAAAAGAGAATCAAATCAATAATCTAATAGTTCAGATAATTCAAGATTAACAGGTTATTTGATTATAGCGTATATACAGTCATCCCCAGCAATTCTGGCGTAAGTGTCAGAGTTGCTGGGGAATGATTCTGAACTAGAGAGGGGCTTACAGTAAATACATCTCAACCCTCATCTTGCAAACAGTTGCGCTGTACATCTCAACGCGCATCCTGCATTTTCTTAGGGGATTTATATCCTTTCGGACTACCCCATTCCTGTCTCAACCTCGGAAGTTGCGACCCCATTCTTCTTGAAATCGAGCCGTAGAGCTTTCAAGTCCTCAGGCGTAAATTCGGGGCAGGCCACCCCTATTTGTTTCTTCATATTGACAGCAGCATTGTAATCTCTGTTATGTCGTGTATGACATTTGGGACAAGTCCAAGTTTTGGTTTGTTGATCAACTTTTGCGTTCACATATCCGCAGTTAGAACAAGTCTTCGATGAAGGATAATATTGTCCGACCTCGGTTACTTTTCTTCCGTAGCTTTCAGCCTTTTCCTCAATCATTTTGCGGATGGAGTACATAGCTACATCGGTGACATCGCTTTCACGCTTTCTCTTGACTTTCTTCCGTTTGCACGTCTGTCCCATCGTGCTTGTTTCTAAGTGCTCCAAACATATATGACCATAGTGACGTACAATAACAGTGGTGAGTTTGTGCAGATAATCGCGCCGTTGGTCGCCTACTATGCGGTAGGTTTTCGCCAATCTATGTGCAGCTTTCTTAAAGTTATTGCTTGATTTCATCCCCGCCTTGCGTTCTTCCTTGGTATTTGCATGAACGTGATGGTTCATCTGTCTTGCTCGTTTGGCAATTAATGCCCTACCATCCTCACGTGATGGTCTATGCTCAATGCACATCCCGTCAGATAGTGTAGCCACATGGTGCAATCCGACATCAATGCCAACAGCCAGTTTCTTGTCTGTAGCAGGGTGGTGGTGAGCAAGGTATTCTTGCGTTGTAACATCAACACAGAAGGTGGCATAGAACTTGTCAGCATGTTGGCGAACGATTACATGTTCCAACTTGCCTTCATAGCGCAATCGCTCACACATCTTCACCCAGCCTAAACGTGGGATAAACAGATATTGGCGTTTATTTTTTAGGTTGTGTTGTATTGTCTCAAAGGCAGTTGAGTTTTTGTTAGTATCTGACAGTTTACAGTCAACACCACCAAAATATGCACTGCCTTTACTGCGATTGCGCTTTTTCTTGATGGGCTTACCATACATCCAGTCCTTCTTCTTGATGCTTATTCGGTAATTCTTGTATGCCTTACCCAAATTGCGAAACGCTTCTTGGGTCACATGGCTACTCACTTCTTCAACGAAAGGAAAGTCTTCATGCTTGATGGCATTAAAGTG
>ONWB01000018.1 GCA_900321445.1 uncultured Prevotellaceae bacterium | reverse complement strand
ACCGTTACTGCGCAGCTGGCGGTCTTGTTCGTGCCATCTATAGTTGTCGCCGTAATGGTGGCAGTGCCGTTGGCGACAGCCGTCACTACCCCCCCCTCGCTGCTTACCATAGCGACGTTCGCGTTGCTGCTACTCCACGTCACATTCTTATTCGTGGCATCGCTCGGTGTGATGGTGGCGGTGAGAGTGGCGGTCTGGCCTACATTTGTCAGAGTTATGGAGGTCAGACTAATGGCCAGGTCTGTAGCGGGAATCAGAGCTTCTATATAAGAAAAGTTTCTCCATGGTTTGACCGCCTTGTATTTCCCTAAGCTACCTCCAGGGACTGCCAGCCTGACTATTTCATATATTTGGCTCGAAAACGCATGTTCACTACATTCGCAGGGATTTTCTCCGAGAACTTTTATGATCCTCAGTCTCTCGCAGTAATAGAACGCTCTCTCTCCGATGCTCGTCACGGATTTCGGAATGGTGATGCTCGACATGCCGCAGCTATAGAACGCATAATCTCCGATGCTCGTCACATCATTCCCTAATACATATTCATTAACTTGCGAGCCAAAGATTTCCACCAGATTGGTGGCAGCAGATGTATAGGTTTTGCTGACGATGGCGTTGCTGTTGAGCACCACTTTTTTCAGTTCGCTACATGCATCGAAAGCACTCAAATTTATGTACGTCACGGAGTTGGGGATGGTGATGCTCGACATGCCGCAGCTATAGAACGCGTGGTAAGCTATGCTCGTCACGGAGTTGGGGATTATTGTGTTATTACATCCCTGAATTAGAGTATTGCTTGCTGTTTCAATAATGGCATTGCAATTATTACGAGAATCGTATTTAGTATTGCCTGCATCAACCTTAATGCTTGTCAGGCCTGTACATTGACAGAACGCTCTCTCTCCGATGCTCGTCACGGAGTTAGGGATGGAGATGCTCGTCAGGCCGGAGCAGCGATAGAACGCAGAATCTCCGATGCTCGTCACGAAATTGGGGATGGTGATGCTCGTAAGACCTCTGCAGCCAGAGAACACTTTGTCTGCAATGCATGTCACGGAGTTGGGGATAGTGACGCTCGTCAGACCTGTGCAGCTCGCGAACGCTCTATATCCTATGCTCGTCACGGAGTTCGGGATCGTGACGCTCGTCAGGCCTGTGCAGCCATCGAACGCATAACCTCCGATGCTCGTCACAGTATAGCTATTACCATTATTGATAACCGAGATAGGGATAGATATGCTACCACTGTATTGAGACGACGGTTTCTTCACAACCGTAGCCGTATTCGTAGAGGAGTCCAGTTCATAATAAATTCCATCGATTACCACCTCTGCCATTAGTGAGGAAAGGGCAAAGATAGAGAAAAGGACTGTTATTAGAAATTTTTTCATATTGGTAGTTGTTTTAGGTTATCATATTGATTTGACGTTTTTTTCATCCCATTTTCTAAATAAACATTTTTTTACTTTATTACTATCTATCACGTCTGAATAGAGATATGGCCATGCCTGAATGCATGCAGACTTTCCTGGGGTGGTGTTCTTAGTGTTTGTTTTTAACACATCTTTGAAGATACATAGTATATCCTCCACAAAAATGCTACTCAACGTTCCAAAATATGGCTGAAACTTTTCAATAGGTTCACGAAATTTCAACTTAGAACAACCTAATAATGCCTGCGCTCCATCCATCGCTCCAGCGGAAAGATACACGTATTCCTGAGGATAAACGGGATATGTAAGTATATGTCCTATTCGCTTAGCAGTATCATAAACTGTCAGTGGTCCGATGCCATTAATACTCCCAATAGCATAACGAACAAAATCATGAAGATCTTCAAAATCAGAAAATGACATGTTGCCTCCATTTATTTTACTGCTACCACTTTTTATAAAAGGAACACTTTTATGATGTTTGCCTATATATTTGGATTTCATCAAGGCAATAACGGCACTATTGACAGCACTGTTTGGTATACAATATTGATGTCCGTGACGATTGCATACACACTCGCGTAGAATATCATCAATACTTCGTGATCCATTATTATAACTTGTCTTTATCAAGTTCATTTCCTCTATCATTGATGGGCAGAGAGGATTAGCATTGCCGCAATTAAATAGATAGAAGTGAATCAATTCATTTAACGTCATAATATATACTTTTCTCGTTTATTTTCAGTCCGCCAATGCTCGAACATACATACATATACAATGAGTGTGAGCCTCCTAACATTCTCCGTCAGTAGGCCCTGGAATACCCTTAAGTTAGAGAAAGAAATCAGCTCACACCTTATAATTCCGCATGTCGCACGTCCCCTTGCGGGGACAGTACGCCATGCTTCATTACAGGGGAAGCTACAAATCTCTCATCCAAACTTAAATGGTAAAAGTTTCCAGGCTTTTACTGACTGGACAAGGAGCTTGTACTACCCTATTGCTGCACTATTCCTGAAGGAACGCGCGCCGCAAAGATAAGCACAATTTTGTAATAACTTCCATTGTGAGCTGATTTTTTTGTTTGCGGCTGCAAATATAAAGGGTTATTTTGACGCTGACAAATGATTTTTAGTCCATTCCAGTCCATCTTGCAAAAAAATGTATAAGTGCAGTCGTTTTCTCGCCAAGGCATAGCTGAAGCAGGTTTCGCTCTGCTCTTTTGGCTTAACGAAAACGTTCGTACACATACAGGCGTTTTCTCGCCAAGGCATAGTTGAAGCAGGTTTCGCTCTGCTCTTTTGGCTTGACGAAAACCTTCCTTTCAGGCTTGCGTCATTGGCGACTTGCACACAAGGCGAACATTTTGTCAAGCCAACTGGCCAGTGGAGCAGGACTGCTCAGCAGGCCGCTGTTATACTGCAGATTCTGCATGGAAAAGCGCATACGATAGTGCGGGGCGTATTTCTTTGTATAGACAGAGAGGCTGCTACCACTGATATTGTTTTCGGCCTTGACTTCAACAGGGATGATCTCGTCGTCCCACTGAATGACAAACTCCACTTCGGCTATTCCCGGTGAAGTCCAATAATACGGCTTCCTGCCATCCATGAAGGGTATTGTGGACTGCAGGACGGCATTCTCTGCCATTGCACCTTTAAACTCTGTATAGTTGGCAATGGGGGCTGTGACAACGGATGCTGGCAGATGCGCCAAGCGACGCAGCAAGCCACAGTCGCAGGCATAGACCTTAAACGAGTCTGTCTCTTCGTATGCCGACAGGGGCATGCTTGGCTTGCTGATACTGAATACACGATAAATCATGCCCGCATCTTCAAGCCACATTAGGGCATCCTCGTAGTCCTTGGAACGTGCACCCGTTTTGATTACTTTCCACACGAATTTACGGTTTTCCTTCGACAGTTGGGCTGGCAGGGAGTGCCAAATGGCATGAATGCGCGGAATCTCGCGAGGTTCGGCATATTTGGCGAAATCCAATTCGTAAAGGTCAAGAATGCCCTGAAGTGCTGTTTCCACCTCGCCGACCCCCTTGTCTTCAAGTAATGCCACGGCGGCCTCGGGCATACCGCCAGAAACATGATAGCGGCGATACTCGGTACGCAGTTTATTCATGATGATTTCGGGCAGATGACGGATCTCGTCCAAGGTATCAATATACTCATAGGTACGTGCGTCGCTGGCGCGAAGGAACTCTTTGAAGGTGATGGGGAACATATTGATGATTCTGACCTTCCCAACAGGAACTGCCATCTTGCGCCGCTTGACGGCTACGCCCAATAATGAACCGGCTGCGATGATATGATATTGTGGAGCTTCGTCGTAGAAGTATTTCAAGCAGTTTAGGGCCTCTTCGCACTCTTGTATCTCGTCAAAGATTATCAAGGTTTCACCTGCTATGATAGGTTCTTCGCAGTATAGTGTCAACTCCTTGATGAGTCGCTTAGGATCTTTGGAAATCTTGAACACAGATTTCAGTTCGGGCTGCTTATCAAAATCAAACTTTACACAGTATTTGTAGCATTCTTTGCCAAATGCCTCCATAGCCCATGTCTTACCAATCTGACGGGCACCTTTCAGCAGGATAGGCTTCCTGTCAGGAGTCTCTTTCCATGCCTTGAACTGCTTGATGATGTCTCTTTCTACTTTCATATTCTGCACTGGAAAGTTCGTTTTTGTGCGCATTTACTACACTTTTTCTAACTTTCTGCGTGCAAAAGTAGCGTTTTTCCCCTATCCCACCAATTTTTCTGGCCTTAAAATAACATTTCTCGCCAAGGCATAGCTGAAGCAGGTTTCGCTCTGCTCTTTTGGCTTAACGAAAACCTTCCTTTCAGGCTTGCGTTTTCTCGCCAAGGCATAGCCGAAACAAGTTTCGCTCTGCTCTTTTGGCTTAACGAAAACGTTGGGATGTATATCAAATCACTCTAATCCAAAAAAGCACGACATTTTGGGATTATAATCCGAAAAAATCATGCTTTTGGGGGATTTGGGAAGGGGGAAAAGGGAGAAATAAGAGATAAAATGTAAAGAAAGTTTACCTTGAGAGGAAGGTGCGGGCGCGCTCTATGGCTACGTCGATATGGGGGCAGATGTGGTCGGGGTTCATCTTTTGGTAGAAGCCTGCCTTTTCCAACTGACTGTGCACTTTTGGCGTGACACCAGAGAGGATGACCTGCACGCCATCCTCGTGGTTCATCTCGATGAGGTTCGAGAGGTTGTGGATGCCTGTGCTGTCAATAAATGGTACCTTTCGCATGCGGATAATCTGTACGCGAGGCTTCTTTCCGTGCTCCAAGGCCGTCTGTAGGTCGTCGAACTTATTGGCTATGCCAAAGAAATAAGGGCCGTTGATTTCATATACGGCGCAGCCCTTCGGAATCTGGAGACTCTTGTCGTGGAGGTGCATGTCGGCCTCGTCGCTGGGGTCTATCTCGTCCCTGATGACAGAGATTTCCGTCGTTTCCATCACACGTTTGATGAAGAGTGCGCAGGCGATGATGAGTCCCATTTCGATGGCGATGGTCAGGTCGAAGATGACAGTTAGGAAAAAGGTGACGAGCAGGACGGTGACGTCGCTCTTAGGGTTCTTGAGGAGGCCCTTGACGGCTCGCCATCCGCTCATGTTGTAGCTGACGATGACCAGCACGGCTGCCAGCGAGGCCATAGGGATATACTCGGCGTAGGGCATCAGGAGCAGGAGGATGAGAAGCAGCACGACGGCATGGATGAGCCCAGCTATGGGAGTGCGCCCACCATTGTTGATGTTCGTCATGGTGCGTGCGATGGCTCCCGTGGCGGGTATGCCGCCAAAGATAGGGGCTGCGAGATTGGCTACGCCCTGCGCAATGAGTTCCATGTTGGAGTCGTGGCGGTCGGAGATGGCTCCGTCGGCAACAGTGGCGGAGAGTAGGCTCTCGATGGCTCCCAGAATGGCGATGGTGAAGGCCACGGGCATCAGCGTCTGCACCATCTCGAAAGTGATGCTTGGCACCTGCATGGGTGGCAGCTGCGATTGGATGTGGAAACGGTCGCCAATGGTGTCGATGCCCGCGATGTCATGTTGTTTTAGTATCAGTACGCCTATGGTGCCGATAAGAATGCACCAAAGCGACCCAGGAATCTTGCTCAGTATGGGCACGTTGCGCAGCCAACGGGGCGAGAAAATGATTATCAGCACGCCGACTGCGGCTACGATGAAGTTCCAGAGATTAAAGGAACTGATATTCTGGGCATAACATATCCACTTGCCAATGAAGTCGCCTGGCGTTTTCAGAGGTACGCGCACCACCTCGCCAGCCTCCGTCACGGCCGTCTGCGTCAGTCCCAAGATGTCGCCCATCTGCGTGGTGAATATGGTGACGGCGATGCCTGCCGTGAAGCCTATGATTATGGGGTAGGGAATGAACTTGATGACGGCGCCCAGTCGGAACACGCCTAAGGCGATGAGGATAGCACCTGCCAGCATGGTGGCTATCAAAAGGCCCTGAAGACCGTACTGGGGATTGTTGACAATACTATATATTATAACAATGAATGCTCCCGTGGGACCGCCTATCTGTACTCGCGTGCCACCCAGCAGCGAGATTATGAATCCTGCAACGATGGCTGTCACGATTCCTTTTTCAGGGGTTACGCCCGAGGCTATTCCGAAGGCTATGGCCAGTGGTAGCGCAACGATGCCCACGATGATGCCAGCCATCAGGTCCTTCATAAACGTCTCGCGGTCGTAGCCTTTCAAGCAGTCCAAGAGACGCGGTTTGAGTTTCATTTGCATGATTCTGTAGAGAATATTGTGGCACAAAAGTAAACATAAATAGAGGAATAGAGGAAGATAGAGCCATTAGTGTGTTGTTTTTGAGAAAAAGAGTATCTTTGTCGGCGAGAATGTACACAATAGATGTCATTTTCGCGCATAATGATTTATGTCTAACTAACTCAAGTTTCGTTTTTATTCGCTACGCTCATGGAAGTAATTAAAAGGGAGTGAAGCCAGCAGAGCTGGCAGGGAGTTAAGCACTTCGTGCTGGACGATACAACTGCACCTGCAAAACTATTGTCCACGAGCAACGCGAGTTAACTCCAATGTGCCTTTTTTGTTCACGTCAGCCCCGAAGGACGCAGTTCTGAGGTGGCTGGGGCACGAAAACAAGGCAAATTAACTCCCACGAGCGAGGCGAGTTAACTCCCCATTTAACTCCGGAAACTTAAAATAATTAAAGAATTAGGAATATGAAAAGGTTTAACAGATTGGCACTATTGCTGTTTATGCTTCCAATGTTGGCAGTTGCTGATATTGTGGAGATAGACGGAATCAACTATTTCCTTTCCAGCGGGAGCAAGACCGCTTCTGTAAACAGGAAAGATGGAGGCTATACGGGAGACGTCGTCGTCCCCGCAACCGTTGTGTATCAAGGCACGACATACGACGTGACTGAGGTTCTGAGCTACGCTTTCTCTGGCAATGACGAGTTGAAGTCGGTAACGCTGCCTGAGAGTATCGAGAAAATCAGCGACTGCGTTTTCTTCGGCGCCCACGGATTGGAGACGGTGAGCATGCCTGCTTCAATTACGAAATGGGGCGATGCCGTTTTTGCTGGTTGCACTGCGCTCAAGACGTACTTCCTCCCCGACTGCCTTACGGAGATTCCCCGCAGCACCTTCGACGGCTGCGAATCGCTCACGGAGATTGTTATCCCTGAGAAGATTACTGCTATTGGGGAAAAGGCTTTCGCTTTTTGTGATAAAGTAAAAAGCATCACGATTCCGGCAGGCGTTACGGAGATTGGCGAGATGGCTTTTTGGGGCTGCAGTCCTGAGGTCATCTTCTGCTATCCTGAGAGCGTTCCCGAAACGGAGAGCCAGGCTTTCGACGTTTTGGATCCAGAAAACACGACGCTTTACGTTCCTGCCGCCGCTCTCAACGACTACAAGGGCAATGAGGAGTACAACTTCCTCGAAAAAATCGAGGTAATTAAAGAATAGCGGCAACGCGGAAGCAACTTATACTGCACAAAAACCTGCCAGAATCTTGCACTTCTTGCACCCAATACTGAAAATAAGTTAGTTAGGGGAATTTATCCTGCACCCAACTTGCACCCATCCTGCACCCATCTTGCACCCAGCCGCGTGTCGGGTTTGAGTGTAATGCGCTGGTTTTTAGGTCACTACGCCCAAAATCTTTCAAAAATCGAAAAGAAAATTTTTATTCCCCAACGACTGGTATTCTATTCCGAAAAATTCGAAAAAAACGAAAAGGACGAAAAATTATCTGTGAAATCCGTGCTATCTGTGTGACATAAAAACATGCCCTATTCGTGTGACGAAGTCCGAGTTTTTTCCAAAAAGATGCGAGAATCTTTCATCGAGATGCGAGTATTTTCAATCGAGATGCGAGAAAAATGGGCTGGTTTTTTGAAAAAAGGAGAGAAAGCTATATTTTTGCGCGAGAAAAAAAGTTTCATCCGAAAGAAATATGATTTCCTTTGTCATTAGTATGTTTCTGCTCGTAGCCGGATATGTTGTTTACGGCCGCATAGTAGAACGCGTTTTCGGCCCCGACGACCGCAAGACACCAGCTGTATCAAAGGCTGATGGGGTTGACTATATCGTGCTTCCAGGTTGGAAGGTTTTCATGATTCAGTTCCTGAATATCGCTGGCACGGGGCCTATCTTTGGCGCCATCATGGGTGCCAAGTTCGGGCCTTCCGCCTATCTATGGATAGTATTTGGCTGCATCTTTGCAGGTGCTGTTCACGACTATTTTAGCGGCATGCTCTCGATGAGGCACGAAGGTGCCAGTATGCCTGAACTTGTAGGCGTTTATCTGGGTAAGAATGCCAAGACTTTGCTGCTCGTGTTCTCCATCTTGGTGCTTCTCATGGTTGGCTCCGTATTTGTTTTCAGCCCTGCGCTCATCTTGGGAAAGATGATGGGTGGCGAGAAAGTCACAATCATGCTCTGTGCGGCAGTAATCTTTATCTACTATGCCCTCGCCACGATGCTCCCCGTGGACAAAATCATCGGAAAGATTTATCCGCTCTTTGCCTTCGCCCTGCTTTTCATGGCCGTAGCCCTTATGGCAGTGCTTCTTGTGAAGTGGCCGTCGCTTCCGGAAGTTTGGGATATGGGCAAAGTGGAGAACCTGACGGGGCAGGCGTTGTTCCCCTGCCTGTTTATCACCATTGCCTGTGGCGCTGTGAGTGGTTTCCACGCCACACAAAGCCCGCTGATGGCCCGATGCCTAAACTCCGAGCGTAAAGGTCGCCCCGTATTCTATGGTGCCATGATTACGGAGGGCATCGTCGCACTGATATGGGCTACCATATCGAGCTGGTTCTTCTACGACGGTGGCGCTGCGGAGGTAGGAAGCAGCACTGCTGCCCAAGCGCCTGAGGTTGTAATGGTAGTCAGCAAGAGCTGGCTCGGCATTGCTGGCGGCATACTTGCATTGTTGGGTGTTGTGGCCGCCCCAATTACGAGCGGCGACACGGCTTTTCGCTCGGCACGCCTCATCGTTGCAGACTTCCTGCGCATAAACCAGCGCTCCATACACAATCGTCTGCTCATTAGCGTACCGCTTTTCTGCATCGCAGGACTTTTGCTGTGGTTCAACGTGGCCGACGAGCAGGGTTTCAACACCATTTGGAACTACTTTGGATGGAGCAACCAAACGCTTTCATGCTTCATGCTTTGGACGGCAACGGTATATCTGTCGCATCGCAAAGGCCTTTACTTTTTGATGACTTTAGTGCCTGCACTCTTCATGACCATGATATGCACCACCTTCATCTGCATCTCCGCTGTCGGCTTCAGCCTTTCAATGCCCGTAGGTTGTGGAATAGGCCTTGCTACTACAGTCCTGCTGGCATCCCTCTTCTTCGGGGGCTGGATTCGCCGCGTCAAGGACGGAAGCAGAGTTGCAGAATGACATAACAACGTTTTTAATATACTCAAATAATACAACTCTTATCATGAGAAACTATCCCAAAATCGGTATTCGTCCGACCATTGACGGACGTCAGGGCGGCGTTCGCGAAAGCCTTGAAGAAAAGACTATGAACCTGGCGAAAGCCGTGGCAGAACTCATCTCCACGAACCTACGCAACGGCGACGGATCGCCCGTGGAATGCGTCATCGCCGACGGCACCATAGGCCGCGTTGCGGAGAGTGCTGCCTGCGCAGAGAAGTTCGAGCGCGAAGGCGTGGGAGCAACCATCACCGTAACCTCGTGCTGGTGCTATGGCTCAGAGACTATGGACATGAATCCCCACTGGCCCAAGGCCGTCTGGGGCTTCAACGGCACGGAGCGCCCAGGTGCCGTATATCTGGCAGCCGTGCTTGCGGCGCATGCCCAGAAGGGACTACCCGCATTCGGCATCTATGGACACGACGTACAGGACATCGACGACAACACCATTCCTGCGGATGTGGCAGAGAAACTGCTTCGCTTTGCGCGTGCTGCACAGGCTGTTGCTACGATGCGCGGGCAGAGCTACCTCAGCATCGGCAGTGTGACGATGGGCATCGCAGGCTCCATCGTTGACGACCGCTTCTTCCAGGAGTACCTCGGCATGCGCAACGAGAGTGTTGACGAGGTGGAAATCCTTCGCCGCATGGACGAGGGCATCTACGACAAGGAAGAATATGCGAAGGCAATGGCATGGGTTGAGAAATACTGCAAAGTGAACGAGGGTTGGGACAAGAACCGCCCCGAAAAGCAGAAAACGCGCCAGCAGAAGGACGAGGACTGGGAGTTCATCGTAAAGATGACGCTCATCGTCCGCGACCTGATGCAGGGAAATCCAAAACTTCTGGAGATGGGATTCAAGGAAGAGAGCCTTGGCCATAATGCCATCGCCGCAGGCTTCCAAGGGCAGCGCCAGTGGACAGACTGGAAACCCAATGGCGACTTCACCGAAGCCCTGCTGAACACGAGTTTCGACTGGAACGGCACACGCGAACCCATGACATTGGCTACGGAGAACGACGCCCTGAACTGTACGGCTATGCTCTTCGGCCATTTGCTCACGAACCAAGCTCAGATGTTCTCCGACGTTCGCACATACTGGAGCCCCGAAGCCGTGAAGCGCGTAACGGGACATGAGCTCACGGGTGCCGCAGCTCCAGGCATCATACATCTTATAAACTCTGGTGCCACCACCCTCGACGGAACGGGAGCCAGCAAGACTGCAGACGGCAAACCCGTGATGAAACCCTTCTGGCAGATGACGCAACAAGATGTGGAAGCATGCCTGAAGGCAACGCACTGGATGCCTGCCGACCGCGACTATTTCCGTGGAGGAGGTTTCAGCAGCCACTTCAAGAGCGAGGGCGGTTGGCCTGCTACGATGATGCGCGTGAACCTCGTAAAAGGCTTGGGACCCGTGTTGCAGCTCGCCGAAGGGTGGATTGTTGATGTTCCTGCCGAAATCCACGACATTCTCGACAAGCGCACAGACCCCACATGGCCGACGACGTGGTTCACACCGCGCCTTGACCCCGCGAAGGACGCCTTCAAGGATGTTTATAGCGTCATGAACAACTGGGGCGCAAACCACGGCGCCATCACCTACGGGCACATCGGCGCCGACCTCATTACCCTCGCCAGCATACTGCGCATTCCCGTATGTATGCACAACGTCGCAGACAAAGACATCTTCCGCCCTGCCGTATGGAATGCTTTCGGCATGGACAAGGAGGGTGCCGACTTCCGCGCATGCCAGAACTACGGACCAATATACAAGTAGTAGGATGGAACAGAAAATAAAAGAATACCTCGAGGCATCGCACCGCTACGGCGATGCGCGCCTCATGCTTTGCAGCAGCGGCAATCTCTCGTGGCGCGTGGATGAAGGAAAGGCTCTTGTGTCAGGCACGGGGTCGTGGGTTCCCACGCTTCGCAAGGAACAGGTCGCGTTGCTCGACATCGCAACGGGCGAGAGCCTCAACGGCGTGAAGCCCTCGATGGAGAGCACGTTCCATCTCGGCGTGCTTCGCGAGCGCAAGGACGTGAACGTCGTGCTACACTTCCAGTCGGAATATGCTACGGCAATAGCCTGCATGCAGGAGCCGCCTACGGACTTCAACGTGACAGCGGAAGTTCCCGTACACGTGGGATGCGAGATTCCTATCGTTCCGTACTACCGCCCTGGCTCGCCGCAGCTGGCGGAGGGCGTCGTTTCCGCGATGAAATCGCACAATTCCATACTTCTTGCCAAACATGGGCAAGTAGTCTGCGGGCGCGACTTCGACGATGTTTTCCAGCGCGCCACGTTCTTCGAGATGGCATGCCGCATACTTGTGGAAACAGGCTGCAAGGCCAACACGCTTACGCAAGAGGAAGTGCAACAGCTGGTTCGCGACTTCAACCTTTCGCCCTTCTTTAACTAATATGGCAGAGAAGAAAGTGTATCTTGCCGCCGATTTTGGCGGCGGTAGCGGTCGCGTGATGGCAGGATTCCTCGATGAAACCGCCTGTTTTCATCTTGACGAAGTATATCGCTTTGCCAATGTGCCTGTGCACGAGGACGGACATTTGTGCTGGGATTTCTGGACGCTCTTCGACGAGTTGAAGCAGGGTCTTCGCCGTGCTGCTGAGCGCTATGGCAATAGTATTTGCAGCCTCGCCGTCGATACTTGGGGCGTTGACTATGGAATTATTGACGCATCGGGAAAACTTGTTAGCCTTCCCGTGTGCTATCGCGACGAACGAACCAAGAGCATGCAGGAAAGGTTTTTCCAAAAAGTAAGCCGCTCTGAACATTATGCCTTGACGGGCATACAACAGATAGACATCAACACGCTTTTTCAGCTGCTTGCGGAGGACATGACGGAACTTGCCGCCCATAGCACGGAGCCGAAAGTCCTGTTCACTCCAGACCTTTTCAACTATTTCCTCACAGGAATAGCCTGCAACGAGTACACGATAGCATCGACGAGTGAGCTTTTGGATGCTCGAAACGGCGAATGGTCGATAGAAACACTCAAGCAGGCAGGACTTCCAAGGGAAATCTTTGGTAAAATCGTACATCCCGGCACCGTCCTCGGTACCCTGCGCAGCGAGATAATAGCCGAAACGGGACTTCCTGCAGAAGTGAAGGTCGTTGCCGTTGGGAGCCATGATACTCAGAGTGCCGTACTTGCCGCTCCGCTTACCGAGGGTTCTGCCTTCTTGAGCAGTGGAACGTGGAGCCTCCTGGGCATTGAACTCAAGCAGCCCATCCTCACGGAGGAAGCGCGCCTCAGCGGATTCAGCAACGAGGGTGGAGTAGGTCACACCATCTGCTTCCTGCAGAACATCCCCGGCCTCTATCCCCTGCAACGTCTGATGAAAGAATGGGAGGAACGCAGAGAGGCAGAAACCTACGACCATCTGCTGGACGAAGCATCCCGTGTTTCTCTCGATGAAACCGCTATTTTTGACGTCGCCGACCCGCGCTTTACGAATCCTGAAAGCATGGAAGCGGAACTTATTGCGGTATTACGCGAGCGAGGTCTTGAAATAGAACCCACAAAACCCGTTCTCGCTCGAATGGTGCTTGAGTCGCTGGCATCGAAATATGCCGAAGCAATACAAAAGCTTGCATCAATTTTAGAGAAGGAGGGCTTTGCACCACTGCAACGCATCAACATCATTGGTGGAGGTTCGAGAAACAAACTCCTTAACCGCCTCACTGCACAGCGTACAGGCCTCGAAGTCGTGGCTGGGCCAGTTGAGGCTACGGCTATGGGCAACATTCTTTGTCAGATGATGGCAGCTGGCGACATCGCCGATATAGCTGCAGCCCGCGACATCGTGCGTCGCAGCGTATAGAGCGTAAAGGGCTACAGCAATAAATATAAAAAGCGCCTCCCTGTTTCCAGAGGGGCGCTTTAATCATATCTGAACCTGACTTATTTCTTCTCTTCCGTCTTGCCTGCAAGATACTCGTCGTATTCCTTGCCAGTGGGGGTGAAGTACTTGTTGAAAAGTTCGTCGTTGGAGATTTTGATGTTCACGTAGGCGCTATTGTAGTCGGCATGGACACTGAAGTCTGTAGTGACCATGGCGGAGCCGTTGGGAGCGATGTCCTTTCCGGGTTCGCTTGTTGTTAACGGTTGTTCACCCCAGTAGCCCACACTCATTCCCTTGAATACTACCTCATAGTCGCTGCCTGAGATGGCTTTGTCGCAGGTGCTGACAACATTGGCTCCCAATGTACCAACAGCCATCATTGCGGGACCGTCGCAGGGTTTCACCACTTCCAAACCGCCTTTCACCATCAGCATCTTGGCGAAGGCTTTGGGGAAGGCTGCCACGACTTGCGTACGGAAGTCCTTGTCGGCCATGCGGACGGCTTGTTCGGCATCGTTGAGGCCGTCTTTCCACTGTCCCGTCTTTTTGGCGAAGTCGAGGGCATCGGCGGGGTAGGCTGCGAGGCCGTGTGATTCCACGACGCTCATCTTGCCGTCCTCAGCACGCTTCACGGTGAAGTCCGCTGCACCGAGGCTTACCTTGTACGTGCCGGGCGTTTCGGTCTCGGTGACGGTCACGCTGTCGTGCACGAAGGTCACGGCGAAGGAGTCGCACTTGGCCGCGTCGGCATAGAGTGCGCGCACGGAGTCCACTTGGTTCTTACTTACTTTCGTGGCGAAGTCTAAGGCAAAGTCCTTCACTTGGTCAGCTTCGCTTGTGCCGCCACCGCAGGAGGTGGCAAGCAACCCTACCGCAAAGAGTGCGGCAAGCATTAGAGTCTTTTTCATTTTCATTGGTTGATTAAACTGATTATTGTTTTGTGTTATTAGAATCTTACTTGTTCTTTCTTGGGACGGAGGGGGACGAAGCGCGAGGGTGTCTCGCTGACGATTTCTTTGATTTCAAGCAGATAAGTACCGTCCAAGTTATCGAACACCTCAGCCTTTACAATACACCAATAATGGTCGTCAGCCCAATCAGGCGCTTTGTTTGTAAACATATCCCGCAGTGTCTTACCTACAGCGCCGTTTCTTTGGAACACAGCATAAGCACTTAAATCCGGGCAGGATTCATCATAGCGGTTAATGAATTTAGCGTCGTATCCGAATGAGTTTGATATGCAAACGTAATCATAACTGTCATTCCAAGTATTAATGCTACGACTCAGATTACAGTGGAATGTGAACGTCTTACCTTCGTTGGCGGCGGTTAGCATATAGTTGCTGTTTTCTCCGTACTGCACAGTTGCCTCCCAGTCGAGTTTCAGCCCTTGGGGTGTGCGCACAAGAACGTGATTGACTTCAACGTTTTGTACCAGGTATATAGCCAAGCACAGAAGGTTTGGGGCTATCTTGATTACGCCTTCATGTTTTTCCCTCCACTGTGTTTTTTCGCCATCAACGTGATAGAACTTGTTCAAGGGTCTGATGCCTCCACTGTAGTAGTCGCGCATGAGGGGCATGACGCGTTCGGGTTCCATGACGTACTGGGCGCGTTCTTCCACGGTGGTCGCGCCGTAGTACTTTAGGAGCATATCTGCGATACTGTCCGAGAGGAACTGGGGCTCCTCTTTCTTGCTCTGCGCCGCCGCCCCCAGGCTCAGGATGAGGGACGCAAGGAGGATGATGGTCTTTCTCATTTTGTTGTGTATTTTACAGTTGAATTATTTAATCTTCGTCATCTTGATGTTGTACCAGCCTGTGCGCCCGTACCAATCGGAGTCGGAGTAGTATCCAGTCATGGTGTTGCCGTTGATGACGATTTCATCGAACATGTCGCACCGATATATCGACTTTCCCCCGAGGATGCCGAGTTGTTCGATTGTAGCGACCATGAATATGCTTTTTTCCGTGTCGTTCCAGTTGTTGAACTTATAGGCGAAATACCTGTCGTTGCCAGTATATCGGATTTGTTCGTTGTCATGGAATTTTGTGAACGTCAGTGAAATCTGCCCATTACCGGTAATCTTCCATGTGCCTTTGCAGTCGAACTTGAAGGTGAGCCCGTTCTTGAGGGCTGGCGGGGCGTAGGAAACGGTCTTGCAGAAGGTTCCGTCGGCATTGAAGCGAATGCTCATTGCAAAGCCCTGTCCATTGCAACGGTCGTAGGCGTCGCGGAAGATGCTGGTGAACTTCCAGTTTCCGATAATTTTGGACTTGTTTGCGTTGACCCAGGGGGCAATTTCTGCATCGCGTGCAGCCTCGCGTACTGCCCTCCTGCTGGGTGAGTCGCCGTTTTCCACCTTCTCGGTCGTGCCGTCGGCAAGCGTCATGGTGCCGTTGCAGGTTACAAGATTTTTTGCCAGTACCATGCTCGTTATGCCATACTGGTTGAAGGATTGCAGTTGTAGCAGTTCACAAAGGTCGCTGGTGAACTTCAACTCGTCCATGTCCTTGAACTGTAGGGCTCCTTCCCAGTAGTTTGAAAACTTGTCGCCATTGTCGAACTCAATGGTTACGGTACCCCTCTTCACAGTAAGCACGCCCTTCTTGCCGTCAATCTCGCGGTGTACTCTCGCCTCGGAAATGGAGAAGCTGTCATTGTTTATGAGGATATAGTCGCCCATGGAGTATTCCACCTTCGTAGTTCCGTTCCCAGATTCCGATACGTTCGTTATCTCGTCGGTGTCGGAGGCATAGTACCACATGTTGCCCCATTTCTGCATAAGTCCTTTTGACTTGCCCGCGTACCTTACCTGAAGAACATTCTTCCTCGGGATATGATGATGTCCCCCTTGCCCTGCATGAGGCTTGCCTCTCTCTCGGCAAGGAATGTCTGCCTGTTTGCCTGTTTCTTCTGCGTCTTATAGGAGTTGATTGCATCTGCGATGGCGTCACGGTCCAGCTTCGTCACCTCAGGCTTTGAAAGGGTGGCAATGGCATAGGTCTTTATCTTCATGATTTCTTCGCTGTTCGGGTCAGCGCGCCAACCACCTCCTGTTTTGTACTCCTCGAGCAGTGGGGTGCCACAGAACAGGTTGATTGAATATCCTATCAGGCTTTCGCTGAAGGCATCCAAAGGGAGGGGGATGCCCTGTAAGGCAGCACCTCTGAGGAGAAGGCAATAGTCTCTCAGTTCATGCTCTTCGTATGAGCCGTCTAATTTGTGATGAAACTTTTCACCTTCTCCAGGCACATATTCTACCTCGAGTCCATTGAACAAGTCTATTAGTGCAGGCGAGTATTTTTCGTGTATGTAGGCAGCTTTCTTTTTTATGGAAGCTGCCTGCTCAGGTGTGATGAGCATCTGGATATCGTCGTAGTTCAGTGGGCTGCCCGATGTGATGCTCAGATAGGCGGTGCGTCCGAAGTCGTATTCGTACCAGCCATTGTCCGACTTGGGGAGGCTCTTCATCTTCACGGTCTGCTTCTGTCCGCCGAGGCTTACTTCAATTGTGCCTTTCTTGACGTTCACACTATATACTCCGATAGTGCCAGATTCATCCTCTTGGCCATTGGGGAGTTCGGAGAAGATGTATGTTCCGTTCCCTTTCGCATCCGTTATCCGGATTTTCTGAGTCGGAACGTCCTGCATAAACACACTAATTGTCCTGGGAATAAACTCCCAAGTTGTGTACTCGTCCAGCATTGAAACGTCTGTCTGAAGTGACTTCAGCGAAACCCACACCTGCGCCTCTGCTCCGACTACGAGCAGCAAGACGGACATCATTGTTAAAAGGATTTTCTTCATGATTTGATAGGTTTATGTTAATGATTTGAAATGGTCACTCGTCACTTATCTTATGAGCTCTTTTGGCAGGAGCTTTTCGTCAAACATCACTTTTGAATGGTTATCCCAACATAGTTCCCTCCTTACAGTATCTCCCGTAGCCCTATTAATGGTCTCCCTGTAGATTTTGGAAATGCGATAGAAGCATCCGTTGTCTTCCTTATGGAAATGGTGGTCGTCTTCTACAATTCTATAGGTATTGGGAAATTCCTCAGTAGTTCGGAGCTCGGCATGTAGGTCGTCGCCATCGCACCATGCGCACAGCTGTACGGTCTGTTGCGTTTCGTTCTTGAAGCGGTAGTCGATGTAGTTGTAGTTGACGGATGTGCCCGCACTGTACGGTACTCGTATGCCGTCGGGGTCGGGAGCCAGGGCGTCGGAATGATGGTGTATTTCGGTAATAGTCAGTGGGCTATGCATCACCAGGAGGTTTATGGTGTTTGCCAGATTGCAAAGGCCTCCTCCCACACCGGCAACGAGATTGCCGTTTATAATCACTCTTCCCTCCGTGAAGCCATTCTTCTTGGACGTTTTTCCTACCAATCCCCAAAATGAGAACGTTTCGCCCGGGCGGATAATAAGTCCGTTCATCCGACTGCAAGCCAGACGAATGTTGTCGGCCTTGTTTTCCTGCAGCCTGAGGTCTATCCCGGGACCTCTCTTTATCATATTGTTACTATGGCCAAAGACCACAACGGGTAACTTCTCGCGGCGTTTTTCCTTGGCATATCTTTCTTTCCCGAGCCAGTTCTTCAGATGCCTCTTCCATATCTCCTTCTGAAGGGATATTGCGTAGGTCAGAGGACTAATCTCACAGAATAGTTTCTTTTTCTTTGCCATCTTTATTCTTATAAGAAATCTTAAATGTGTAATTTCCTGCTACATCACCAGTAGTAAATGTGATCTTCTTTGTATTGTTGCCAGTAAAATGATTTCCATCTGCCTTATCAGGTTTTGCTAAGCATTCTACATTGATTCTAGCTGCCTCAGCATCTGTCATATCATTACCATACTGATCCTTTAATGTAACGTTTACATCTACTGGTCTTCTAATCACATTAGAAAGTGTAACACTGTATTTGTCTAATTCCAATGTAGCAACAGCCTTCTCTGCAACAACTGTAACAGCAAACTTTAAGAGAGCTAAAAATAGTTACACAGTAACAATTGCAAGTTCTAATAATAGCCTTGGCACAGTTGACACAACAAGCAAAGTTGTTGAGTATGGCACAACATTCAGTTCATCTGGCACGACACTCAAACTTGGCGCAACAAACATCGCAGCCACAGCAAAAGCAAATGCAAGGTTTGTAAGTTGGAACCCAGCATCTGGCACAATCACAGGCAACACAACAATCACAGCAAACTTTGAAGCAACAGTGGAAGTAACATTGAACATCATCAAGCCAGCAGGCAGCACAGCAACATATAGCTTTGCAGAATATGCCACAAATACTGATGCGATGAATGGAAGCAATGCAAAACAAACATACACAATCACAACCGAAGGTACAAATATAACAAAGAGTATCACAATCGGACAAGGCTACTACTTGGGCGTAACAGCAAAAGTAAGCAAGGAAGATAGTTCAACAAACAAATACGAATTGTTATGTATGTACATAAATGGTAACTTGACAACCAACATGCCAGTAACAAGCATAAGTGGGTTAGACAATGGATGCATCAAAGTAACAGAAAGTAAAACAATCAAGTTAGAATTCTTCACAGCATACAAGACAGCATTAAATCCAGCAACATCATCAGACACAAGCAAAAAAGCATACTGGGAAGAAGTGACAGTGAACAAACCAGATGGCAAGAAAGAGAGCGAACAAGAGTACATCATAAGGCGCGACACAACCTGGACAGTAAAATTAAACGACAGTGCATTGAACAAAGACACAGATATGGTAATGGGAATAGAATACAAAGTGGTAGGCGAAACAACAAGTCGCACAACATCGACATTGGGTGACGAAATTGTTAAATACGACTCAGAAAAAATGACCTACACCATAAGTGACAATGTAGAAAGTTTAACCCCAATCGTAAAGGCGCCAGTAGAGATGACAGTAAACACAGGCATATCTATGAAGTCAGAGATAGGGATAGTACAAACAGGCACAGGGAGTTCGATATATGTGTACGAAGGGGAATGGACATTAACCTTTGCAGGCGACAACAAGCCAAGCAATGCAAGTGAAGCGGCAAGCATAGCATTTGGCAAGAGCACAACTACATGGACAGACAGCAAAGGCTATAAGTTCACAGTAACTGAAAAGTCTGGCACATATGTTTTGACAATTGAGGTTGTTAGAGGCTAAAACAATTAACTAAAAAAATAGGGTTTCAAAGCCCTATTTTTTTGTTTGAGTGTTAAACAAAATTTGTTATTGATAACTTGAAATATTTGGTTTGGTGTGTTAAAATAAAAGATGAACAAAATTTAGTTTTAAATTTTAACCAAACCAAACAAAATTGATTTATTAAATTAAAACTCAAACTAACACAAATTTAAAGCAAAAATTTGGTTAAAATATTTTAATTGGAGGCGCTATGTTGGAAAACATCGTTATCAAAGGGGCAAAGGAAAACAACCTTAAAAATGTT
>ONWB01000171.1 GCA_900321445.1 uncultured Prevotellaceae bacterium | reverse complement strand
TATATATATATAATAATGTGTGTCGCCATGATGCTAACATCATGCGACAAATGGCCTGAAAACGGAAAGCTCGACGGAATGTGGCAGCTCACGAGCATCGCTACTGACGGCGAAGAAGCCGTATCAACCATCGGTGACGGCATATACTGGAAGGTGCAGCTGGATCTCATCATGATTCACACAACCCACGAGACGCTGAACGGCAGGACATTCGACACCTCCGCCACCTTCGAATACAAAGGGAAAAGCCTGAACCTTACAGGACTATACATCCACGAGTTCACAAGCGACGAACTCATTACCGACCCCGAGTCCACAGCTCTTGCATGGACAGGCATCTACGGCACCAGCGCACAGTTCCATATCGCAAAACTCGACTCCAAGAAGATGATACTCGAGAACGAGCGCGTGCGCCTCGTGTTCCGCAAGTTCTGAGACATTCGGTTAACGGTTAACGGTTATTGTTCAACGTGCTTACTATCTTCACCCCCGCATACAATCGTGCCAATCTCTTGCCGCGCCTCTACGAAAGCCTTTGTCGCCAGACGGTGAAGGACTTCGAGTGGCTCATCGTGGACGATGGTTCTACAGACAACACGGAGGACGTCTGCAAATCCTTCACGGGCGAAGGCTTCGATGTGCACTACTATCGCAAGGAGAACGGCGGCAAGCAGCGCGCCATCAACTATGCCGTAGAGCGCGCTAAGGGCGAATGGTTCATCATACTCGACTCCGACGACTACCTGACGGACAATGCCATTGAACTCGTCCTCCCTCACCTCCAAGACATCGCCAACAAGCCCGAATTTGCTGGCGTCATGGGGTTAAAGCAAAACATCAACGGAGAAATATCTGGCGGCGAACGACACTACGACGTCCTCGACACCGACATGCTCTCCTTCCGCACAAAGCACGGCTATCGTGCCGAAAGCATAGAAGTGATGTGCACAAGCGTAATGCGCGAGTTCCCCTTCCCAGAGTTCGAAGGCGAGAAGTTCATACAGGAAGCCGTCGTATGGAACCGCATCGCGCGCCGCTACAAGTGCCGCTACATCAATAAGGTTCTACAAATCATCGAGTACCAGTCCGAAGGTCTCAGCAGTTCAGCCGCCGACCTTATGCGCCGCAACCCCTGCGGCGCACTGCTCTACTACAAGGAAGCCTTCATGTATGGCAACACCCTGCCCTATCGCTTCTGGGCGCTTGGTGAATACTGGCTATACTATTCCGCATGTCCGCGCCGCCACGAAGATTCCTTCCGCCCCACACTTTCCATGAAACTGCTGCGCCCCCTGGCATGGACATACATCCCCATCCGCGCCTTGCGCAGAAGGCTGCGGAGATAGGGGGTTAACAACTTATGGTTAATCGTTATTGGTTAACAGTTATTGGTTAACGGTTATTGGAGACAAAATTATGATGAAAACGAAAAGCACAAGCAACCCCATAGCAAGCATATTCAAGGATATACTTGTGCTCTACCTCGTGGCGGGAGCCATATTGCGCATCGTACTGATGTTCTTCCTGCCCGAAGGTGCCACAATGGGAGCCCTCGACATCGCGAAATCGCTGTTCGTGGGGATATTCAACGATGCAGCAATGGGCACGCTCCTCTGCCTTCCGATGCTCCTCATGTACCTCGGCCTTAACGAGTGGAAATACCAGAAGGCGGCGGCATACACCATCATCGTCCTACTCGTTGCAACGCTCGCCCTCCTATTCTTCACCCACACCCCACTCCACGAGTACGGCGCCGGACTGCCACGCATCGCGAAGTACCTCGTCGGCTACAAGCTGCTGAGCTTCTGCCTGCGCTACTTCATACCCTCGTTGCGCCTCCCCTGGCGCAGGGCGACGGTCTTCCTCATGTGGTTCGTGTACGTATTCCTGCTCATCGGCAACAGCATCGCGGAATGGTTCTTCTGGGACGAATTCGGCGTACGCTACAACTTCATCGCCGTCGATTACCTCATCTACACCACCGAAGTCGTCGGCAACATCATGGAGTCCTACGCCATCGTCCCACTGCTCGCACTCACAGCCCTGCTGACAGCCGCCATCGTATGGTTCTCGGCGCGCCGCCACAGCTTCAGGTTCCTCAGCATCTACACTCCTCGCGAACTGCTCATGCATGTAGGCATAGCCATCGTCGCCAGCGTAGTAGCATGGCTCTATCTCGACGGTGCCTCCCACAGCCTCGAGGGCGACAACCTCTGCGCAAACCAAATCCAACAGAACGGATGCTACGATTTCGTCGAAGCCTTCCGCAACAACAAGCTCGACTACGACCAGTTCTACACCATGCTCCCCGAGGACGAATGCCGCAAGGAATACCTCGAACTCAATAGTCAATGGTTCGAAGAACCTTCAGAGAGCCATGCAGTGCACGTCAGCCCTGAGGGACGAAGTTCCGAAGTGGCTGGGGCACGATTGGCAAGGCGAACTAATGGTCAATGGTTCGAAGAACCTTCAGAGAGCCTTGCAGTGCACGTCAGCCCTGAGGGACGAAGTTCCGAAGAGGCTGGGGCACGATTGGCAAGGCGAACTAATCGTCACTCGTCAGATAGTCAATCGTCAAATCGTCAGATAAAGGGTTGGTCAATGTCCGACTCTATCGCAGCACAGTGGCAGCAGTACATCAACATTCCCGACGATGCCAAGCCCAACATCGTGCTCATCACCGTCGAGAGCCTGAGCGCCGACTTCTTCGCAGCCTACGGCAACACGCGCGACATCACGCCCCGCCTCGATTCGCTGATGCACAGCAGCGTCGTCTTCGACCGCCTCTACGCTGTTGGCAACCGCACTGTGCGCGGCCTCGAAGCCCTCTCGCTATGCCGTCCTCCCAGTGCCGGCGAAAGCATCGTCAAGCGCCCCGACAATCGTCGCGACGGACAAACCATAGGCCACATGCTCGCAAGTAGCGGCTACAAGGTGCAGTTCCTCTATGGCGGCGACAGCTATTTCGACAACATGGGCGACTACTTCGCCGGCAATGGCTACGAAGTCGTCGACCGAGGACAAATCTCTGACGTCACCTTCTCGAACATCTGGGGCGTATGCGACGAGGACCTCTACCGCAAAGCCCTCAGCCTGTTCGACGAGAACGCCCGCAGCCAGCGCCCCTTCTTCGCACAGCTCATGACCGTCAGCAACCACCGCCCCTACACCTTCCCCGCAGGCAAGATACAGTGGCAGGGCGACAGCAAGTGCCGCGACGCCGCCGTAAAATATACCGACTTCGCCATCGCGCAGTTCCTCAGCGAAGCCCGCAGCCATGCATGGTACGACAACACCATCTTCGTCATCATCGCCGACCACTGCGCCTCCAGTGCCGGCAAGACATCCATCCCCATCGACCGCTACCACATCCCCTGCATCGTACATGCTCCCAGCATGCTGAAGCCCTTCCACATCCCTGCGCTCTGCTCGCAAATCGACGTACTCCCCACCCTGCTCACCATGCTACGCATACCCATACAAGCCCCCACTCCCTTCGCTGGGCGCAACGTACTCAGCGACGCCTACAAGCCTCGCGCCTTCATGGCGACATACCAAGACCTCGGCTACCTCGAGGGCGACGTCCTCACAGTACTCACACCCATGAAGCAGCCCACACAGTACAACGTCGTGCAGGAGTCCGCGCACAAGCACACAGAGCAGCCGCGCAGCAACCCCAACACCACACTCATACGCCGAGCACGCACATACTACCAGTTCGCAAACTTGTACCAGTGACAAATGCCATTGAACATTGAACATTAAACATTGAACATTAAACATTGAACATTGAACATTGAACATTGAACATTGAACATTAAATCGTCAATGGTCAATGGTCAATAATCAATGGTCAATGGTTCGAAGAACCTTCATTGAGCCTTGCAGTGCACGTCCTTTACGTTAAACATTAAACAATAAACAATAACCGAATCGCGGCGGATAACGGTTAACGGTTATTTTACGTTAAACATTAAACAATAAACAATAACCGAATCGCGGCGGATAACGGTTAACGGTTATTGGATATTGGTTAACGGAATAAGTGGCTGGGGCACGACTGGCAAGGCGAGATAACATTAAACATTATATCGAGAATGGGAAGAAAGTCCTCAGCCGCTAAGGCGCTCCTCTGCGCCCTAGCCATCCTACAAGGCTCAGCCGTGCCGACATGGGCGCAGCTGAGCCTGCATCGCCTCGACAGCATCCTGACGCAGCGCTATGCGGCAGGCGACGTCGATAGCACCTACGTCGCGCGCCCACCTACGAAGTGGACACTCGCCGCGCGCCTCAACGTCTCCGGCGCAAGCATCGAGGCCGAAGGCATCGACCGCTCCGCAGCGGCACTCGCCACGCACCCCGACGGCCAGCACTTCCAGTCCGCCATGTACGCCAACCTCAAGACCACCGTCAGCGTCAGCGTCAGCTACCTCGGGCTCACGCTCAGCGCAGCCCTCAACCCCGCCAAGCTCGCAGGGCGATACAGCGACTACGAGTTCAACTTCAACAGCTACGGCCGCCGCTTCGGCTTCGACGTCATCTACCAGAGCGCCAAGAACTTCACCGGCTGGCACAACCAAGAAGGCATGCAGCGCATGCAGCGCATCCAGCTCCCCGACGGCATGCTCGCCGTGCGCACGCTGAACCTCAACGCCTTCTACACCCTCAACCACCGCCGCTTCTCCTACCCCGCCGCGTTCACGCAGAGCTACCTGCAGCGGCGCTCCGCAGGCAGCCTCCTCCTCGCCGCCTCCGCCATGGGGCAGCGCGCCACCCTCGACGGGGAGCAGCCCATGCGCCTCGCCACCACCAACGTCAGCCTCGGCGCAGGCTACGCCTACAACTACGTCCCCGCGCAGGGCTGGCTGCTCCACATTTCCGCCGTCCCCACCTTCGTCGTCTTTAGCAACACCTCCCTCACCTTCGGCGACGCCCACGTCCCTCTGAGCTACCACTTCCCCGAAGTCATCGTCACAGGGCGCGGAGCCCTCGTGCGCCACTGGCGCAACACATACCTCGGCATCTCCATGGTTTACAACTACGCCAACAACGGCAGCCCCAGCAGCCTCGCAATACACAACTCCAAATGGAGAATACGAACATTCCTAGGAATAAGACTCGGGAAAAGATAAGTGCAGCGCATACTAAATATGCAATCAGAGATAACGAAAGACTATAAAACGAGGGAGAATTCGTAAAGAATTATTGCTGTCCGGTAATACTTTTTGATTTGATAAATTTAGGGCTGGTACTTACATGCAGTATCAGCCCTTTTGATTATCTTTGCTTTTACCATAAAACAAAAATGACAATCGTGGGCAAAGATAGAAATTTTACCAGACAGCGAAATACAAAACATACTTTTCTGATGCTCTATTATTTTCAAGGACTGGTGCGTATATCATTTCTTTAAGAGATTATAGTATTAGAGAATGATTGCTGCCGCATGCTCTCTCATTATACTTGAAATTATGTCTTGACTCTCACACGAACGCCTGCCCCATAAAGTTGGAGCAGGCGTTTGTATCTGTAACATGATTCCTCCCTTGTGGAGTGTCACTCTCACTAATTCGGAATAGTAGGTTTTTTGAAGTTAGGTACTTTTTGTGTGAGGATGTCTTTTATCATGTTGTCGTCGCAGGGCAGCAGGTTGAGAGCTTGCATGTCGTCGCGGAACTCGTCGTACATGTCGGTGGTCAGTAGGTACCAGTTGCCGTCGTAGATGCGCAGTGCCACGGTGCGCAGGAATCCGCACTTCTCGAAGTATGGGAACAGGTTGTAGCCTGTGAGGCGCGATGCCTTGCGTATGAAGTTGAGGATGAAGGGTGCGCTGTTGGCATAGCGGTTGCAGTGGGCGGTGGTGATGTACTTGTTCTTCACCCACGTGCTCTGGGGGTACTGGCTTTGTAGCACGGCGAGCTTGCCTCGCTTGTCGTAGTTTTGTGCTGACGCTATGAGCTCGTACTTATCGACGGCGCCCTGCTTCTCGATTTGCGAGCCGTTGTCGTCGTCGGTCTGTCGGAGGGCTTCGTAGAGGTCTTGTCCGAAGTCGGCGAGTCCGAGCTTGCTGACGGCGTACTCGTAGAGTCCGAGGAATGGTCGTAGGTTGTAGTAGTTGTTGAAGCTGAAGGCGTGGAGCTTGTCGTCGTCGGTGGCGGTGTACTGGTCGTCCTCCATGGCTTGGCAGAGGTTGTAGAGTTTTGTGTTCCAGCTGTACTCGGAGGCGTGTTCGTAGGCTTCGCGGCGGTTGTTCTCGACGGTGGTGTAGGTGGTCTGGTCGCGCTGCGTGATGAAGGTGGGGTCTTCGTTGTAGAGCTTGGTGCCGTCGGCGGGCATGCCTCCGTGGCCGTAGCTGGTGTAGCCCATGTGCACGGTGTTGTAGTAGGAGTTCATGTTGTTGGTGACCTCGGTCTCGCTTGCCCAGTTGAAGTATGGTGTCATCTGGTGCTGGTGTCCCCACTCGTGGGAGAGTCCCCACACCTTGTCGTAGTCGTCGTACATGAGGGTTCTGCAGTTGAGGACGCTGCTTTCCGTATTGTGGTGGAAGCTTACGCCGAAGCCGCCCTGGAACATGTAGTAGGTGTAGTTAACGTATGCCATGGTGCGTAGGTCGGGCACGCGGTCGTACTTGTAGAATCCGAGCAGCTCTTGCTCCCAGCGTACGAGAGTGTCGAGGAGGTTGATGTACTGTCGGTAGCCTACCTTGCCGTCGGTGCTTCGGCAGTAGCTGTGTAGCCCCTCGGCAGTCCAGATGGAGTGCACCTTCTCGCCTACGAGGTCGATGCAGAGGTTCTTGGCGTTGGCTGTGAGCTGGTGCATGTCGTCGTTGGACTTGTCGGGGGAGAGGTATCCGTTGACGATGCCGTTGACGAAGTGTGCGCGTATGGGCGGCATCTGTGCTGCGAGTCCGTCGTGGTCGTAGTAGCAGATGTATGCGAGCCCCGGCCAGTCGTAGGTGTAGTCGATGACGTTGATGCCGTTGCGTAGGCTGTAGGTGCTGGTGTTGGGGTTGATGCCCGCGCTGAGGTCGTTGGCTTCCTTGCCGATGTACCATGCCACGACCTTCAGCGA
>ONWB01000044.1 GCA_900321445.1 uncultured Prevotellaceae bacterium | reverse complement strand
TCACCGGCAGCAGCAAGTTCCTCGTAGCGCTTAATAAAGTGGTTGATGCGCTGACTGTTGATATAGATATTATAGGTAATGCCCTGCCGCGAAAAATACTGGCTGAGATAGTAGCGGTTGGTGCCGATGGCCTGAGCCAGTTGCTGCAGCGTGAGGTCGTGCTCCAGGTAGAGCTGCGGGACCACACAGTGCTCTTTCAGCTGTTCTTCAATATACGACAGGTCAATGGTGATAGGCGCTGCTGAAGGTTGTTGCGCCTGTGGCTGGGAAGGCTGTTCCAGCGTAGGCAGCGTCTCCACACGCCACAGCAGCAGGCCGACCAGCACCAGCTCAATGATATGGATAATCCAAATGAAGACCATATCAACAGCGAGTACATAGAGCACGAACAGCAGCATACTGACGAGCGAGATCACCATGCTCAGCCACACCCGCTTATTCTCCAAGTCGGCATAGTTGTCGTTCAGCCATCGTCCATACTGTCGGATAGCCACCACCATATATCCGCTAAAGCCCAAGCCAAGAAACAGCAAGTAGGCCGCGGCAAGCAGCTCGAGCTGACTATTGGGAAAGGCCATATACGCGCACACAAGCAACACAAACGGTATGATGGCTGCCACGGCGGGCCACACCGGCCGGCGGCGGTCCTGCAGCATGGCCAGCAGCATGCCGGCAAAGGTGACGAACAGCAGCACGCAGTCGGCCATGGCAAGCAACAGATAGCAGAAGGAATTCAGGTCGCGGCAGTAGGTATAGAACGCCAGCCACCACACGTGCGCCAATGTAGATACAGCGAAGAACGCCGCCGTCCAACGGCGCAACCGCACTGGCGACGTAACCCCCGGCGCAATGGCATTGGCCCGCTGCAGCAGCAGGTAGAGCGCCGCAAGAAGCGGCACCACGCCCGTTATGCCGTAGAGGGTGAAAAACAGTATCGACTGTATTGGTGTCTGGCTGAGTATCTCCATATTTGGGCGTAAAGGTACGAATAAGCGAGCAAAAATACAAATTATTTTGTACTTTTACGTTATTATATTGGGAATAGTCCCAACATTTATTTATCTATTACAACAATGAACAAACTGATTTTGTTTACGTCTGCTCTGGCGGTGCTGGGGCTGACGGCGTGTGAGAAAGGGCTCACGGACGACATCGGGGATGTCGGAAATGGGCAAGTAACGAATGCGATGCTGCAGGTGCGGACGCGCTCGGGCGGCGGTTCGGGAGATGAAGCGACGGTGGCGTACCCCGTGCAGGTGTATGTGTTCCAAGGCGACGAATGCCGGGCCGTGCAGACCATCGGCGACGAGGGTCAGACGCTGAACATCGCGCTGACGGAAGGCACCTACACGGTGTATGCCGTAGGCGGCGCGTCGACGGCGGACTATGTGCTGCCCACCCAGGGCGAGGGGACAAGCACATCGGCCATCACTCTGAAGGAGGGCAAGGCGCACGGCGACCTGATGGCGGCGACGGCCACGGCCACACTGGTTGACGGCGGAACGAACACCGTTACGCTCGGTCTTCAGCGCAAAACGATGCTGATACAAAACATCGAGATCAAGAAAGTGCCCACGGCGGCCACGGCCGTCAGCGTGACCATCGCCCCGCTGTGGCAGAGCCTTACAGTAAGCGGCAACTTCTCTACGGCAGGCGCCAGCCGAACCATCGCGCTGACCCGGCAGAGCGACGGCCGCACCTGGCTGAGCACCACCGATGTGCATCTGCTGCCGCCCAGCAGTCAGCCCGCCAGCGTCTCGGTAAACATCACCATCGGCGGCGCGACGAAGACCTACACCTACTCTACCAGCGACCAACTGGAGGCGGGCTATAAGATAAACATCGACGGCACCTACACCGAGGCCGTGGGCGTAACGCTCTCGGGAACCATCACCGGCGCCGAGTGGCTGGGCGAACGCACCATCAGATTCGACTTCGATGAGAACGGCTCGACGGCAAGCGGCGAAAACAACGGTAGTGTGGACGACGGTTCTGCCGTCGGCAATTCCAACAACTTCCCAAAAGCGGGTGACACCTATGAGGGCTGCTACGTGCTGGCTGTAACGACGATTGACGCGAACTCGGCTGAGCTGACGCTGCTTTCGTCCAACGAGAGCACGGTAACGAGTGCCAGCAATGCCAATGCCGCCCTTGCCACCCTCGGCGTGGATGGCATCAGCGACTGGAGTATCCCCACCAAGGACCAGATAGATGCCTTCTATGCCGCTAAGGATGATATTACGCCAGCGCCAGACAGACAGCGCTATCTGTGGCAGGACGGAACCACGATGAAACAGCGCTATATGAGCGACGGCAGCGACAGCAACGCCAACTTCAACTACGCCATCTTCCTCCGTCCCGTCGCCACAGTATCCATTACCAAAGACTGACGCCCCATGAAAAAACTTTTATTCTTTGCCCTCGCCCTGCTGATGGTGGGCTGCGAGAAAGCCATCATGGATGAGAAAACGGAGGATGCGATTCCTGCCGACGCCAACGTCATCCTGCATTTTTCGCAATTCGAGCAAGAGGCATTTACCCGCGCCGCTACCGATATTACCAACCTCTGTTCGCGCCTGAACATCGCGATCTTCGACGCTGACGGCACGAAGGTGAAGACCATCGCGCAGAAGGAGGGCGACGCCAGCTACGGCACGGTGGCGCTGAGCCTGGCCGCGGGCACGTACCGCCTGGTGGTCATCGCGCACAACTGCGACGGCTCGGCCACGATAACCTCGACGGAAAAGGTGACGTTCCCCAACAACAAGGTGACCGACACCTTTTTTTATTACGGCACCCTGGTGGTGACCGACGCCCTGCAGTCGTACGACCTCACGCTGACCCGCGCCGTGGCGATGTTCCGCCTGGTGCTGACCGACGAGAGCATCCCGTCATCGGTGTCCAAGCTGAAGTTTTACTATCTTGGAGGTTCCTCCACGTTTTCGCCCAAGGACGGCTACGGTTGCGTTCAGAGCAAGCAGACAGAGATACGCCCCGTCGCCGCCGACGGCATCTACGAGATTTACACCCTGCCGCATACCGAGGAGGACGTGCTGACCAAGCTGACCGTGACCGCCCTGGATGCCAACGACAACGTGGTGAAGGAGCGCACATTCGAGAACATCCCCATCACGCGCAACCAGGTGACGCGCTACACCGGCAGTTTTTTCGGTAGTGGCAGCGGAGGCGGCGGCCAGTCCTCCGACGGAACCCTCCGCCTCACCGCCGACCCCGACTGGGACAGCGTGAACGGATACACGTTCTAAGGGAACCCTTGTAAATAAAGGGGCTTCAGAAAATAGTATGCGCTGTATCACCATTCAATGGTACAGCGTATACTTTTTATGCGTACCTTTGCCGATGGACAGGACTCATGCGCTCGTCCAAGAATTCGTGTTAAACATATAATTCTCATATAATTGTCCATGTAATTTCTCATGTAATTGTAGTTCGTTCCTAACTTGGTTTTTATTGTTTTTGTTTTCATCATATCTATTGTCTTGTTTTCTTGTTTTCTTGTTTTCTCGTCTTCTCGTTTTCTTGTATTCTTGTTTTCTTGTTTTCCATCAAGTTCATAACTATCGTCTTGTATTCTTGTTTTCTTGTTTTCTTGTATTCCATCAAGTTCATAACTATTGTCTTGTTTTCTTGTCTTCTTGTCTCCTTGTCTTCCATCATTCCGTCTCCTTGTCTCCTTTCGTTCCTGAGACAAAACGGATATCTATTCTAACCAAAACCAAGAAAACCGGCTGCGCACTGTGAGCATAAATCACAGAGTTCTATAATCACCGGATTAAACTGACTTTGGTTTTTTAGCGCTAAAGCGCGGGATTTTTTTCTTAAACATCATCTACCTCCAAAAGTTGAATTTTCTAATTTATAGAACATACCTATAGCGGTGCTCAGGCGTAAGCGGAGCCGAAAGTTTAATATAAGGATTCGTTCGCGCGCACGCGCGCATACTATCGATTTTGGGAATATCATCCTCCATCCTCCGCATTTTAGACATAGAATATTGATATAGAGGTAAATATACTTGCGGAGGATTAGCGTAGGATGACTTATAATGCGGAGGATAAAGCGTCATTTGGGGGAGTTTACAGAAAAAAATATTGTTTTTGTTTTGCGGATGATGAGTTTTTTTGTACCTTTGTAGCGTAATCAGAGAGGCTGGATTTCCCATCAACAAAGAGCGCAAAAGAAGATGCCTTGACGATGAAAAAAGAAGCCTCGAAAACTGAAAATTCTCTGAGGATTTTCAAAAATTCTCTGAGAATTTCAGAAAATTCTGCCTTGAAAATTTTAATAAAGCCTTTAAGCTAATTTTTAGAACATACCTTGAACTATAACATTATCGAACATGAAATTTACAAACATCAGAACTGACAAAAACGGGCAGCAGCACTTGAAGTGCTACGAGCCCACGACATTCTTTGAACGCATACAAAGGGATGCTAATCGTGACCTGATTGGTACGCTGCGCAAGGAGGTTGTTTACGACAATCCCCAGAACTTCAGCCGCTATCACGAGATTCCTCACATTTATGTTGCAGCTGAGCTTCGCCGCCAAGCGAACGGTGCCATAGGCCTTAGTGCCTTCAACGACCTGGTAGTCCTGGAGGTGCGGCAGTTGATGAGTCCTGAGGACTGCGAAGCCGTGAAACTTGCAGCAAAGTCGCTGCCTATGACCTATGCGGCCTTTGTGGGAGCTACGGGTCAGGAGGTCGTAATACTTGTCGCCTTAGAACGCGGCGACTCAGCACTTGACACGGAGGCCGAGAGGGAGGCATTTTATGTCCAAGCCTACAGTCAGGCTGCTCAGCTCTACGATGCCGTCCTGCCGCATCGCGTGACGCGCATGCAGCCGTCTCTGCGCCACAGCTTTCTGTTGCCCTTGGACGAGGCTCCGTATGTTAATCCGCAGGCAAAGGGCTTCAATGCCAATCTTTCTGCGTCCATTCAGCCGAAAGAGGATTCTGACGACCATTTGCTACTTCTCCCAGAGAAACGTCTTCCGCAGGAGAAGGACATGACGGCATACCAGAATTATGAACGCTCCTACGAGGCTGCCAGCAGGCGTGTTGCGTCGCAAATAAACGAAACCGTTCATAATCAAGACTATACGAGATGGCTTAAGGAATATGCCACCTGCATGGCGGCAGAGCTTTTCCGTACCAATTGGCCTCAGGAGGAAACCGTCTATCATCTGTACAACCACATGCGAGGTGGCGACAAGAGCACAACAGAGGAATTTGTTCGAAGCATCGTCGATGCCACATATACGGAGCTTCAGGCGCTCCATCCAGGTCGCAAGAATCACGGTGAGGAACCTGCAGAGCCCCTGATGCAGCAGGTCGTTCGCCGTATGGAGAGCTGCTACTGCTTCCGTCGCAATACGGTTATGGGATATGAGGAATACCGTCCGAACCACACATGGCCGACGCCTTGGAAACCCGTAACCGAGGAGGTTATAAACACTTTTACTATGGACCTACAGATTGCAGGCGTTGATGTATGGAATCGCGATGTGAAGCGCTATGTCCACTCCACGCGCGTCCCCCGCTACGACCCCATCGAGGAATACCTCTACAAAAAGCTTGGCAAATGGGACGGACGCGACCATATCCGCATGCTTGCAGCTACCGTGCCGACGAAGAACCCGCAACAATGGGCGGACTGGTTCCATTCGTGGTTCCTGGCGATGGTGGCACAATGGACAGGTCGCGACCGCCGCTACGGAAATGCCATCGTTCCGCTGCTGATTTCAAACCAAGGCATGCACAAAAGCGCATTCTGCCGCCTGCTGCTGCCGCCCGAACTGCGCTCGTGGGGATATTCCGACAACCTGTCACTTGCCGAAGAACGTTCCGTACATCTGGCGATGTCGCAGATGCTGCTCATCAATCTCGACGAGTTCAACCGCATCTCGCCTGCCAAGCAACAGGGATTCCTGAAGAACATCGTGCAACTGCCCTCCGTAAAGGTAAAACGCCCCTACGCCTCTCATACTGAAGACGTTCCGCGATTGACATCGTTCATAGCTACGACAAACATCAGCGACGTTCTGACAGATCCATCGGGCTCGCGACGCTTCATCGGAGTGGAGGTTACTGGCAACATCGACCTCAGCCAAACTCCCCACTACGAACAACTTTATGCTCAGGCTGTGGCGGAACTTAATGCTGGCGTACGTTATTGGTTTGACGACAAAGAGACGGAAGACATCATGCGCCACAACCAGCAGTTCCAAAGACAGGATGCTGCGGAGCAGTTCTTCTACGACCTCTACGAGATAGCATCCCCGGGCGACCCCGAAGCACGCTGGCTGAGTGCGACGGAAATACTCTCAGACATCAAGAAGCATGCTAAGGGATTGTTGAAGAATCCATCAGCCATTTCGCTCGGGCGCACGCTTAAAGCTATTGACGGCATAGGATGGAAACGTGCACACCAGAATAATGTTTTTTGCGTAAAACCCCGTTTGTAACATACAACCCTCCGCTCCTCCGCACTAAAAAAGAAGCATCCTCCGCACATAAATACCTCTGTTTCAGAGAAAATGCGGAATATCGGAGGATATTCTGACGAAAGCTCTCAATGGTAGAGCGCCTGCCAAAATATAAAGTCTAATGTCTATAGTCTCCACATTCCGTGCGACATGAATAGTAGCGTGCCTCCAAAGCACCCCACACTACGCCTGACTTGTGTGAGGTTATCCAAATATCGTGCCTTCTGCACAAGAAGAAGTCTAGTGACTAAAGCCTAAAATCTAACGTCTAAGGTCTAAAATTTCTGCATTCCATGCTTTCCGTGTGACATGAAGTCTGGCGTCTAAACCCTCATCAAGTCCGAGATAATGTCGTCGGAGACGAAGAGTCCGGAGGGTGTGAGCTGGAGGGTGTCTGCGTCGATGCGAAGGGTGCCGCGCTGAAGGTGCGGAGCGGCATCGCTGAGGAGGCGACGGCGGTCGGCATCGCTAAGAAGACTTAGGGGCAGGCCGTCTGAGGTGCGGAGGCGGGTGAGGAGGAGCTCGTTGAAGAGCATATCGTCGGAAAGCTGTTCAGTTTCGGCAGGCACGTTCATGCCTCGCGAAGCGACGTATGCGGGGAGGTCGGGAACATTGAGGCGACGCTCGCGCTGCCCGTCGTAGGATGCTGCTGCAGGGCCGAGTCCGAGATAGGGCGTCTGCGTCCAATAACTGCTGTTGTGGCGTGAGCGGAAGCCAGGACGCGCGAAGTTGGAGATTTCATAGTGCTCCCAGCCCTGCATCTGCATCTCGCGAAGGAGTTCCTTGTACATAGAAAGCGCGAGCTCATCGCCAGCAGGATGCCACTCGCCGCTACTGACGCGCCGCTCCATCTCCGTACCTGCCTCGACGCTGAGGGCGTAGGCGGACATGTGGGTGACGGGGAGCATGAGGGCTTCCACGAGGTCGGAGCGGAAATCGTCGAGCGACTGCCCAGGTAGTCCGTAGATGAGGTCGATGGAGATATTCCTGAACCCCTCATTATATAATATATGTACGGCCTGGCGTGCACGCTGGGCATCATGGCGACGACGCATGAGGCGCAGCGTAGCGTCGTGGAGGCTCTGAAGGCCGAGGCTGACGCGATTTACGCCCAGTTGCAACAGGAGGCGTGCGAGCTGGGGAGTTACGTCGTCGGGATTAAGTTCAACGGAAATCTCGGCATCCTCGGCGATGCGAAAGCACTCATGCATCACGCTGAAGATACGCGTCCAATGCTCCGCGCTGAGCACAGATGGCGTACCGCCGCCGAAATAGACGGAGGAAAAGACGACATCGGCATCGCGAGAGGGGAAGGGAGCACGGGAGCGGGAGCGCATCTCACCAAGAAGCGCTTCGACATAGCCGTCGAGAAGCGAGGGCGTCCATGCGGCAACAGTCCCCGCAGGCAAGTCCGCGAAGTCGGTATCACCGGACGATGCCTCGCAAGGTGCAAAACGGTAGAAATCGCAGTACGCACAACGGCTCTTGCAGAACGGAACATGCACGTAAAGACCCGCGAAAAGTGAATTTTTATTTTTTATCTCGGCCATTTGAGCAGATTATTTGCACAAAAGTATTATTTTTGCCGTGAAAATCACAAACAAAAAAACAATAATCATCATGCGAAGACTAATCTTCATCGCTCTCGCGGCTTGTTTCGCGCTATGCTTGCAGGCTCAGGAGACGGAATTCAACATCATCCCCATGCCGCGCATCGTGACGCCGCAGGCGGGGCACTTCACCTTCACCGACAAGACGCAGGTAGCGTGGCGCGGAGAGGCGGCAGAGGACGTGGCAAAGTTCTTCTGCGAGAAACTGAAACGCGCAACGGGCATCAGCCACAAGCCCATAAAATTGAAGAAGGAGGGCAAGAAGCAGCCTGTCACGGCGGACGTAGTGCGCTTCGTCATCGACCCCAACTTCGAGGGTTCGGAGACCTACCATTTGGAGGTGACGCCCACGGACGTGACGTGTAAGGCCTCTACGCACTCGGGCCTCTTCTACGCCCTGCAGACGCTACTGCAACTCATGCCGCCGCGCATAGAGTCGCAGCAGACCATCGCGACAGCCGTCAGATGGGACATCCCCGCCGTGGTCATCGACGATGCTCCGCGCTTCCGCTGGCGTGGCGTACACCTCGACCCCTGCCGCCACTTCCTGCCCGTTGCGGCCGTGAAGAAGCAAATCGACATGCTTGCCACGCTGAAAATAAACAAACTGCACTTCCACCTCACGGAGGATCAGGGATGGCGCATACAGATTAAGAAATACCCCGAACTGACATCCATAGGCGCACGCCGCCTCGAGGCCGAGGGAACGTGGCACGAAGGCTACTACACGCAGGACGAGATACGCGACATCGTGGCATATGCAGCACGACGCGGCATCGAGGTGGTGCCCGAGTTGGAGATGCCTGGACACGGACTGGCAGCCATCGCAGCTTACCCAGAACTGTCATGCCGCGGCGACAGCATCACGCCACGCATCATCTGGGGCGTCGAGGACATCGTCATGTGCCCCGGCAAGGAGGATATGTTCCAATTCCTGCAGGACGTCATCGACGAGATGGTGCCGCTGTTCCCCAGCAAGTATTTCCACATCGGCGGCGACGAGAGCCCGCGCAAAGAATGGGAACATTGCCCAAAGTGCCAGGCGCGCATGAAGGAACTTGGCTACACGCGTGAGGCACAACTTCAGGACTACGTAATCGAGCGCATAGCAAAATACCTCGCCGACAAGGGCAAGGTCATCATCGGATGGGACGAAATCCTTGAAGGCGGCAACCTCGAACCCTCCGCCATCGTCATGTCGTGGCGCGGCGAGAAGGGCGGCATCGAAGCCGTACAGAAGCACCACCATGCCATCATGAGCCCAGGCAGCCAGGGCATGTACTTCGACCACTATCAGGGCGACCCCATCACGGAGCCGACAGCCATCGGAGGATATGCGCCACTCGAGAAGGTTTACAACTACGACCCCGTCCCCGACGCACTGAAGGCTGAGGGCAAGGGGCACTACATCCTTGGCGTGCAGGGCAACAACTGGAGCGAATACTTCCGCGGACCTGCACAACTCGAATACCACCTCTATCCGCGCGCACTGGCACTGGCGGAGATTGCGTGGACTCCTGCAGAACTGAAGGACTACGACGACTTCCGCCGCAGGCTCGACGGCGACGCCACGATGCGCCTTTCTGCCCACAACATCAACTTCCACGTGCCGCAGCCTGAGATTCCTGGCGTAAGCAGCAACCACCTGGCTTTCACCGACCATACGAAACTCACGCTGACGACGACGCGCCCGCTGACTATCCTATACACCACAGACGGCACAAGCCCCAATGCGGAGTCGGCACGCTACACGGGCCCGCTCGCATTCGACCGCACGACAACGCTGAAAACGGCTGTGATGCTGCCATGCGGACTCATAGGCCCTGTGCGCACTATATTCCTGACGAAGCAACTTCCCGCTCCCGCCGTAAAGGTTCAGGGATTGCAGCCTGGGCTACAACTGAAGAAGTTCAACGGCGACTTCCGCCTGCCTGAGCAGATACGCCACTCAGAAGCCGACCTCGACTCTGTCGTCACCGACCTGCACCAACTTGCACGCCTGACGCACGTACCTGCCGACGTGAGAAATGTGGAAAACTACGCGGCCGTGGCTGTAGGACTGCTGAACATACCTGCCGACGGCGTGTACGAATTCTCAACATGCAACTCGCAACTCTACATCGACGGAAACCTGATAATCGACAACTCCCGCGTATATGCTCCTCGCGATACGCGCGAAAACGTGGAGATTGCGCTCGCCAAGGGCTACCATCGCATACAGGTCATCTTCATAGGCGGCATATTCGGCGGCTGGCCTACATACTGGAACGACGGCAACGTGAACATTCGCCCATCACGCGGTAAATGGAAGAAAATCGACAAGGACATGATATGGCACAAGCCGTATTACAAATGATTCTAATCTGACTATTGGACAATTTTATCTGACTATTGGACAATTTACGATTAGACTACAACGAACGACTAAACATAATCCCCTTTGAATCCTCGCAAGGGCGCAGAGGGGCTAAACTACAACAATATGAACAAACACTTAGACCTTAACCCTAACACTATCGTACGGTATCTTGAGAAGATGCCTGAGGAATTCACACGCGAAGACATCATCAAGTTCATAAGCGAGAATGATGTCCAGATGATTAACTTTATGTATCCTGGCGAGGACGGCCGCCTGAAAACGCTGAACTTCGTCATCAACAACTACGAGTATCTCGAGACAATACTCACTGAGGGCGAGCGCGTGGACGGCTCGAGCCTCTACCCTTCATTCGTGGAAGCCGGCAACAGCGACCTCTACGTGATTCCGCGCTACCGCACGGCATTCATGGACCCCTTCGCCGAACTGCCCACGCTCTGCATGCTATGCTCCTTCTACACGAAAGACGGCGAGCCCTTCGAGGGTGCGCCCTACGAAACGCTGACGCGGGCAGCAAAGGCGTTCCGCGAGAAAACGGGAATGGAGTTCGAGGCGATGGGAGAACTCGAATACTACGTCATCGACGACGAAGAGGACCTCTTCCCCGCCACGGACCAACGCGGATACCACGAGTCGGCACCCTTTGCAAAACTTGGGGATTTCCGCCAAAAGTGCATGGCATACGTGGCGCAGGCTGGCGGACAGATAAAGTACGGCCACAGCGAAGTAGGCAACTTCACTCGCGAAGGACGCGTTTACGAGCAAAACGAGATTGAGTTCCTGCCCTGCCCCGTATATACCGCCGCCGACCAACTGCTTGTGGCAAAGTGGGTTATACGCAACCTTGCATACGAATATGGACTCGACGTCACGTTTGCGCCAAAGATTATCGTTGGCGAAGCCGGAAGCGGACTGCACATCCACATGCGCATGACGAAGGACGGCAAGAACATGATGCTCGACGCGGACAGGAAACTCTCCGAGGTGGCACGCCGCAGCATTGCGGGCATGATGCTGCTCGCACCCGCCATCACGGCATTCGGCAACAAGAACCCAACGAGTTACTTCCGCCTTGTGCCGCATCAGGAGGCACCCACGAACGTATGTTGGGGCGACAGCAACAGAAGCGCACTTGTGCGCGTGCCTCTGGGATGGACAAGCGGCAAGGACATGTCTGCAATCGTCAATCCCCTTGAAGAACGCCACGACAACGCGCCCCATACGCTCGAGAAGCAAACCTTCGAAATGCGCTCTCCAGACTGCTCTGCCGACATCTATCAGCTCATGGCGGGACTGTGCGTTGCGGCACGCGTAGGACTCGAGATGCCTGCCGAGGAAGCGCTACGCATCACGGCTGAGAAATATGTGGACGTGAACATCCACGCTGCTGAGAACGCTGACCGCCTTGCCCAGCTCGACACGCTGCCAACGTGCTGCGCCGAAAGTGCAGACCGTCTGGAGCAGATGCGCAGCTACTTCGAGGCTGAGGGCGTGTTTACGAAGCGCATAATCGACGGCATCATCAGTTCGCTGCGCAGTTTCGACGACCGCGACCTGCACAAGCAGGCTGACGCGAACCCAAAACTGATGCAGGAACTTGTGGACCGCTATTTCTACTGCGGATAAACTACTACAAGGACACCAATTTAGCGAAATTCCGGAGCGTGAAAGTTGCACGTTTCGGGATTTCTCCCTATCTTTGCGGCGCGAACCATATAAAGCACCAACAACTCTCATGCCAGAAATCTGCCGTTTCTATGGAATCGTCATCTATATGTACATTGATGACCACAACCCGCCCCACTTTCATGTGAAAT
>ONWB01000086.1 GCA_900321445.1 uncultured Prevotellaceae bacterium | reverse complement strand
AGTGCCCGGATCACGGCGGGATCGGTGGTGGTGCCGAAGCGCGCCGGGTCCGGCGCGGGGGCGACAAGGTCGTTTTCCCCGATGCGATAGATCTTGCGGATGTAGGTCAGCCCGTCCAGCACCGCGCTCTTGGCGTTGTTGGCCTCGCTGTCAAAATCCGCGCCCAGCGCAGCAGAGAGCGCGGCGTCCGGCAGGATGTGCCAGTCCGGCGCCTCATAGCGCAGGCGCAGCGTCAGCGTCTTCTTTTTCTCAAAGCGTTCGCGCTCTTCCAGCAGCGTGTGCACCGCCTCGCGGTAGACCGTATCCGTCACCGCCGGGCGGTACATGCCGTTTTCATCATAGATCTCGTCATAATCCCGCGCGTCCACCAGCTTTTCCAGCCGCGCCATCACCAGCTCCCGCAGCAGAAGCTGAACCCGTAGCAGAGGCACAGCCCGAAGCAACGGAAGCTCCCGCAGCAGAGGAAGCCGCAGAGTAATACAAGCGTCAAGCTGCGCAGCCTAATCGCAGCGCAGCTTGATTTTTAATTCTTAATTCTTAATCTTTCATTTAGAAAATGGCATCAATAGAAGATATCAAGAAACTACGCACCATGACAGGTGCCGGTCTCGGCGACTGCAAGAAGGCACTGGCTGAAGCCAACGACGACATGGAAGCCGCCATCGAAATCATCCGCAAGAAGGGACAGGCTGTTGCCGCAAAGCGTTCCGACCGCGAAACTAGCAATGGTTGCGTACTCGTGAAGGCCGTTGACGGATTCGCAGCAATGATCGCCCTGAAGTGCGAAACCGACTTCGTAGCTAACAACAAGGACTTCATCGCCCTGACACAGCAGATCCTCGACGCAGCAGTTGCAAACAAGTGCAAGACGCTCGACGAGGTGAAGGCTCTCCCCATGGGCAATGGTACTGTTCAGGACGCAGTCGTTGACCGCAGCGGTATCACTGGCGAAAAGATGGAACTCGACGGCTACCTCACAATCGAGGGCGACAACGTATCCACATACAACCACCAGGGTCGCAACACTCTCTGCACAATGGTACAGCTCAGCAAGGCTGCCGAAGAGCAGGGCCACAACATCGCAATCCAGATTGCAGCCATGAACCCCGTAGCCGTTGACGAGGCAAGCGTACCTCAGGAAGTCAAGGACAACGAGATGAAGGTTGCCATCGAGAAGACGCGCGAAGAGCAGGTCAAGAAGGCTGTCGAAGCAGCACTGAAGAAGGCTGGCTTCAACCTCTACATCGCCGAAAGCGAGGAGCACCTCGAAGAAGGCATCCGCAAGGGCAACATCACAGAGGCACAGGCCGACGAGATTCGCAAGCTCAAGGAAGAGACAGCAGCCGCAAAGCTCCAGAACATGCCCGAACAGATGATTCAGAACATCGCAAACGGCCGCATGAACAAGTTCTACAAGGACTTCACACTCGTAAACCAGGAGATGGCACTCATCGACGGCAACCCCACCGTTGGCGAATACCTGAAGCAGACGGACAAGGAACTGAAGGTTCTCTCCTTCCGCCGCTTCACTCTCGCAGCAGAGTAATATCCTACAAACTATCGCATACTAAAATCCGCAATGCTCGCGCAGCATTGCGGATTTTGTTTTACACATAAAAGCCTATTTATAATTATTGGTGTCAAGTAAAAGTATATTTTGCGAGAAGCAGAACATAGTGATTAACTGATGTAGAACGACAAGTTATAGGTTCTGTTGAAATTCACTAATGCTTGATATTGAAATAGTCAAGCAATGCTTTGTAATTGTCTTGGGCAGTAAGGCACGTATCTTGTAAGTAGCCATTTGCCTGTCCCCAGTTTTGTATGCCACGATAGTAAAAAAGGCGCAAGTCTTCAGTAATAATAAATGGTACAATCCCAGCCTGCAAGCATTGCCAGAACATCACCAATCGGCCTACCCGACCGTTGCCATCTTGAAATGGGTGAATGCGCTCAAACTGCACGTGAAAATCCAGTATGTCCGTAAGCTCAACTTTTTCAATACCATTATATTCTGCAAGTAAAGTCCGCATGTGCTTGTGTACTTCTTTGGGTTGTGCAGTTTCTTCGCCGCCCACTTCATTGGCAAGCCGTTTATAATCCCCTACTGCAAACCACAACTTTTGACTATCAGAAGTATTGGTTTTGAGGATAGAATGCAGTTGTTTCAGGTGTGTTTCTGTCAAGCGGTCTGTTGCATGGTCGATAATAAAATCTATACAGCGGAAGTGATTCACTGTTTCCATAATATCATCAATACGCGTGTTTTCAGTCGTTATGCCAAGCGTGTTTGTTTCAAAGATATAGCGTGTTTGCTCTTTGGTCAGCCGGCTACCCTCAATGTGGTTGGAGTTATATGTAAGGTCAATCTGCGTACGGTGATAGATGCCGCCTTTGAGTTTAGTTTCTTTCTCATCACACAGACGCTGAAGCAAAGGTGAGATTTTCTTCTTTCCCTTTTGTGGCATAGCAGCATCTGCAGGGATATTCCATGTTTTACCCGTGAGAAAAGCCCCCTGAATCTTACCCGAAGCACAATAGTTACGAGCAGTGCGCTCACTAATGCCATACTTTTCGGCAAACTGAATAACTGATATATACTCCATATTACTATCGGCAAGTTTTAATTGAAAACCGCCGCAAAAATACATTATTTTTCCGATATCGGCAATTTTTGCCTCTATTCTTCAAAATGTAAGATTTCTTTAAGCCTCAAATTGTGTATGAACAGTTTCAAGACGCAGCATAGTAATATCCCACAAACTATCGCATATTAAATCCGCAATGCTCGACGGCATTGCGGATTTTTTAGATATTGGTGTTTTCGCCTCCGATATATTTCCTTTACATCTCTCCAGCAATTAGACAATTGTTGTCTATCTCCTGCATGATGCGTTCTGTCTGCAGGAGAACGTATATGATTCGCTGGTAGTGCCTCACGTCTTCAAAATCCAGCGTCATGCCCTTGCGGTCCTTGAGCCACTTTTGGGCAGGCTGATAGCCGCCGATGTAGAAGTTCCAAGCTGACTCTGGTACTCCTTCGAAGTATTGCTCGCCGTTGATATACACACGATTCTGCTCCCAACGCAAACAATCCACCTGTAAAGTACCTGCTTGTGGGAACGATACTCCCGTACTGTTTGGCAGTTCCTCCATCAGATGCAGCCGCCGTAATTCTGCGCCCAAAGCTGAAAGCCTATGGTATTCCTCTGCATTTGTCGGATATGGTACTCGCGGGAAGTCTATCTTCAGGAATTCCTTGTAGCGTTCGCGATAGCTGGGGCTATGCAGCACGGCATAGATGTAGTCGAAGAGGTCTTGGGGATATAGCACGCCATTATATTCGCTCGTGGGGTCAACCAATACGTTGTCATCATAGCAAGGGAGGTAGTTCAAACCTTGGGCAATCTTGCCATACAGTTCGTTGTTGAAGTTGACAATACGCTCTTCTTGCCCCATGTTGTCTTGATAGATATAGAGAGGGAAAACGTAGTCGTTATCTTTGGGTGATAATAAAGTTTGGTCTGTAACTAACTTTGTGACAAAGAAAGTAGAAGCAAAATCTCTATTTATTCGTACAAGACAGAGGCCAACATTCGGCTTGAAGAAGTTTTTCATTATGTCATATCTTGGATATGCCATAAATCCCTTCGTCTTATTTGAAAAGTACGAGTATCTAGTGTCAAACAAGCGATATAGCACAGGAATAACGTTTCCTCTATGATTACAAACGTCTTCTTTTGCAGATGCTACAGTCCAATCTCTACTATCATTAACGTTGTATTTTTGTTTGAGTTCCGTTGGTTCAAGGTTCTCAAAATCTTGCAAAACATGTTCTATCTCATCTTCTGTATGATGAATCGTCAAAGAGTCTCTTTTTGTCTGAAAACCTGAGACATTTGCCATCATCAACTCGTCAACCTTAAACCCACTTTCGTATTCGTTCTGAACCGAGAAGTCTTTTGGTACAAAGAAATAATATGGCTCTGTTGGATTAAGTTTTGTCCATTGAACAGAAGACAAGGTTGCTTCATTCAGACAGGCATATTTGTCTTCGCGCGTACCATATACATTCTGATGGTAAACAGAAGCCAGTTCGCCTTTTGCCTGCCTTCCTGTCTTCACGAAGATATTGATGCTGACACCTTGCATTATGTCAAAGACATTTTCGTCCTTGCTTCCGTCAGGAGCCACCTCTTGTTTACGACTATTCCCATGAAGGTCGAGAATGTAGATTTCATCAAACACTTGCATCAAAGTCAGTCTCATCTGGCGATGTGTGATACCGTCAATGAAACTATTGTTGCTGATATATGCGAGGATTCCTGAACCATTTTTCTCTACATACTGCTGCCCCAAACGAATAAACTTGATATAATCATCATCAAGATTAAGTTTTCTTTCATTCAGCCCTTTCTTGTAGTCAGCAATCAGATTTGTTATCCACTTCCCGTTGTTCTGGCTGCTTATGGAATACGGCGGGTTCCCAATCATCACCATCACAGGACAGTCGCGTTTGATGACGTTTGCCTCCGTTGCTTCGCGGCTGAGCCATTGTGCAAAGAGGTTGCGCGGCTCGTTGTTGCTCTCTTCGAGCGAATTGGTGAGATATACGCGCAGGCGCTTGTCGGATTTGTGCTGATAGCCCGTTTCGCCAAGAAGCATATCAAGTTTGATATGGGCAACCGCATACGATGCCATCAGAATCTCAAAGCCGTGCAAACGGGGCAAAAGATGCTGCTCTACATATTGCTGCCAAATGCCATGATTGTCGCGATAGCGGTCGTAAACCTGGTTAACTACTTCTGCGAGGAACGTGCCCGTACCCGTTGCTGGATCGAGAATCTGCACACGATGGTAGCGGCGCTTCTCGTGTTTCATACCATCAGGGGTTCGCCTGTCGCGAGTCTGCTCTGAAGCCACATCTCTATCTATTGTTGAATAGTCGGCCAAGCCCTCTGACAGTCCAAACTCCCTTTGAAGAATCTCATCTACAGCCCTCACTATGAAGCCCACTACTGGCTGCGGCGTGTACCAAACACCTTTAGACTTGCGTAGTTTGGGATTGTACTCCGACAGGAAATCCTCATAGAAATGTATCATCGGGTCGTGATGACGCTTGTCTTTTCCGTAGCTATCCATCAATTTCTGCAAATCCGTTGCACGGAATACCGTCACGAGGTCGTCAACCACCCAAGATATGCGTACATCAAGGTCGTTGCCCGCAACATTATTGAAGAGATTCCTCAAGAAAGGATTCGTCTTGGGAATAAGACGTGCAGCCTCCTCACGACTGAAATTCTCTGGCGTATCATCATGCAGACGGGCCGCAAACATTCCGTATGCAATGGTCTGTGCATAGATGTCAGCAAAGTCGGCAAGCTCCAAGTCTTGAATTAGATACTCTCGGAACGTAAGATACTGGTTGCGCAAGTTGTCGTTATCATCGCTATCTGTCTCGTCTTGCAAAGCCTGCCCGATGATGTTTGCCAATAGCCGCGCCTTGCCCGCCATAAGCTTTGCCAGACGCGTCGCTGAAGTGATGCGCTGAATGGCAGAATCGCCCAAATGCTGAATCAATCCCAAGAACTTGTCCTCCGCTTCTGCTATACCAACAATCTTGTCGCCTCGGGTCTCTGCAATCCTCACGCTATCCACAAACTCTCCCTGCTCGTAGAGGTGGAAGTCGAGATAATCGGTGAAGATGATGAAGTCCAGAGCCTGCTTGTAGCGGTCGAACTGCTCCTTGTGACCATTCTTATTGCGTCCGTCAAGGTCGTTGTCATTCACGTCCTTTGCTTCCACGAAGAAAACGGGCAGATGATCCTTTTCGCGGGAGATAATATAGTCTGGCGCACCACACTCAAAATGTGCAGGCTCGTTTGTCACGACCATCTTCGGCAACAAACTCTGCAAAAGGTTCTTCAGTGCCGGACGATACGAATGCTCTCGGGCAATACCTGTCCGATATTGCTGATTGAGATCATCGATATATTGTTTTAGGGAATCTGTTTTCATCGAGACGTTGTTTAAGACGAATTATGGAAAAGGTTGTGCAAATATACAAACAATCTTGAATAAAAGATATTTTATGGCATTTACATTTCGTATTGGACAAAAGAAACTTCCAATCATATTACATTTTAAATTATGAAGAACCTATTGCACGCGCACGCCATAGTTTTCAAAAAATACTGCCACAACTACCACTCTACCACACCACGATGGAAATCAGGGCGTTACGAGTGGTAGTTATGTGGCGGTTGTGGTAGTCTTTAGCGGTTTTGTGTGTTTTTTTGAGTTAAAGAATCAGTTTTTGTGGGGTTATGAATCTGCGTTTGCTGCCTTGTGAAACATAAAATTGATGGGTTTTGAGGCTGCGGGCAGACATAAAAGCCTTTAGGTGTGCGGTATGTTCACAGGGAATGCGACCTGGTTCATAAACCACAGACGTGGGATGAATATCCCACAAGCGTGGGATATGGAAACCACAGACGTGGGATATGTAAACCACAGACGTGGGATATGAAAACCACAAGCGTGGGATATGAACGTGATGCGCTCGCGACGGCATATCGTGCTGAGAAGAAGCGAATAAGATGCGCCGGAATGGGAAAGATGGGGGCGCGAGGAATTATGCGGGTATGTTTTTGCTGTGTTTTGTGCAGTCATGAGGATGGTTTTGGTGCTCATGGGGAGTTTGGGGATTGCTCTAGGGGCGATTAGGTGCCCATAGGAGAGGTTTTGAGTGCGCTGAGGATGATTTTTGGTGCTCTCGGGATGGTTTTGGGTACTTTGGAGATGGTTTGGGTGCTCATAGGGGTTGTATTGAAGTGTGTGAGGATGGTTTTTGGCGTGATTTTGTGAGTGTGTTGCGGTAGGATATTCGTTCGTGAAAGCAGGAAAAGCGAAAAATTATGCGAAAAGATTTTTTTCTTTTGGTGCTTTCGCTTATCTTTGCACCCGCAAAACGAAAATGGTACCTTGACCGAGTGGCTAGGTAGCGGTCTGCAAAACCGTGTACAGCAGTTCGAATCTGCTAGGTACCTCACCAATAAGAGCAGCTCTCCGCATTAGGAAAGTTGCTCTTTTTCTTTGCAATACGCGATGGCTTGGATTATATGCGCGATGGCTTCTGACTATGTGCGCGGTGCTTTTAATAACGAAGCACAAGGGACAATTTACGTGCGCAATGTCTTATGAATACGTGCGCGGCGTTTTGGATAACGTAGCGTGAGATTTTCTGATAACGTGCGCGGGGTTTTCTGACTGCGTGCGCGGGGTTAGAGGTCGTAGAAGTTGGTGGGTACGCCGTGTTCGAGTACGACGAGGGTGGCTTTGTGCTGAATGTCGTTCAGAGCGGCCTGTACGGCTGCGCGTGCGAGCTCGGGCGTATTGTTTTCGCGGCTCAGGTGGCAGAGGAATACGCGCTTCGTCAGGGGGGTAAGGTGCTCGCGCAGCGTGTCGGCGGTCTCGAAGTTGCTACTGTGGCCTGTGCCGGAAGCTACGCGGTCCTTCAAGGTCAAAACCCGGCCGCTTTTTTCGTCCTTCCCGATGTAAATACCTGCGTAGCGGCCGTTCTGAAGCATTTCGGGGTCGTAGTTCGCCTCGACGATGAGGTTTTCGGCGCGCTCGATGTAGGCTTTCATCTCGGGTGTGAAGGTGCCGACGTCGGTCATGAGGCAGAGGTTCGTGTCCTGCGTCTCGATGAAGTATCCGGTGTTTGCCCTGGAGTCGTGGGGAACAAAGAATGGCGTGATGCGCATGCCTGCGAGCTCGAAGGGCTCGTTGTAGGCTATGAAGTGGCGCATCGTGAGCTCGGGCTTGTGGTGGAGGCTGTGGTTCTCGTCGATGCCCTTGAAGACGTCGGGCAGGGCGTAGATGGGGATGAAGTGCTTTTTCGAGAAATAGCCGACGTTGCGGCAATGGTCGGCGTGATCGTGCGTGAGGAGTACGGCTCGGATGAGGTGTACGGGTACGCCGTAGTTCATGCAATGCTTCTTCAGGATGCGCGGCCCGATGCCCATGTCGATAAATAGGGCTTGCCCGTCGTTTTCGACGTAGAAGCAGTTGCCACAACTGCCGGAACTTACTACATGGAGACGCATACCTTGAGCCTTGTGCTTTTATCCTGTAAAACGGTGGTCAGACGAATATGACCTCGGGCTTCAGCTGTATGCCGAAGCGTTCGAGGACGTCGTGCTGCACACGCTGGCAGAGTTCTACCATGTCCTGCCCCGTCGCGCCGCCGAGGTTTACGAGTACGAGGGCCTGCTTTGGCCACACTCCGGCGCGTCCGAGATTGCGCCCGCGCCACCCGCACTGCTGTATGAGCCACCCTGCCGGCACCTTCACGCTGCCGTCGGGCAGGTCGTAGTGGGGAGCGTCGGGATACTGCGCCGCAATGCGCTCGAAGACAGGGCGTTCGACAACGGGATTCATGAAGAAGGAGCCCGCACTGCCCACCTCGGAGGGTTCGGGAAGCTTCTCGCGGCGCACTTCTACGACGATGCGGCGCACGTCGGCGGCGGAGAGGTTTTCGAGAAGTCCGCGGCGCTCGACTTCGCTGCGAAGTGCGGCGTAGGAAAGCTGCGGACGGAAGAGGCGCGAGAGGCGGTAGGTCACGTGCGTGATGATGCGCTGCCCGCGGAGCGAGGTTTTGAAAATGCTGCTGCGGTAGGCATACTGACACTCGTCGCCGCGCAGCGTAAGCACTTG
>ONWB01000050.1 GCA_900321445.1 uncultured Prevotellaceae bacterium | reverse complement strand
CTGCAGAAGTTGCCGGATCGGGCCTTCACGTACCACGCGGAAGTCGAAGGAACCTTCCCCGATTACTCCTACCCCACAGACGAGACCCTCGTTCTAAAGAAGGGGGCGCAGGTGATGTTCGTAAAGAACGACACGTCGGGCAAACATCGTTACTACAACGGCCGTATCGGACACGTCGTAGAAGCCGACGAGCATCATGTTGCCGTATTTTGCAAGGGCGACGACGAAGCTATCGAGGTGGAACCTCTGAAATGGGAGAATACACGATACACCCTGAACGAACAGACGCGCGAGATTGAGGCGGAGGTACAAGGAACTTTCAGGCAGCTGCCTCTGCGACTGGCGTGGGCTATTACCATCCACAAAAGTCAAGGACTTACCTTCGACCAAGCCATCATTGACGCAAACCAGAGCTTCGCGCCTGGACAGGTATATGTCGCCCTGAGCCGCTGCCGCACGCTCGAAGGCCTTACCCTTGCCGCGCCCCTACACCCTCGCGCCATAATCAACGACCTGCGCGTGGACAGTTACATAGCTCAGCAGGAGAGCGAGGCCGAACGCAGTATTCGCCAGCTGCCTGTGCTCAAACAGGAGTATGAACGGCATCTTCTCCTGAAACTCTTCGACTTCCGTGCCCTGCAAACCCTGCAACAGTCTATGGTGCGCATATTTGCCGAATTCTTCTACCATAGTCACGCCCAGCTAAAGCAGTTGCAGGACCAAACGCTCTACGACTTGCAGACGCGAGTAATCGACGTGGCGCAAAAGTGGCAGCAGAAGATTCAGGCTATGGACATTATCCATTTGCGCGACGACGACTTCCTTGAGCGCGTAAAGCGAAGCGCCGACTATTTTGCCAAAGAGCTGTACGATATCTTCCGAGACCCCATCCTGCTGAGTTTCAGAGTCGAGACTGGCAACAAGCAGGCCGCACGGCGACTCGAGAACGTCCTTCCCGAACTACGCCAAGCATGTCTCTCACATCGTTTTCTGCTCCTGCAAATCGCAAAAAAGGGATATTCCGTCGAAAACTACCTACACGAAAAGCAAATGTCCACGCTCGACGCTATGGAGAAAGGCGCAACAAAGACTAAGCGCAGACGGAAAACCGCTAAGAAAACAAGCTGATAGCATATACTTTCGTCCCCTCCTACCCTAAATCTCCCACAAAAACAATATAATATGGAAAACAAAGAGATACACAGCTGCCCAGAGCTGATGGAATACATTCAGGAAGTGGGTTTCCTGCCTCTCCTGAACAGCGGCATTCGAGGCTTCTCTGCCGAGGAGGTCGTGGATGAGGACTGCCGCTATGTCGTATTCGACGACGGCGGCTGGGACTGGCCTTTGTGGAAATGGAAAGGCCCTATCGTGACCGACGGACGCTGCGTCTATGGCAAGTTCTTTGCTGGCAAAGCGGGCTTCGTGAGTCGCGAGTGGTGGCCCGACCTCTGCAACTACCGCCGAAGCGCACGCCCCGAGCCTGCCGAGGACAGCATCGAGGAGGCTATCCTCTTAACCCTCGCCGAACGCGGCAGTCTCATAACGCGTCAACTTCGACGCGAATGCGGTTTCGACGGTCCTAAGATGCGCAGCCGCTTCGACAGTTTCGTAACGCGACTACAAGGGGCTTGCCGCATCATAACGGAGGACTTCGTCTATCCTGTTGACAAGCATGGGCGCGAATATGGTTGGGGATGGTCTCTGCTGACCACGCCAGAGCTCCTATTAGGTCGCGACGCTTGCCTCTGCGAACGCACGCCGCAAGAGTCCTACGACCGAATGTTTGCACACCTCTGTAAAATCCTGCCTGAAGCTACGGAAAAACAAATTTTCAAACTTTTGATGTAGTTTTTCAACAGCCTTCTGCGTCTAAGGGGTAAAAGGTTTATAAATCTGAAACAAAAATGAAAACAGCCGCAGCCGGCAAAGCCGATTCAATAGCAACAGAAAGACTGTTCGCGCAGACTGTCAAGGAACATCGGAGCACCATCTACACGGTTTGCTACATGTTCTCGCAAGACGCCGACGAGGTGAACGACCTCTTCCAAGAAGTCCTCGTAAACCTCTGGAAAGGCTTCGACAGCTTCGAACATCGTTCCGACATCAAGACGTGGATATATCGTATAGCCCTGAACACATGCATCACACTCGACAGGAAAAAGCGCCGAGCTGCAACGGAAAGGCTCACGATGGACATCAACCTCTTCGAAGATAACGACGAGGACACACGCCAAGTTGACATGCTCCACAAGCGCATATCACGCCTGCAGCCCTTCGACCGCGCAATCGTACTACTCTGGCTCGAGGACATCTCCTACGAAGAGATAGGCCAGATTGTCGGCATCTCAGCAAAGAACGTCAGCGTACGACTCTTCAGAATCCGAGAGCAGCTGAAACAAATGTCAAACGATTAAAAACCACCCCGCCATGAACACAGATTATCATACCCCACAGGCCGACAAGGAACTGGAGACAATGCGCCAACAACTGGAAACCCTGAAGCGCAAACTCAGCCAGCAGGACATCGTCAACGACCGCATCATCCGAAAATCGATGAAACACACAGCCAACACAATCCGCCGACGCTACTACGCCATCATGGCGCTCTCACTCTTCGTGATACCCTATTCCTACTGGGTCTTTGTACAGATGCTAAACATCTCCACTGCCTTTTGGATAGGCACATGCGTCATGATGCTGATATGCTGCGGAGCAACCTTCTACAACAGCCTCAACGTTAGCAACACAAACATGGCAACAGGCAATCTCGTCGAAGTAAGCCGCCGTATGGCGCGAGCCAAGAAATTCGACTCCGACTGGCTTCTCTTCGGCATCCCCGCAATCCTCGTATGGTTCGGGTGGCTAAGCTACGAAATCTACAAACTCGACAACGACCTGCTCAACAATCCCATATTTTGGGGCGGATGCATCGGTGGCATCATCGGCACCATAATCGGATTCTACATACACTTCAGGACGCAACACCAATACGAGGATATAATCGACCAAATCGAGGAAATAACGGCAAACCAATAAGCCACACACCCACACCCTCGTAACAGCAAGAAGATTCTCGTTCGCCACAGGACTGCCCGCATATCTAAGCACTCCTACGACGAACGAGAATCATTGTCATATTACGCCCGCCCTCGTTTCGCCTCCAAACGAAGTCCGAGTATTTTTAATCAAGATGCGAGTATTTTCTGTCAAGATGCGAGTATTTTCTGTCGAAATACAAGTAATACCCTCCCTCCTCCACATCCAACATTAACAAACACCCTTTTTTCTTGAAATCAAAGAAGAATTAACAGAAAATACTTAACTTTGCGGCGAAACAGCATATCATATCCGCAACGAAACATAAAAACAAGAAGACCAATGGCTTTGTAAGTGGCTGAAAAGAAATAAAATTTGTCAAACAACTATTTGACGAATACAAACCAGTCAAACTAATGATTTGGAGGACATTCACAGATACGAATCTAAGAGCTATCTTAGCAATTTAGTATCGGAAACACTACACCGCAAATGAGAATGCTATCTTCAGAACAGATACACTTTAACATGTCGCGCATCCGTTCGAAGGACACAAAGCCTGAGATGATTGTGCGACGTGGCCTGTGGAAGAGGGGCTTTCGATATAGGCTGAATCATAAGCGACTGCCTGGACATCCTGACTTGGTACTAAGGAAGTACAGAACGTGTATTTTCGTAAATGGTTGTTTCTGGCATGGGCACAGGGTGACGATGTCGACAACAGAAAGTGAGAAATTTAGAGTTGAAAGTTCCGAATGCTGCAAGATTCCAAAGACGAACAGAGAATTTTGGGTGGCAAAGATTATTAGGAATAAAAACCGGGACAAAGAGGAGCAGAAGAAACTGGCTGAAATGGGGTGGCATTGCATCACAGTATGGGAATGTGAACTGAAATCCGCAAAACGTGAACAGACTCTGGACTCTATAGCCTCCACGTTAAATCATATTTGGCTACAAGACCATGCGGCAAAAGCAACGCCCTATTCCATACCAGACGAAGATGATATGCAAAAGCCTATGGCGGCAGAAGAACTATGAACCAAATCGAAGTTGTAGCCGCGGTTATTCGCAAAGGAGATAAGATATTTGCCACACAGCGAGGCTATGGCGAATGGAAGGACTGGTGGGAGTTTCCTGGCGGGAAGATGGAAGGAAGGGAAACGCCCGAGGAGGCGCTGAAGCGGGAGATTCGCGAGGAACTTTCAACAGAGATTAGCGTCGATGACTTCCTTTGTACTGTGGAATACGACTATCCTAAGTTTAGGCTGAAGATGTATTGCTTCCTTTGCTCCCTGACGTCGGAGGCAATACAACTGAATGAGCACGAGGCCGCAAGGTGGCTAACAAATGATGAACTTGAAAGCGTGCGATGGCTACCTGTCGACTTGGAGGTGGTAGAAAAGATAAAGGATGCTCTCAACAGATTGAAATAGCTGCGAGCCACAGGCAAAATAGCAACTTTTTTGAGAGAAAATTACATAAAATGCTATTTACTATCGAAAAAGTTACTATTTTTGCACCCGAATATAATACCTTTGTAGTTATGAACGAATTGAGGGCTTTGAAAAATATACCTGTAAACACAACGGCTTTAGCTTCGCTTTATCCAGATGTGAAGTCGGCCAACAGAAAGGTTGCAAACTTTGAGAAAGCAGGCAGGATAATACGTCTTAAGCGTGGACTATATGTCGTAGCACCTCAGGAAAGCGGGCGATTGCTCTCCTTGAACCTGATTGGCAATGTGTTGTATGGCCCTTCTTATGTTTCAATGATGACAGCTCTTAGAGTTTATGGCCTAATACCCGAACAAGTTGAGGTTGTTCAGTCTATGACAACACATCTAACCGTTTCTTTCCAAAATGAAGTGGGAAGATTCGAGTACCACCACTGTGCCAAGGACTACTATCCAATCGGTATTACCCAAAGGGAGGAGGAGGGGGTTTCATTCCTAATCGCCACACCCGAAAAGGCCTTGTGCGACTATATCATTACCACACCGAGACTACCACTACGATTCGTAAAAGACACATACATTTTTTTGGAAGAAGACCTCAGGCTCGATATGGACGCATTCAGGGAGATGAATGTGAATATATTCCGCCAATGTGCTAACGTAAGCAAAAAAAAGAAAGCTATTAACAACCTGATAAAAATTCTTACAAAATGAACGAATTCTATGAGAACGCACTAAAACGTTATCAAATCAATACTGCCAAGGACAAGCAGAACGCCATCTACGAGTTAACACAGCAAGTGGTGCTGGCAGGATTACACCGCGGAGGTTTTTTTGATCGTGCGGCTTTCTATGGCGGTACATGCCTGCGGCTGTTCCATAAACTTCCTCGCTTTTCGGAAGATATGGATTTCTCTCTTTTAAGTCCAGACGCGGACTTCAAGTTTGAAAATTATTTCCAACCGATTATCGACGAATTTGATTTGCTGGGACGCAAGGTCGAAATTAAAAAGAAGGACAAAAAAGTATTTAGAAGGGTAGATTCGGCCTTTCTCAAAGATAATACAGATGTTTACAATGTATCATTCCAAACGGAGAAGACGGTAAAGGTCAAAATAGAAGTAGACACAAAGCCCCCGCTATTATTCCATACAGAGCAACAGGCGCTGACGATTCCTTATACGTTTATGGTGCGTTGCTTTCAGTTACCTGACTTATTTGCAGGAAAAATGCATGCTTTAGTATTTCGTAATTGGAAAACACGTGTAAAAGGCCGTGATTGGTATGATTTTGAATGGTATGTACGTTGGCAGATACCTCTTGATTTCAAACATCTACAAGAACGTATCCATGAGTTTAACGGCGAGGATATGTCGATTGAAGATTTCAAAGTGGCTCTTAAAGAACGATTATTAAAAACGAATATCGAGGACGTAAAAACTGACGTGCAACCTCTCCTTAAAAACAACTCTGGTGAATTAGACGTTTGGACAAACGAGTATTTTCTGCAACTGGCAGATAAGATTGTATTTCTATAGATTACGAAAACATTAGAATATGAAAGCATTAAGATTATTGTTTACGGCCTTGCAGGCTGCTATCGGACTGAGTGCCTGCGGACAGGAGAACTTTAAGAATGCTAACGTGGCGGAATTTGCAAAATTGGCAGACGAGCCCAACGTAGTAGTTCTCGACGTGCGTACGGCAGAGGAATATGCAGAAGGACATATCGTTGGAGCCCTCAACATCGACCAGGGACAAGGCGACTTCATGGAAAAGGCAAAGGCGCAACTCCCCAGCGACAAGACGATTGCCGTATATTGCCGCAGCGGACGCCGCTCTGCCTCTGCCGCCAGCAGGTTGGCTGCCGAGGGCTACACCTGCGTGAACCTGAAGGGCGGCATCGTCGCTTGGAAAGAGGCTGGAAAGGACGTAACAACAGACAACTACGAAGTGGACGTATTTCGGACAAAGAACGGAAAGACGGTAAAGTTCCACGCCCTCGTTCATGCCAGCATACGCATCGAATACGACGGACTGGAGATAATGGTTGACCCCGTGACGAAACTTGGGAACCGCACCATAGACTACTCCACCATGCCGAAAGCCGACTGTATCCTCGTAACTCACGAGCACGCAGACCATTTCGACAAAGAAGCCATCAGGCTCCTGACGAGCGACAACACTCGTCTCATCATGAACAAGCGCTGTGTCGAGATGTATGGCGCGGGAGAGTTTATGGTCAACGGGCAAATAAGTGACAAGTTACGAGTGACAAGTGACAAGCTCCAAAGTTCCCCCAGCGAGCCTTGCAGTGCACGTCAGCCTGACGTGAATAGTGCGTCGAAGGCTGGGACACAATTAGCAAGGCGAGTCAACGGACAAATAAGTGACAAGCTCCAAAGTTCCCTCAGCGAGCCTTGCAGTGCACGTCAGCCCGACGTGAATGGTGCGTCGAAGGCTGGGACACAATTAGCACGGCGAGCTAACGGACAAATAAGTGACAAGCTCCAAAGCCCCATCAGCGAGCCTTGCAGTGCACGTCAGCCCGACGCGAATGGTGCGTCGAAGGCTGGGGCACAATTAGCAAGGCGAGTCAATGGTCAATGGTCAATGGTCAATGAAATAACCCTTGAGGCCGTACCTGCCTACAACACAACGGAAGGGCACCTTCAGTTCCATCCCAAGGGACGCGACAACGGCTACATCCTTACTCTCGACGGCTTGCGCATCTATATCGCTGGCGATACGGAGGACATTCCCGAGATGAGCGACATCAAGGACATAGACATCGCCTTCCTGCCCTGCAACCAGCCCTACACGATGACGCCCGAACAACTTGTGCGTGCCGCCAAAGTCATCAAACCCAAAGTGCTGTTCCCCTATCACTATGGAAATACTGACGTCAGCACCATCCCCGCAAAACTGGAGGGCGAAGGAATAGACGTAAGAATACGCCACTACGAATAAAGGGAAAAATGCTATGACCTCGTATCTGAACACAGAGAATATTGCACTTAGCAAGAACGGTGTGGAGTATCATCCCCTACGCCCCTTCCTGCCCAAGAATGCACGGATGCTGTTCCTTGGCAGTTTTCCCCCACAACGCAAACGGTGGTGCATGGACTTCTACTACCCGAACTTCATCAACGACCATTGGAGGATTGAGGGCTTGCTGTTCTTTGGCGACAAGAACCACTTCGTAGACGTTGATAACAAATGCTTCAAAATTGACGAGATTGTGGCGTTCTGCAAAGAAAAAGGCCTCGCTTTCTACGATACCGCAACTGCCGTCAGACGCCTTCAGGACAATGCCTCCGACAAATTCTTGGAGGTAGTGGAAGCAACCGACATCCCCACCCTACTGCAGCAAATTCCTCTCTGCAACACGCTTGTTGCAACAGGGCAGAAAGCAACGGAGGTAGTTGCCGAGACATTCGGATGCAATATCCCCCCTGTGGGGAGTTGGGTGGATTTAAGAGATGCCGATACTGGGCGCGACATACGCTTCTGGAGGATGCCTTCCAGTTCACGCGCCTACCCTTTGTCTCTGGAAAAGAAGGCCGAAGCGTATAGGCGGCTACCATTTAATCTGACTATTTGACTATTTACTATTTAACTCAAGTTTCGGTTTTGTTCGCTACGCTCATGGAAGTTATTAAAAGGGAGTTAAGCCAGCAGAGCTGGCAGGGAGTTCTTGGACGAGCCAAGCGTCAGTCCTAACGGACATGCCGAGCGAAGCACTTCGTGCTGGACAATACAACTGCATCCGCAAAACTAACGTCCATGAGCAACGCGAGTTAACTTCCATGAGCGTAGCGAATTAACTTCAATGAGCCTTGACGTGCACGTCAGTCCCGAAGGACGCAGTTCTGAGGTGGCTGGGGCACGAAAACAAGGCAAATTAACTCCCACGAGCAAAGCGAGTTAACTCCCCATCTAACTCCCGAAACTTAAATATTTAACTATTTACTATCTGACTATATGACGTCTAACAACGGGAAGAATACTGAGAACAACGTCGCCTACCACGACAAAGACTACACATTTGGAAAGGAGGGCGGCGTTACGTATTTGACTGCCGCAGGCCGACGCTACCGCCTCACTTGCCATCCCTACGAACCGTGCCTGTATATCGCAGACGAGGACGGAAAACTGACAAGCGTACACAATTCCTTTGACCCCGACGTGCTCTTCGAAATCTTCTGCGGAGAAGGCTCCACTGAGTCCATCACGGGCAGGAAATATACAGCCCGAGACTTCTGCCAGATGGTGGAATATGCGGCAGGCAAAGGCGACATCGGCATAGACGATGCGGAGAAGGTATTCAAGGATATGTCCGAAAAAGAAGTCTTTCAGGCAGAAGATTCCGCCACGTCTAATCTTGGCGAGAAACACGCAGGCTCAAAAACGAAAGGCCGTCCCGCGACAGATTCATACATCATCACGAACGACCCATTTTTCGATATTATTCAAGAATATCCAGACGCGGTACCAGAATACTGCCTGGTGAAAAACGACGGAGGTCCCAGCGGACTTAATGCACACAAGAAGGCTCTTGAGCGGGCTTGCAGTCGCCTTATGGCAGGAGACGAAGAGAGCGAGGCATGGAACTACGACCTCTCCATAGCCACAGCAAACGAGCAGAGCGTCAGGGAGTTATTCTCAAACGAAGATACAGCCGACAAACTCACATACCATAAAGCATTTCTGCGTCCGCCCTACGAATGCGAATATACTGAAAGAGACTTTGAGAAAGTAAACGCGGTCCTGTTCCCGAACGGAACAGAACATCTTGAAGTCTTTGAATGGAGCACAGACTGGTCGGACTATTTCGACGATGGACACGAATGGTGGGGAACCCTCTGCCTTACTATCTACGATCGAACCCTCGACCGCTTTATCGTCATTTTAGCCTCCTCAACCGACTAACGCCACGTTAGCATTGTCGCTGTCATTAACTCTGCATCCACTCCCTTCGTTCCGCGTCCGACATCTTCTCAATAGCGTAACGAAGCATAGTACGAGGCATCTCGTGGACGTGCTGTCGCAAAAAACCTCTCAGCAAATCCATACTTATGCGCTTACCCAACTCGCGGAGCATCCAACCCACGGCTTTGTGCATAAGGTCGTGAGGATGGTGGAGGTGCATCTCTGCATAGCGCAGACACCACGATAGTTCTCCTTGCTGCGTAGTCTTCCATGTGCAAACCATACTCATTCGCTGTTTCCAGAGATTATCGCTTTGCGCAAGTTCGTCCAGCAAATGTTCCTTGTAATCCCTGCCGCCGAGATTTGAAGGCAAGAGTAGCCAATGTCCTAAAATCTTATGAACGGAAAGGTCCACCAAGTCCCAGTTGTTGGCATATTCCGCATATTGCAGATACATTTTCAGGATTTCGTCACGCTTTTTGACGGCTTCGGCATCATTCTCCAAGCGTCTCGTGGCAAGTTTCTCAAATTTCGCCACAAGTATCAACAGCCCGCAGAGCCGAACCTCATGCCAGCGGTTTGTGAGTAGTTCTGGTACTTCGCACAAAGGGAAGTCCCGTCCTGCCGCCTTTACGATTTCGCGCGTCTGCGGCACCTTCAGTCCTAAGAACTCGTCGCCTTCGCCATATTCACCAGGCCCTGTCTTGAAGAAACGCATGAGAATCTTACGCTGTTCCTCATTCTTCAACGACTCCATGTAGGCGACGACATCTCCTGCCGTCATCACTTCAGACTTCCTATCCACGTTACTATATCCTGTAAAACCTCTGGCGAGATAGTTTCCTCAATCTGACGATACTCTGTGGGCAGTCCTGTGGTACTGTGCTGGAAGAGGTGGTTTAGCGAAGGGTATTCTTTGATGAGATTCTTTTCAGAAGTTGGTAGCAACTGGCGAATAGCCGTCAGGTTCTGCGAAGATATGACCTGGCAGTCGCGATCTCCATTAAGGGCGAACACGGGACAAGAGGTCTTGCGGATATCGTCCGACGGGTTATAATCGATAAACCAACGCAACCACGGCGGCGCCATAGACTGGTGCACCATCTCGACAGTCATTTTGGCAGGCTGTCCAGATAGAGAGCATATACGGTTGTATTGCTCAACCATTAGCGTGTCCCCCTTAACACCAGGAGATGCCAACGTAACGATGAAGTCCGTCAGATTCTGTGCACCAAGCATAAAGGCGATAGTTCCGCCCTCGCTATGGCCAAGGATTCCTACCTTACCAAAGGCATTACGCTGGCGCAGGTAACTGAGGCCTGCAGCTGCATCACGGGCAAAGTCGGCTGTAGTTGCACTCGCAAGTTCACCACCAACAGACTGTCCCGTAGCGCGGTCGTCATAGCGCAAAGTGGCTATGCCCCGCCGTGCCAGATAGTCTGCAATCACAAGGAAGGGCTTGTGCTCGAAAAGTTCCTCATCGCGATTCTGCTGCCCACTACCCGACACGAGTAAAACCACCATGGGTTTCTGTTTCCCATAATAATCTACTGGCCACGTCAGCGTTCCCGCAAGTGTTGCACCATCGGTTTCATTGTTAAAAGTAACCTCCTCTGTCTTATATGGATATGGTGCAACGGGCGTCTGGGGTCGAGACATCTTTTGCTCACCTCGGCTCATCACTAAGGGAAGCGAGACACCCATCTGCGTGAAGGTGCCGTCAAGCTTTCCGTCCTTTAGCTTGGCACGATACGTCATACCTAAATTCTCCACTTTTACCGCCAGCGAATCGTCGCTCAGGTACTCCTTATACATGGGAATACCCTTTGCTCCCTGGTCAGGACTGTCGAGGGTAACAAGCACATATCCGTCAGCCTGTTCCAAATGCAGTACCAACGTCAGCGACATCGCCCCTGCCTTGAGCTTACCTGTCCAAGAACCCAGCAAGGCTGTCGTCTTGTTCACTTGTGCCTG
>ONWB01000088.1 GCA_900321445.1 uncultured Prevotellaceae bacterium | reverse complement strand
TGGCGGCAAGCGTGCCGGAATACCGCCTCTTCATCGACTTCAGGTCCTACGAGACCGACTCCACGCTGCTCAGGCGCGACAGGTTCCGCCGCTACCTGACCATCATGACGAACATGGACACCATCGTGCATGGTCTCTACAGCGTATTCCCCGACATCGACACCGTGAAGCTGCAGGAGAAGATTATCGACGGCTTCCGCAGGCAGACGTCACGCCTGTCGTTGTACCATAGGCGCATAACATACATCGAGTACGCAGAGCTCATCCAGCACGACTTCTTCAAGCGAAGCACCAATGCCACGGGCTTCCGCGGCGACGAGTACGAGGTGCGCAAGAAACCCTACGGAAGCCTTGCCGGCCGTACTGTCGGCGACGTCAACATCAAGGACAAGCTCTGCATACCGCGCACAGGCATCGAGAAAGCGCTCAACGACACCCTGCGCGGACAACTCGGCACGAGCCACAGGCGCAGAATCCTCAGCCGCTATGTCAACGAAAGCGACAGCAACGCCGTCAACGGCTACGACGTGCAGACGACGCTGAACATAACGATGCAGGAAATCTGCGAGAAAGCGCTCCGCGACCGCCTCGTCAGCATGGCCGACGGCGGTACGGGCGGCATAGACTTCGGACTGTGCATACTTATGGAAGTGGCGACTGGCGACATCAAAGCTATGGTGAGCCTCGAGCCCGACGGCAAAGGCGGCTTCGTCGAGAAGAACGACCAAGCCGTGTCCTACGCCTCCGATCCCGGCTCCGTATTCAAGCCCGTGTCGTTCCTCGTGGCTTTCAACGAGCACAAGTTCAACCTTGAGACAAAGGCCGAGACCGGCGGCGGAAAGCGCCAGTTCTACGGCCGCACGATGACAGACCACAACGTCGAACGTGGCGGCTACGGAACGCTGACGGCGCGCATGTGTATTGCTAACTCGTCGAACATCGGCGTCAGCTTGCTCATCGACAATGCCTACCGCAACAATCCGCAGGCATTCTTCGAGGGCGTAATGGCGACAGGCATAGGCGAAGACCTCCAGATACCCCTCCCCGGCTATCAGCGCCCATACATCAAAGGTCCACACCACCTAAAGACTGGCGACCACTGGTACAAGACCGACCTTCCGTGGATGAGCCACGGCTATGTAACGAAGATAGCCCCCATCAACACCGTTACCTTCTACAACGGGCTCGCCAACGGAGGACGCATGATGCATCCGCGCCTTATCAAAGCCCTGTTGCGCGACGGACAGGTGGTGGAGGAATTTGCGCCGCAAGTGCTGCGCGAACACATGGCGAGTGCTGATGCCGTGCGCGACGTCCAAGACTGCCTGCGCGCCGTCGTCACCGTTGGCGTGGGTCGCCGCTTCAACTCCCGCAAGATACACATAGCCGGCAAGACAGGTACCGCCGTCGATTACTCTGGCGGTATGCGCGGCGACAAGCGTTTCGTCTCCTTCGCTGGATATTTCCCATACGAAAACCCGCAGTATTCCTGCATCGTATGCGTCAAGAAGTCGCGTCCGGCGGGAGGTGCCATGACGTGTATGCCCGTGTTTGTAAACATTGCCGAGACAATCCTCGCGCAGGAGCTGAAAACCGACTATCGCACCGCCAAGGACTCCGTCCACGTGGGTACGCCCTCCGTCATGAACGGCGACATAGCCGCCGCAGGGCGCGTCCTCAACGACCTGAACCTCGGCGTTGACGGCATCAGCGACGATGGTTCCACGCGTGTTGTCTGGGGCAAGGCGAACGTGGATGCGCAGCGTGTCTCCCTGCAAACCACCAGCGATGAAGCCGACGTCGTGCCCGACGTCCTCGGCTACGGCCTGCGCGACGCGCTCTTCCGCCTGGAAGGTATGGGCATGAAGGTGGACGTGCACGGCGCTGGACGCGTGGTGCGCCAGAGCGTAAAGCCCGGAACAAAGGCTAAGCGCGGCGATGCCATCACCATATACCTCGGCATGGAAGGCGAAAGAGCCGCCGCTATTGCCGACAGCATACAAAACCGCGGTCCGAAGGCATCCGAGGTCACCAACGACACAGGAAACAAACGCAACAGCGACAGCGCAAGCGTGGCAAGCAAGAAACCGCAGGAGAAGAAGCCCGCGCCGAAGAAGAAAGACGACGAGCGCAGCCCCGCAACGCCTGCCAACAACCGTGCCGCTGCGACGAACAAGAATAAACGATAGAAAAACACATAAGGTATGAAACTAACGGAAATCATATCCGCGCTGCAGCCCGTGGAAGTGACGGGAGCAGCCGACGTGGACGTCAAGAGCATCTGCATCGACTCGCGCAAGGTCGAGGCCGGCAGCCTCTTCGTGGCCGTGAAAGGCACGCAGGTTGACGGACACGCATACATAGAAAAAGCCATCGAGGCCGGAGCCGTGGCGATAGTCCACTCCGAACCCGTGGCGGAGAACCTTTGCGAAAAGGCAACGTTCGTGCGCGTTGCCGACACGGAAGCCGCATCGGGCATTGCCGCAACAACATTCTACGGCAATCCCACGCGCCACCTCAAACTTGTGGGCGTGACGGGAACAAACGGAAAGACGACAATCGCCACCGTACTCTACAACCTCTTCCGCGGACTCGGCTACAAGTGCGGACTATGTTCCACCGTGTGCAACTATATCGACGGCGAGGAAATCCCGACGGAGCACACAACTCCTGACCCCATCACCCTCAACGCCCTGCTCGCAAGGATGGTTGAGGCAGGCTGCCAGTATGCGTTCATGGAGTGCAGCTCCCACGCCATACAGCAGAAGCGCATCGCCGGCTTGGACTTCGCGGGCGGCATCTTCACGAACCTCACCCGCGACCACCTCGACTACCACAAGACCTTCGAGAACTACCGCGACGCGAAGAAGCTCTTCTTCGACAACCTCGGCAAGGGCAGTTTCGCCATTACCAATGCCGATGACCGCAACGGAAGCGTGATGGTGCAGAACACGAAGGCCGACATCCGCACATACTCGACGCGCACCGCCGCCGACTTCAAGGGACGCATCCTCGAGGAGTCGCTGGAGGGCATGTTGCTCGACATGGACGGCATGGAGGTAAGCGTGCATTTTGTGGGACGCTTCAACGTCTCCAATCTGCTTGCCGTATATGCCGCAGCCGTTATGCTCGGCGAGGAGAAGGTAGCGTCCCGTGAACGGCCGCTTCGAGGCAATACGCTCGCCAAAGGGCTTCAGCGCCATCGTTGACTACGCCCACACGCCCGACGCACTCGAGAACGTGCTCACCGCCATCAACGAAATCGTGCGTGGCAAGGGACGCGTCATCACCGTATGCGGCGCAGGTGGAAACCGCGACAAGGGAAAGCGCCCGCTCATGGCGCAGGAAGCTGCCAAGCAGAGCGACCTCGTCGTCATCACCAGCGACAACCCGCGCTTCGAGGAGCCGCAGGACATCGTCAACGACATGCTTGCAGGGCTCACCGAGGCCGACAGGGAGAAAACCCTCGCCATCGTGGATCGACGCGAAGCAATTCGCACTGCCGCAAAGATGGCGCAGAAAGGCGACGTAATACTCGTTGCCGGCAAGGGACATGAGCCATATCAGGAAGTAAAAGGCGTGAAGCATCACTTCGACGACCACGAGGAGATTCGCGCCGCCTTCGGAATTTAAGAAACACATACCGCTATGCTTTACTACCTGTTCCGTTTTTTGGAGGACTACGGCGTGCCGGGGTCGGCGATGTGGGGCTACATATCGTTCCGCTCCCTCCTTGCACTCATGCTTGCGCTTGTAATCTCCGCATGGTTCGGAGAGTATTTCATCAAGTGGATGAAGCGCCACCACATCAGCGAGTCGCAGCGCGACCCGAAGATAGACCCGTTCGGCGTGAACAAGATCGGCGTGCCTTCGATGGGCGGCATCATTATCATCGTCTCCATACTCGTGCCGACGCTCCTGCTCGGACGTCTGAGGAACATCTACATGATACTGATGATATTCGCGACCGTGTGGTTCGGCATGATAGGCTTCGCCGACGACTACATAAAGATTTTCAAGAAGAACAAAGAAGGCTTGTCGGGAAAGTTCAAGATTCTTGGGCAGGTCATCGCAGGACTCGTCGTGGGGCTTACGCTTTACCTGAGCCCCGAGGCTGTCATTAGGGAGAACGTGGAAACACAGAACCGCAACGAGACGACACTCGTCGTACATAAGAGCGAGGCCGTGAAGTCCACGAAGACGACAATCCCCTTCGTCAAGAACAACAACTTCGACTACGCCAGCCTCACATCGTGGCTCGGCAAGCATAAGCAGGCGGCAGGCTGGATACTCTTCGTCATCGTCACCATCTTCGTCATCACGGCCGTATCGAACGGCGCGAACCTGAACGACGGCATGGATGGCATGGCGGCAGGCAACTCCGCCGTGATATGTATAGCGCTCGGAATACTTGCCTACGTGTCGAGTAACATACAATGGGCGGGCTACCTGAACATCATGTTCATACCTGGGAGCGAGGAACTCGTCATCTTCATCTGCGCGATGGTGGGAGCCCTCATCGGATTCCTTTGGTACAACGCCTTCCCCGCGCAGATATTCATGGGCGACACGGGTTCGCTGACGATAGGTGGCCTTATCGGCGTGCTTGCCATCATCATCCATAAGGAGTTGCTGTTGCCGATACTGTGCTTCATCTTCTTCGTAGAGAGCCTGAGCGTCATCATGCAGACAAGCTACTTCAAGCTCGGCAAGAAGCGCGGCGTCAAGCAGCGCATCTTCAAGCGCACGCCGATACACGACAACTTCCGCGTGCTGCCCGACCAGATGGACCCCGCCTGCAAGTATGTTTTCGGGAATTGGCCGCAGGGTGCTTGGCACGAGTCAAAGATAACGGTGCGCTTCTGGATTACTACGATACTCCTTGCCGCCGCAACAATCATCACACTAAAGATAAGATAAAAGGGAAATGCGCCTCGTCATATTAGGAGCCGCCGAGAGCGGCATCGGAGCCGCCGTGCTCGGACAGAAGAAAGGCTACGACGTCTTCGTCTCCGACAATGGAAAGATAAAGGAACACTACAAAGCCGTCCTCGACGCCCACAACATAGCGTGGGAGGAGGGCGGACATACGGAGAGCCTCGTACTCAATGCCGATGAGGTGGTGAAGAGCCCAGGCATTCCCGAGACGGTGCCGATGGTGCGCAAGCTCCGCACGCAGGGCACTCCCGTCCTCAGCGAGATAGAGTTCGCGGGACGCTACACGAAGGCGCGCACCGTGTGCATCACAGGCAGCAACGGCAAGACCACGACGACGTCGCTCATCTACCACATCATGAAAAAAGCCGGCTTCAACGTGGGGCTGGCAGGAAACATCGGAAGAAGTTTCGCCCTGCAAGTGGCGGAGGACGACAAGGACTGGTACGTGATAGAGCTTTCTTCCTTCCAACTTGACGACATGTACGACTTCCGCGCCGACGTTGCCGTATTGCTGAACATCACGCCCGACCACCTCGACCGCTACGACTTCAAGATGGAGAACTACGTGGACTCGAAGATGCGCATACTGCAGAACCAGCACGCCGCGGACGCATTCATCTACTGGCAGCAGGACGAGCACATCGGCCGCAAGTTGGAGTACCTGCAGCCCGAGTGCCGCCAGTTGGGCTTCAGCGACGCTGAGAACGCCACATGCAGCGCGTTCATCGGCGGCGAAGGCATCACGCTCAAGGTGGGCGAGGGCATCAGCATTGATTTCGACAACATCCGCCTGCAAGGTAAGCACAACATGCGCAACTGCATGGCGGCGGCGCTTGCAGCTTTGTGCGCGGGAGCCAAGGAGAAGGACGTGCGCGAGGGGCTTGCCGATTTCCCCGGCATCGAACATCGCCTGGAGTACGCGGGAACGGCGCGAGGCGTCGTGTATATCAACGACTCCAAGGCTACCAACGTGGACGCCTGCTATTGCGCGCTGGAGAGCATGAAAACACCCGTCGTGTTGATACTTGGCGGCTTGGACAAGGGCAACGACTACGCCGCCATCGCTCCGCTTGTGCGCGAGAAGTGCCGCGCTCTCGTGTTCCTCGGTGTTGACAACCGCAAGTTGCAGGATTTCTTCGCCGACTTCCCGCAGCCAAAGTGCGAGGTGCGCAGCATGGCCGACTGCGTGCGTGCCTGCGCCGACTTCGCGCAGGCTGGCGACACCGTGCTGCTGAGTCCCTGCTGCGCAAGCTTTGACCTCTTCAACAATATGGAGGACCGCGGCGAGCAGTTCAAGGAGAACGTCAGGGAACTTGGGGAGCATTGATGCTTTCTCGGAGTGCTCGGAGAACTCGGAGACCTCGGAGAACTCAGAGAACTCAGAGAACTCAGAGAACTCGGAGTACTCGGAGCCCTCGGAGCCCTCGTAAAACAAATTATTTCTAATTCGTAATTGTTTGTAAAAGTTGAAACTCAGTAATCTATTCAAGGGAGATCCCGTCATTTGGGTGATATATTTCTTCTTGTGCGCAATATCTTTGATCGAGATATTCAGCGCAGGCGCACAATTGTCGTTCTCGGGCGAAAGCTTTTGGGCTCCGTTGGAACGTCAGGCGCTGTTCCTTGGATTAGGTACTGTGATTATCATATTCTTCCACAACATTCCGCCGCGTTTCTTCAAGATAATCCCCATCATCATGCTGCCGATTTCGGCCATTCTGCTTGTCTTGGCAATGATTGTGGGCTCAAAGAACGACGGCGGACGCTGGCTGCCGCTACCTTTCGGCCTCTCGTTCCAACCTTCTGAGATTGCGAAGGGCGTAGTCATCGTGTCCGTTGCGCTCGTCTTGGCGCGCCTTCAGCGGAAGGAGGGCACGGAGTCGCGCGCCATCAAGTATATACTCGTAATCACGGGCGTCATAGGTTTCCTTATCCTGACCGAGAACTTCTCCACGGCCGCGCTTTTGTTCCTCGTTGTATATTTAATGATGTACATTGGGCGCGTTCCCTGGCGGCAGATGCTAAAGCTGTCGGGCGCGTTGTTGCTTGGCGTCATCGCCGTTGCTGCCGTCGTACTACTGCCGCCGAAGGACAGTTTCGTGTATAAGCTTCCGATGACACACCGCGCAATCACGTGGCGCAACCGCATCGAGAGCCACAGTGCGCGTCCCGCCAATCCGAAGGACTACGACTATCAAAACCACCGCCAGGAGGCGCACGCGAACCTTGCCATCGTCACGAGTAACTACGTCGGCAAGATGCCCGGCAACTCCGAGCAGCGCGATTTCCTCGCCCTTGCCTATGCGGACTTCATCTATTCCATCATCATCGAGGAGATGGGGCTGTGGGGAGGCGGCTTCGTGGCCTTCCTCTACATTGTCCTGCTCTTCCGAGCGGGACGCATAGCGAGTCGGTGCGAGCGCAACTTCCCTGCGTTCCTCGCGATGGGCTTGGCGTTGCTGCTCGTCATCCAGGCAATGGTGAACATGTTCGTGGCGACGGGACTAATCCCCGTCACCGGCCAACCTCTGCCGCTCATAAGCCGAGGAGGAACGGCCACGCTCATTACCTGCATGTATTTTGGTATGATTCTGAGCGTCAGTCGCTACGCTCGCAAGACGAAGGAGCGCAACGACCCCTTCGACCGTGGGCGCAAGGCTGCGGCAGCCGTTGCCGTCGAGGATTCTGAGGACGTCGAAAAAGCAGAATAGCCGCACCCCGACGTATGCTTCTCCCTTATTCTTTCAGGAAGTACCTATCTCTTTGCCGCCGAGTGCCGAACCGGCGCGGATATGGCATACACTCGCCCTTCGCCTTCGGCTTTGTGACGGGCGTCATCTACGAGCGCGGCGAGTTCTACGCCTACGACGAGCTCCGCAAGATGCGTCGCGACGGCAGCCACGCGCTGCGCGAAAAAGACGAGCGCTTGCTTCTGCGAATAGCGAACTTCCAGCATCCGCAGAGTGGCACCCTCTTGGGAGACCCTGCGCCGACAACGCGCTGGGCGCTGGCAGCGGGATGCAGGAAATGCGCTTGGCGCGACGACGCCGAGGCTTCCCGCGCCGACATGCTGTACGCCGCGAGCGGAAGTTGGGCTTTGCGCCTTGGAAAGCTCGTGGAGGAAATGCCGCCGAAGGCGCTCATCGTCGTCCACAAGCCTTATGCCGACGCCGATTCTGCAGAGGTCTGGCGCACGGCATGCGCCTCTCCGCGCGTCACCCTCAGCTTCGACCTTTTCGACTTCGGACTCCTTTTCATCGAGGAGCGTTTTTCGAAGTCTCATTACCCAATCTTTTACGTCTAAAAAGCCTTATCGATACATCGACGAGGCTTCTTTTTCATATCCCACAAGCGTGGTTTCCATATCCCACGCCTGTGGGATATTCATCTCACAAGCGTGGTTTATTCATCCCACGTCTGTGGGATATGAGCTTTGTGCCTTTGCGAGATGTGGAAGCAGGCAGGAGAAATCAGAAAAGTAGTATATGATTTGGATTTTGCGCCCGTTTTTCATATTTTTGCGCGCAATTTAGGAAAATTATATCGTATAAAGAATAACTGAACAGATGGGAAAGCATAGAAAACGCATAGGCGGCCGCTTCAACACCGTGACGTCGTGCATAAGTGTTGCGATGTTGCTGTTGTTGCTCGGCATTGTGGTGTTCTTCACCCTTGTGGCGCGCAACTTCTCAACCGATGTCCGCGAAAACTTCATGGTAGAAGTGCTCCTCAACGACAGCATCTCCGAGACTCAGCGTGCGAACATGCACAAGTTTTTGACGCAGCAGCCCTTTGCCCACAAGGTGAATTACCTATCAAAGGAGGAAGGAACGCGTCTGATGGAGGAAGCTCTTGCCGACAGTGTCGCGGACTTCCAAGGATATAGTCCCATACCGGCGGAGTTCGAGGTGTATCTCGATGCCGCTTACTCCAATCCCGACAGCCTCGCGCGCATCGAAACGCAGTTGAAGGGGCAGGAAAACGTGATGGACGTCATATATCCGCGCGACATCATGGACACGCTGAACACCGCGCTCCCCATCATCAACCTCGTCCTGCTGGCTCTGGCCGTTTTGCTGACGCTCATTTCCATTTCGCTCATCAACAATACGATGCGCATGAGCGTCTATGCCCGTCGGCAGACCATCCATTCGATGAAGCTCGTGGGCGCAAAGTGGAGTTTCATTCGCCGTCCCTACATGTGGCGCGCCCTTGCCATCGGGCTCATTGCCGCCATCATCGACTGCGGCCTGCTTATGGCCGGCATCTGGTGGCTGTGGCAGTTGCATGCGTACATCAGCACGCTCGTGACGCCCTTCGTCGTGACGTGCACGCTCAGCAGCGTCGTCGGCTGCGGCCTGCTGCTGACGCTTCTCTGCGCATATTTCTCCGTAAACCGCTTCTTGCGGATGTCGGAAGGCGAGATGCTGACGAAATAAGCGCGAAAAAAGATATTTCCTGAAAACATAAAACACAAAAGCATAATGGAACAAAAACAAAAGGTCTTCGCCTTCGGACGCACGAACTTCATCATGCTCGGCGTGGCGGTTCTCGTAGTCTTCCTCGGCATGTTTCTGATGGCAGGCGAGGGCTCCGGAACAGAAGAGTTCAATGACGACATCTTCAGCCCCATGCGCATAAAGGTGGCTCCGCTCGTATGCCTCGCCGGCTACCTCTTCATGATTGTTGCAATCCTGTGGCGCTCGAAGGACGACGCTGCGAAAACCGATAAGGAAGGCTGATGGACATGACATGGTTGGAAGCCCTCATCATAAGCATCGTTGAGGGACTGACGGAGTTCCTGCCCGTATCATCGACAGGGCACATGATAATCACGGAAGGCCTGCTCGGCATGAAGAGCACGGAGTTCGTGAAAGCCTTCACCGTCATCATACAGTTCGGCGCGATACTCTCCGTCGTCTGCCTGTATTGGCGTAAGTTCTTCTACCCCGAGGCTATGAACGAAAAGGGGCACACGTGGTGGGGCGCAATATGGCGTTTCTACCTGAAGCTCATCGTCGGCGTGCTGCCAGCGGTGGTTCTCGGCCTCGCCTTCAACGACTTCATCGAGGAGAACCTCGGCCGCGTGTGGCTCGTTGCCGTCATGCTCATAGTCGGCGGCGTTTTCATGCTCTTCTGCGACCGCATCTGGGGCAACGGGCGCAAGGAATCGCCCAGCCTGAAGAGTTCCTTCTGGATAGGCCTGTTCCAATGTATCTCGATGATACCTGGTGTTTCGCGCTCGATGGCTACCATCGTGGGCGGCATGCAGCAGCGTCTCACGCGCAAGGCGGCGGCAGAGTTCAGCTTCTTCCTCGCCGTGCCAACGATGGCTGGCGCCACGGTGCTCTCCGTATATAAACTCATAAAGAGCGGCAGTGGCAACATCCTCATGCAGGGCAGCAACCTCGGCCTGCTCATCTTCGGCAGCATTGTCGCCTTCATCGTGGCAATCCTCGCCATACGCCTGTTCATCGGCTACGTTTCCAAGTACGGCTTCCGCGCCTTCGGATGGTATCGCATCGTCGTGGGCGCCGTCATCCTCATCATCATCGCGCTCCACGAGATGGGACTCAGCTCCTTCACGCTCGAAATGGTTGATTAGAAGAAATGGACTTCATCTCAGGACAAATACTTGCCTTCGACAAGCCCTATCGCATGACCTCCTTCCAGCTTGTGGCGCGCGTTCGCAACGCCCTGACGCGCAAGCTCGGGCAGCGCATCAAGGTCGGACATGCCGGCACCCTCGACCCCTTGGCGACGGGCGTGCTCGTGATATGCACCGGCAAAGCCACAAAGCAGATTGAGAACCTACAGACAGACATCAAGGAGTACGTGGCAGAACTTCGACTCGGGCAGACGACGGCGAGCTACGACCTCGAACATCCCGTGGACAACGAGTTTCCCACCGCCCACATCACAGCGGAAATGGTGGAAGATGCTCTGCGCGGCTTCGAGGGCGACATCATGCAAGTTCCGCCCGCCTTCTCCGCATGTCATGCAGGTGGAAAACGTGCCTACGAACTGGCGCGGAAGGGGCGCGAGGTGAAGCTCGACGCAAAACCCGTGCGCGTAGATAGCATAACCGTGGAGGAACTTCGCCTCCCCGACTATCTGCGCATTCGCGTCGTCTGCGGAAAGGGCACCTACATACGCTCTCTCGCCCGCGACATCGGCGAAGCACTCGGCAGCGGTGCCCACCTGCTCTCCCTGCGGCGCACCCGTGTCGGCGACATCCGAGTTGAAGATTGTCTGAACCCCGAGAACTTCGACGAATGGCTGAAGGATAATTAGTCCGCCTGTTCAGGATAGTACAAATTGGTCCAAACAAGTCCATCTTCCCAATCTCCTCTCATTAGAAAACAAAATAAACACAACGATAATGGAACTTTTCAACCTTGACCCCCCTGCAAACAAACTCTCGCAGTATAAGTACAAACTGCCCGAGGAAAAGATTGCAAAATATCCCGCCTTCGACCGCGACGAATGCAAGATGATGGTGCTCCACCGCAAAAGTGGCGAAATCGAACACAAGCAGTTCACCGACCTCCTCGACTATTATTCCGAGAACGACCTTTTCGTATTCAACGACACGAAGGTGTTCCCCGCACGCTTGTACGGCAACAAGGAGAAGACGGGAGCACGCATCGAAGTGTTCCTCCTGCGCGAGCTGAACCGCGAGCTGCGTCTTTGGGACGTCCTCGTCGATCCCGCGCGCAAAATACGTATTGGCAACAAGCTCTACTTTGGCGAGGAG
>ONWB01000210.1 GCA_900321445.1 uncultured Prevotellaceae bacterium | reverse complement strand
TATGCACGAGGGTAGGGGGGAGTCCTTTTGCTGCATTGGCGCAGGCAGTTCGTCGCTCCATACGCACTTGAGGTGGGCGACGCCCATTTCGCGCAGCTTTTTCCGCATAACCTTTGCCAGCGGGTCGGTGTGCGTCTTTGTGATGTCGGAGATGTGCAGGCGCGACGGGTCGATTTTGCGTGCCGTCCCCAGTGAAGCCAGCAGGGGTGTGCCGAGTTCGTGGCAGCGGCGTGCAAGTTCGAGCTTTGCGCTCACGGTGTCGATGCAGTCCACGACGTAGTCATAGGCCGCGAGGTCGATGCCGTCGGCGTTTTCGGGGAGGTAGAACATGCTGTGCGCCGTGACGCGGCAGTCGGGGTTTATCTCGAGAATGCGCCTGCGGCAGACGTCCACCTTCTCCTGTCCGACATTTGAGCGCAGCGCGACGACCTGGCGGTTCAGGTTTGTGATGTCCACGATGTCGTTATCGACGATGTCGATGGCTCCGACTCCGCAGCGCGCCAAGGCTTCGACGACGTATCCGCCGACACCGCCGACGCCGAAAACAGCAACGCGGCACTTGCGCAACGTGTCCATGGCGTCGGAGCCAAGGAGGAGCTCTGTGCGGAGGAAGGGATTCATCGTATCAGTTTCTTACCATCCAGGATGAATACGCCTTTTGCTGGTCTTGCGCTACGTATGCGTCGGCCCTGGAGGTCGTAGCATGCGTTGGATTGTGTGTCGTTCGCCATCCAAACGGTCTCGATGCCGTCGATGACGACTTTCTCGCCTGTCTCGTCGATGTACCATAGGCGGTTCTGCCCCGTTTTGTTCTTGGCTTCGTCGGTGGCGTAGGAGATGACGCGCGTATTGTTGTCGGTGCTGCCTCCGTCGAGGTTTGCCGTGCGTCCGCTGCCGAGGTTGATGAAGTTGTAGCGGCTGGAGGCCTGCGGCACTACCGTCCAAAGCTGGTGGGGAAGGCTTGCGTCGGGAGCCGCGAGCTTGAGGTTTGCGCTCGTCGTGCTTGTTGCGGCCGTTCCTGCTGGAGAGGCGTCGGTCAGCGCCCATCTGCCGTCGTGGGAGACGAGCTGGTAGTAGTCGCCCTGCTGACGGAATATCCACTTCTGCGTGTTGCGTGCGTTGTCGTTGGCATATACGGCAATGATGGCACCGTCCTTTGCTTCGCCGCCGCGCACGTCCCAGAAGACGTCGGCGCGCACGGAACGAATCTTGTAGTAGCGTTCGGGGTCGGCGCTGAAGGGCTCGGGCTCCACCTCGATGCCGGCTTTCGCGGCAAAGGCTCCTGGCAGGAACTTGCAGTGGCGGCGGATGAAGCTGCGCAGGTCCTCGACGTATTCTGCGTAAGTGCTATGCAGCACGCGCTCGTTGTAGGTCTTTGTACTGATGCCGTATTTCTTGAAGTTCAGTGCCTGCGACTCGTTGATGAGCGTCGAGAGGCTATCGACCTTCTCGAGCAGGAAAGCCTCCACGCCGTCGGCGATTATCTCCCTGAGTCTGCGATTGACGAGCTGCTGGAACCAGGGGTCCTCCCACATGCGGTTCACCCAGCGCCCCGCCTTGTCGAGTTCTGCGCCGCAGTCGCTCATGAGCTGCTCGGCGGTGTCGCCGGGGCGGCTGTCGTTGCTGTAGGCGATGTCGTAGTCCCACATGGGGCCGAAGTAGAAGCGCTTGTCGCCGGTGTTCTTGTAGAAGTAGAGGCTCCAGTAGCCATCGTAGTTCGCGCATATTTCATTAGCGCAGAACCAGTTGGCGAGCGAGACGCTATCGACGTACTGGCGGTAGCCCTTCTCGGGATCCTTGAAGTCGCTGCCCATGAGTGCCGCCTCGAAGGCGTTCACCTGCGCCTGTATGTACGATTTCTGCGCCGAGGTGAGTTCGTCCTTAGGCGTGTGTATGCGTACCTTCACGCCTATGTTTGACGTCGAGAACCAGTTGTGCTCGGCGTAGCCATCGACTTCGAGGAAGTAGCTGACGTCGGTTCCTGTGCCGCCTTGGGCAAGCTCCACGCGTCCGGGCGCGGCTTCGGGATGGTCGGAGATGTGGTACGTGCCGATGTACTCGCCGTTGAGCGTGACGTCCACGAACTTTGCAGCCACGCTGAACGGCTGTCCTGTGAAGCGGCTGAGTTCCGAGGTGAGGGCGTTGCGTATGAGGCTCTTGTCGTAGGCGTTTGCCATCAGCGTCCAGTTGCGTGCCGTGGCGTGGTCTTTGCCCAGGAACTGCTCTGGCTCGGCAAAGCGTATGCGGTAGGGCTTCTTTGCGGGGTTGCGGTTCCATGTGGAGTTGCCGCGCCCGCGTATCTCCATGTTCTCGTATGTCCGCATGTTGTCGTTCTCGTCGATGTAGTAGGTCTGTACTTCTTGTGCCCACGCCGTTGCGCAGGTCATGATGAGCGCGAGCGTCATGGCCGCCCGCATGAGGTTGTGTTTGATTAATCTTTTGATTTTCATAGTGTTATGTTATTTGTAATTCATTAATATACCGTTAAAATGAGACGAGTTATACTCTTAAAACTAATGTTTTTTCTGATACTTGTCTTGCATCCAGGAAATTTTGTCTTCGCTTTTCTCGAAACCTTCCATGAATGCTTCTTGGATTTCCCGTTTCGAAAGATTCATATTCTCTTCCGTCGCGCTTCTCACCG
>ONWB01000191.1 GCA_900321445.1 uncultured Prevotellaceae bacterium | reverse complement strand
CGCCCCAAAGACCAGGAATCATGTAAATGCTGAAGGCGAGGGAGCATAGTCCGATGAAGAAGCGCGTCACGCCAACGTTCTTCTCCTCGGGGTCGTCGTGGGGGAACTTAATCCAGCCGAAGAGGTATGCAGCCATAAGTCCGAAGATAGCAATCCAGAGTGCGAGGAATGTCTCGCGGTCGAGCAGATGCCAGCCGTAGGCAAGGTCTGCAACGCTGAGGAACTTCAGGGCGAAGGCAAGCTCAATGAAACCAAGCACAACCTTCACGACGTTCATCCACCCTCCGCCAGAGCCCTTTGCCTTCTTCAGCCACGTGGGGAAGAGTGCGAAGAGCGTGAAGGGAAGCGCCAGCGCGATAGCGAAGCCAAGCATACCCACCGTAGGAGCCATGAACGAGCCTCCCTCCGTTGTCACTTCCACGAGCAGGAAGCCGATGATGGGACCTGTGCAGGAGAAGCTGACGAGCGTCAGCGTCAGTGCCATGAGGAAGATGCTCAACATACCCGTCGTGCTGTTTGCCTTCTCGTCAATCTTGTTGCTCCACGACGAGGGCAGAGTTATCTCGAAGCCGCCCATGAAGCTCGCGGCAAACACTACGAGCAACAGGAACAGGAAGATGTTGAATATGGCGTTCGTGGACAAGTCGTTCAGGGCATTCGTGCCAAATATGGACGTCACGATGAGCCCCAATGCAACATAAATGACGACGATGCTGACGCCGTAGAGTATGGCGTCGCGGATGCCCTTCTTCTTGTCGTCGGCGCGCTTCAAGAAGAAGCTTACGGTCATTGGAATAATCGGCCATACGCAGGGTGTCACAAGTGCGATAAAGCCGCCGATGATACCCATCAGGAATATGTACCAAAGTCCCTTTCCGCTTGCGGAATTCTCCTCGCCGTAGGATTTCATCTGGTCGATGACGGGAGCATACCAGCCGTCGAGCGCCGTAGAATCCACGTTTGCCAGCGCAGCCAGCGCCAAGGAGTCGCCAGCCGTTGCCGTCGTGTCGGCATTCTCCTGCGCAGCAGTTTCCTCGGCGTCCTCGCTTTCCTCCGTAGCAGCCTCGTCCGTCTTGTCGGGGCCGTCGGAACCCTTCACGGTTACGTCAACAGGCGTCGGCGGCAGGCAGTTTTCGTCGTTGCATGCGCCAAACTCCATGTAGGCCTTCATGTTGTAGTCTTTCTTCGTGAGCTTCACGCGCTGCGTGAACGAGCAATTATGCTCGAAGAAGCTTACGGGCATCTCGAAGATGGGGTCTTGCTCCGTCTTAACGCCTGGGCCGTCCTTCAGTTTGCCTACAAGCTCCACGCCGTCTTTCTTGTCGACGTTGAAAGATGCGCGAGTGGGACCGCCATCGCCCACGGTGGTAGAATACACGTGCCATCCTTGGGCTATGGTGCCCTTGAAGATGATGTCGATTTCAGTAGGACTCACCCGCTTCTGCGTTACGGTGAAGTTCACCTGCGCCCATGCTGCAAGGCTGAGGGTCATCAGGACCACGAGGGAAAGGATCTTTTTCATTTGTTCAAATATGATATTGTATTTTTGTTTTTTGCGCGGGCAAAAATACACATAACAAATGAAAATTGAAAATTGAACACTGAAAAATTCATTGAGCTCTAATGGCGCACGAGGCTTGGATTCACGACGAGGCGCATGCCGCCGCCGTCGTCATCGTTGCTGCAGCAGGGCGCAAGGTTCTGCATGCTTGTCATAACAAACGGTGCGTAACGTAAGGCCGCCATGCATAGTTCTGCGTAGCCGAAAGATGAAAAACAAAGCGAGGAAAAGAACTTTTCATGCGAAGAAGGTGCGCCCCTACATGCTTAAAGACGCAGGAACGAGACAGGAAGTTCATAAACCACAGACGTGGGATGAATAAACCACAAGCGTGGGATAATAAAACCACAGACGTGGGATAATCATCTCACGCCTGTGGTTTATGAACGAGAAGCCTTCTCAAAGCAACGAAAAAGCCTCATCGCAATGCGGACGAGGCTCAAAACGAATTTTTAGTGCGCTTCCAGCCAATTCTTGCCCTCGCCGCAGTCGGCCTCGAGGGGTACGCTCATAGGGAAGGCGCGCTCCATCTCCTCGATTACAAGCTGTCGGAGGCGCGGAAGCTCCTGCGGCGATACGCTGAAGCCGAGTTCGTCGTGCACTTGCAGTAGCATCTTTGCGCGAAGTCCCTCTGCGCGCATTCTTGCATCGACGCGAATCATTGCTATCTTCATGATGTCGGCAGCCGTTCCCTGTATGGGAGCATTCACGGCGTTGCGGCTGTTGATGTCGGGGAGGTAGCGGCGGCGCCCGAGCGACGTTTCCACATAGCCCTGCTCGCGCGCCACGTTGATACTTCTGTCGATATAGGCTTGCACGCCAGGATACGTCTTGAAATAATTCTCGATGAGCTCCTTCGCCTCCTGCCTTCCCACGCCCATCCTCTCGGCAAGCCCGAAAGCGGAGATTCCGTATATGATGCCGAAGTTGGCAGTCTTTGCCTTTCGACGCTCGTCCTTCGTCACGTCGCCGATGTCCTTGTGGAAGATGCGTGCCGCCGTTGCCGCGTGGATGTCGGCGCCCGAGTTAAACGCCTGGATGAGTGCGGGATCCTGGCTCAGGTGCGCCATGATGCGCAGCTCAATCTGGCTGTAGTCGGCAGCAAAGAACACCTCTCCCTCCTCGGGCACGAAGGCACGGCGAATCTCGCGTCCGTCCTCGCCTCGCACGGGTATGTTCTGCAGGTTCGGGTTCGACGACGACAGTCGCCCCGTTGCCGTCACGGCTTGGTTGAAGGAAGTGTGTACGTGCCCCGTGTCTGGGCGCACAAGCCTCGGCAGGGCTTCGACGTATGTGCTCAGCAGTTTTTTCAGCCCTCTGTAGGCAAGTATCTTCTCCACGATGGGGTGCTTCGCGCTCAACTTCTGCAGAATCTCCTCGGAGGTGCTGTACTGTCCGCTTTTCGTCTTTTTCGCCTTGTCAGAGAGGTGCAGTTCGCCAAAGAGAACCTCGCCGACCTGCCTTGGAGAGGTTATGAGGAACGGACTCTATCTCGCGGAAAACGCGCTCAATGGCAGGCTCCTTCGCCAGTTCCGCAGCGAGTTTCTTCTTCAGACGCAGCGTGACGTCAGCCTTCTCGCATGCTCGCTTGTCGCTCTTTGTCGTCGCCGCATACTGCATGCGGAGGCGCAGGAGCGTATCGCAGAGATAGTCCATCCCGTGCTGCTGCTCGGGCTGAAGGACGTAGTGCGCAAGCATGGGGTCGAAGACGCTGCCTGCGAGTTCCACTCCATAATGCGCCAGGATGGTGACGGCGTCCTTCGCATTGTGCACTACCTTCTCGACGTCCGCAGACTCCAGCAGCGGCTGCAGGGCACGAAGCGTCGCCTTCGTGGGCTCGTCGTCAGCAGGATTGCACTCCAGCGCCCACGCTTCGCCCTCGGCGATAGAAATGCCTATGTTCGTGAGTCGCGCATCGAGGGCTGAGCCTTGCGTAGCCTCTATGCCGAGGGCAAAGCAGCCCGCATCGGCAATGCGGCGGCACAACGCCTCCAGTTCCTGCGGATTCGCGATGTTGCGGTACGTCGTCTTGGCTTGTACGGCAGCCGCCACCTCCTCCTGGGCACCTTCGGCGGCATCTTCCTCCATGAAGTCGAAGAGCGAGGGAGCGGCGGGCGCTTTTTTCTGCGCTTTCTCCATACCGTCGCCGCCATCGAGTTGCTTGATGAACGAGCGAAACTCCAGTTCCTCGAAGAGTCGGCGCAGTTCGGCGTTGTTCGCCTTCTGCGTCTTCAGGCTTTCCAGCGTGAAGTCGGCGGGCAGGGGAACGTCAGTCTTTATCGTCACGAGGAACTTCGAGAAGCGTATCTTCTCCTCGTTCTCCCTGATGCGCGACTGCTGAGCACCCTTCAGTTCGTCGGTACGCTGCAGCATCTGCTCCACACTTCCAAAGCGCTCAATCAGGGCTACTGCCGTCTTTGGCCCCACGCCAGGGCATCCAGGCACGTTGTCGGAGGCGTCGCCTACGAGCGCCAAATAGTCTATCATCTGCTCGGGAGACTGAAAGCCGTACTTCTCGGCAACTTCTGCGGGTCCCAGTATCTCCCACGGGTTCGCGCCCTTCCCTGGACGCTGCATGAGGATGCCAGGCTCCACAAGCTGGGCGTAGTCTTTGTCGGGGGTAATCATGTGGACCTCCATACCGCTTCGGGCACCCATCTTCGCCACCGTTCCAATAACGTCGTCGGCCTCGTAGCCCGCCACTTCGAGTATGGGGATGTTGTAGGCGCGGATAATGTCCTTAATCGTCGGGATGCTGCGCTTGATGTCCTCGGGCGTAGCCTCTCTTTGCGCTTTGTAGTCGGGATAAGCCTCGTGGCGGAACGTCGGCCCTGCGGGGTCGAAGGCAATGGCGATGTAGTCGGGCGACTCCTTGCGCAGAAGTTCGTCCAAAGTCCTTACGAAGCCAAAGGAGGCAGAGGTGTTCACGCCCCTTGAATTTATGCGCGGCGCACTTATCAAGGCGTAGTATGCACGATATATGAGCGCGTAGGCGTCTAAGAGATACAGTTTAGGCATATCTTTGTTCTTTTTGCACGGCAAAAGTACAATAATAAATCCATTGACACTCCCCAGACGCCTCTTTTTTGTTTGTTCCCATCAACGACTTCAAGGTTTTCGTAAAACCAAAAGAGCGGACCAGAACTTGTTTCCGTTTTGCCCGATCGAGAAATGAAAACGCCTCAGCGCTTGGTCTCTCGAATGGAATATTTCTATTTTTTTCCGCATAAAACTTTAATGACATAACCCTGAAACAAAAAACTGTCGCTCGATTTTGCAGAACGGAAGTTTTGTGATACCTTTGGCCGCAGAATTAGAATTCATATACGGAACTATCGAATAAAACACAATAGCCATGAAACGCATATCTTTTATTTTGGCAATGTTCGCGCTGTTTGCAGGAAATGCACTGGCGCAGAAATATCATCCTTTCGTTGAGGAAGGTAAGGAGTGGATAGTGTATTGCGGAGATGTTACGAAGTTCTATCAAATATATACGATGAAAGGTGACACTATTATCAATGGCACAACATGGAAAAAGAGCAGTTTTCATAGATATA
>ONWB01000091.1 GCA_900321445.1 uncultured Prevotellaceae bacterium | reverse complement strand
TGGACGGCGCAGATCATTCAGCATGAGATCGATCACTTAAGCGGGATCATTATATGACCAATAAAATGGGGGACTTATTGGAAGGGTGAGGTTATGATTACATTTGCAGATAAGTTTTATGCGATATTAAATACTTATATTCTGTCTACGCTTTCTACTGCTTCAATTAAACGTACGGACAACAATACCAGTGTCGGCTCTGTACCAAACACAACGCTGAACAGTGCTCTGACATATGATTTTGTCTGGGTGAAGAAAGCATCTGATGAGGAATCCAGCTTCACCAAGACGTGGCTGGACGATGGGACGGACACAGAAACCCATGTGAAGACACCGAGTCTGGTGACGCTTCAATATCAGGTTGCCGGTGATGACGGCGAATGGAAGGATGTCAGTGAATCGGATTTGCTTGTTCCGTCAGGATCAATTACGCAGACACCCAAAGCAAATAGCAATAAGAGCATCTATACGCTCAACTACTCGGGGCTGCCGGAATATATGGCAGTAAAGAATAACGATGGTACCTATACGCAGAAGCAGATTTCTTACCGCCTTGAGGAGAAGAAAGAAACCCTGCGCGAGAAGCTTGCAAAACGAGAGGAAGAATCATCATTACAGGCATAGTAGCAACATGTCGATACAGTGTCGCTCCCAAAAACTGCAAATAGACGCAAACTATGAAGATGAAATTTGTTTTTTGCCTCCTGTCTGTACTTGTGGCAAATTGTTCCATTGCACAACATGTGACGTTTTCCAACTTGTGCCTTGAGCACAACGTGCCTGGCGATGATGGGCGAAAGATGTTGCAATTCCATTATAGCATGGAAGTCTCGGGGTGCGCAGGACATAAGGTCTGTGCCTATATGTTTGTGGATATTCCCGCAGGCACTGGGCACAAGTTTTCCAACGGTAGCCCTATGATAGCAAAGGGTAACAGTATGATGTGTACATGGGAGACGACTTGCTCGAGCGGCGACTGGTGGGTTGCTTTGTACAATGATTCTCTAAATCCCTTGTCTGGAACGAGAACATACTACACACGTCTTGGCTTGAAGGACGAGAATACTGGGCAATGGATAGGTTGGAGCGATTTCTTGCCTTTCGACAATACTGGAAAGGAGTTCGTAACAATCGATTGCCCCAGTTGCAATGGTTCGGGCTTTTGTTCGATGTGCCAAGGACTGGGAACTCCCAACTGCATGGGGTGTAATTATCCAGGAAGTGGCAAGTGCTGGCAGTGTAACGGCTTGGGATGGCTGGGAGCCAGCATGTAGTTTGTAATTTAAGGCATGAACACCGTTATTCCGTGCGCTTAGGTCGATACTTTTTCTTGAGTCCGAAGTAGAGACCTGCGTATAAATTTAGGTAGTTTACGCTGTTGGCAACGGAAAGTTGGTCGCGATGGTAGTCGTAGAGCTGGCTAACGAGTGATGTGCCAGCAAAATAGTTGCCATTATTCCATACGAATCCAATGCGTCCGATGAAGTCGAAGTTCAGAGAACTGACGCTTTTTATGACATTACGCCCTGAAAACTCTTCGCCGCTGCAGCGCTTGTAGCCTATTGCGGGTGTCAGGGAGACGGCCAGCAGGAGGTTGCGTGCAGGCACCCAGTTGTATGCATAGCCTGCGTTGATGGTGTAGCTGTGGTAGGAGAGGTTCTTGAAGTCGAGGTGGGTGTCGATGTCGTCGTTTGTTTTCAATACGTCGGGTAATTTGTCGTAGTCGAGGTTTATGCGCTGGCGGTCATAACGGAAGCCGAGGATAAAGCTTCCTGCGCTCTTCTTCTGCACGGTGCTCTGGTTGTATGCTGCAGGGTAGGAGAACTTCCTATGGTTGAAAACATAGTAGACATTTGCGCTGACTGTATATGTGCTTAGGCCACCAAATGCTTTTCCCCGCAGCTCGCTGCTTTTGACATTGTCGAAGCCACGAATCCTTCCGAAATTGAAGTATCCCGAATTTTTCACGAATACGAAGTCGCCCCCCACCATGCTACTATATAGGCTGAGGTTCATCTCCGTCATCTTCGCAGCCCTATTGGGGCGGCTGATGTCGAAGGTGAAACCCAAGAAAAACCATCGCCAGCCGATGTAAGGGCCTATTTTATAGGAGGGACGCGGGTAGAAGTCGATGGATCTGCGCACTCCGTCGGAACCTCTTGCGCTGATGTCAACGATTTGCAGGAAGTTCGTATTCTGCGCCATCACAGTCCACTCGCAGTGGTTAGGCTCTATGTAGTCGTTGTCGTAGCGGTCGAAACTCCTTACTACGTTCTTCACCTTCTTTCCCAATTTTCGCATGTTCTGGCGAAATTCGCTCTCCTCTGGGATGGTGTCGGGCTTTGACCATTGACCATTGACCATTGACCATTGACCATTGAGCTTTAGTTCGCCTTGTTTTTCGTGCCCCAGCCTTCGCGCAAACTTTGTCTGCGCTGGCTGACATGCACTACAAGGCTCGCTGAAGTCTCTTTGGGACGTTGAACATTGACAATTCCGCGTTGAGCATTGAACACGTAGCGTATCAATGCGCAGGGTATCAGTTTCTTGTGCCGATGCCAACAATGCGAATAGCCAAACGGTCAAAAGTAGAAGATTCCTCATCTCAGAGTTTTCCCAAAATTCTGTCCATAACCCAGTTGACGGGTGTCGCACTCACACAGTCGCATTGGCAAACAGCCTTGTCCTGTAGGTGCTCCACCACATTTTGGATAAGTGGGAGCTGGACGTGCTCGGGATTTTCGGGCTTGAAATATTGACGCCCAGAAGTGTTGTATAGTATTATGGGGTCGTAGGTAAATACGGAAAAACGCAACTTACCTCCATCGCCTATGATAAAGATGTTGTCTTCGCGGCTTGTCTCGTCAGCAACAAAGCACCATGAACCACTTCCTGGCAGGCCATCGGCAAAACGGAAACACGCGCTGACAGTGTCCTCTGTTGTGTAGAGCCCACCGCGATTGGCTTTGAATCCCGAAGCCTCAACGATAGGGCCGAACATTTGTTGCAAGAGGTCTATCTGGTGCGGTGCAAGGTCGTAGAAATATCCACCGCCAGCGATGTCTGCCTGCACGCGCCAGGGTAGGTTGCTCCTGTTGTAGTCGAGATCTCGGGGCGGTACTGCGAAGTGGATTTGCACGTTTAGGACTTTTCCCACGGCACCTTTCTTTACCATGTCGAACACCTTCTGGAAATAAGGGAGATAGCGGCGGTAGTAAGCAACGAAGCATGGTACGCCTGTAACTTCGCTCATCCTCATAATGCGGCAACAGTCCTCATAGTCGGCGGCGAGGGGTTTTTCTACATACACTGGGAGCCCAGCCTTCATGGCCATGATGGCGTATGTAGCGTGTGTGGATGGCGGTGTTGCGATGTAGATGGCGTTCACCTCAGGGTCGCTGACCAGCTCTACAGGGTCGGTGTACCATTTGGGTACTCCATGTCGGCGTGCGTAATCAGCCGCTTTCTCAGCATTGCGGCGCATTACCGCTACGACACGCGACCTGTCTATCATTCCAAAAGCGGGTCCGCTCTTCCGCTCCGTGGCTTCGCCGCATCCGATGAAGCCCCAGCGTATTTCTTTCGTCTGGTTCATAGTACGTTGCTGTATGCTGTTTCAACATCGTTGCAGATAGCGTCGGGGACGAGTCCGCGTATGCTTTTGCCTTCCCTGACCATGCGTCGCAGGTCTGTGGAGGATATGTCCCTAAGCGGAGCCTGCAGACGCTTAATGCCGCGTGTAGCCATCGTGTCAAGTTCGTCAGGGATAGTGTATCCGCTGCGGGGATATACGATAAGGGGTGTTGTGGCGAGGATATCACTTGCACGATACCAACGCAGGAAGTTCTGCGCACTATCTGCACCTACGAGTAGTGAGAAGTCGCGCTCAGGGTGTCTGCGACGCAGTTCCTGTAGCGTGTTCCATGTGTACGATGGTCGCGGGAGGTTAAATTCCAAGTTGCAGACGTGGATGCGCCCTTCATCTTCGGCTACAGCTCGTTGGCAAAGTTCCAGCCTTTTTTGTTCGTCGAGCAGGGTGGGGGTGTCCTTGAGGGGATTCTGTGGCGACACCATTAACCACACATCCTCTGCCAAGCCTTCGCGCACAACTTCGCGAGCAAGTTCCAGGTGGGCATTGTGGAGAGGGTTGAACGAGCCTCCGAATATAACCGTGCGCTTTGGGCGATGCCCCTCGAGGAAGTTCCTCACCTTTACGAACGCTTCGGCTTTTGCTGTTGCAAGGTCGTCATTCACAACGCAGGTGTCAAAGTTCTTGGCGTGTGAAAGTTCAAATTCTGCACGGGCAATTCGATCGTTGATGACTTCAGGCGTGTCTGTCCCTCGCGCCTCAAGGCGTCTGCGTAGTTCGGCGATACTTGGTGGCAGTATGTAGAGGCTCATGGCTCTGTCGCCGTATATGCGCTTTATGTTCTCGCCTCCAATCACATCGAGGTCCAGTACGACATTCTCGCCTCGTTCAAGGCGCGTGTCCACTTCTGAACGCAGGGTGCCATAGAAGCGTCCGGCATAGACCTCGCAATATTCAAGGAAGTCGCCAGCAGCAATATGGCTGCGGAATTCCTCCTCCGTGATGAAGTAGTACTCAACGCCATTCTGCTCCTGTCCGCGTGGCGGGCGGCTGGTGCATGATACGGAGAAGCGCAGTGGAAGCCCTTGCTCCATCAGGTGCGATATGATGGTGCTCTTGCCTGTTCCAGAGGGTGCGCAGACGATAAGTATCTTGCCCATAGTTTACTTGTTACAATACATTCAAAACCTGCTCCTTGATTTGTTCAAGTTCGTCCTTCATACGAACGACGATGTTCTGCATTTCCGCTTGGTTGCTCTTTGAGCCAGTTGTATTGATTTCGCGTCCCATCTCCTGCGCTATGAAGCCCAGCTTCTTGCCTTGCCCAATTTCACCCTCAAGAGTTTGGATAAAGTAGTCAAGGTGGTTTGTGAGACGCTGGCGCTCTTCGCCGATGTCGAGCTTTTCTATGTAGAAGATGAGTTCCTGCTCAAGCCGGCCGCGGTCGTAGTCAATGCCTCGCAGTTCCGCAAGGCGGCTTTCCAACTGTTCACGTATGCGTTGTACTCGCCCCTGTTCGTAGGGTGTTAGCTCCTGCATGAGGCTACGTATGTTTGCAATCTTCTCGCGGAACTTTGCTTCCAAAGCCTCTCCCTCCTGCCTGCGAAAGGCTGTGAGCATGGCGAGAGCTTCCTCTACGGCACCGCTGACGGCGTCCCATTCCTCATCGCTCAGTGTCTCTGCTGCTGTCGAGGCCGTAACGTCAGGCAGTCGAACCAATAAATCCCAGATTCCGTCCTCGCGCAAGACAATCCCCTTTTCGCGGCTTATTGTACGCAGTTGTTCTGCGTACGATGCCACCACGTCGGCATTTATGGGGCTCGCAGCATGCGCAACCTCCTTTTCCACCCAGATGTTCATCTCCACCTTTCCGCGCTGTAGTATGGCGAGTTTGCGGCGCAGTTCCATTTCGCGTTCGCGGTACAGTGGTGCGAGGCGCACACTGGCATCCAGTTGCTTTGAGTTCAGCGACTTTACCTCAACGTATATTTTCTTCTCTCCATAGTGTGCTTCGGCCTTGCCGTAGCCGGTCATTGAATGTATCATTCTTGCAGGATGTTTTGTTTGTAGGCGCAAAGGTACAAACTTTTTTCAATTATTCAAACTTTGCTGCTCCACAACGCTTGAAGTAGCCTCTTTGTCTTATGAAGTTTGTCGAGGAATGGCACGACGGTGTATGTTGCAAATAGGGCCATAAAATAGCATAAAAATGTTAAATTCTTGAGTTTTTTAATAAAATAATTGTGAAAAGTGCTCGGGTTTTAGGAGATGGGCGTATTTTTGTGCCGATTTTAATTCTTATGCGCAGATATACTATTTGGATAATAACGGTTGTGATGGGAGTTTCGTTTGTGACGCTTCTGTATCTGCAGGCGCGCTATTTAGGCGACGTTCTGACTATGCGCCAAGAACAGCTCTCGGAAAGTGCGCAGCGTGCGTTGTCGCAGACGGCACATGACTTGGAACTTAACGAAACCCACCATATACTTCTCGAGATGTCGGGTACCACGCAAGAGGCCAGCGACACGGCAGCCGCAACAGACTCTATAGAGCTTACAATCTCGGCTTTCGAGCAGAAAATGGCTGAGATGCACGGAGTGAGACCTACGAAGGCTTTTATTGAAAGCTATGCGGAGACGGCAGGGCGAGGCACGGAGAAGCTGCGGAGTAAGCTATATCAGAGCTATCGCCGCCAGCAGGGACTACTCGAAGAGGAAGTATTCATGCTCCTCTATCAGCACAGCACTCGCCCCCTTGCCGAACGTCTTGACGGACTTGAGAGCATACTGACGGGAGCCCTTAGGAACAACGGCATAGACGACGAGACGCTGGCATACCACTACTATGTGACGAATGCGCTTGGCGACACCGTGAGAATGTGTCCCGACTACGACGCGGGACAGGGCGGGCGCGTCTATCGGCAAGTGCTGTTTGCAAACGATGCTGCGCGCCAGCAGGGATTCCTCTATGTTGTGTTCCCCGACATGAACCGCTACGTGTTTTCAAGTGCACGATTCGTAATTCCTGCGATCGTGTTCACGTTCGTGCTTCTCTTCATGTTCGTGTTCACGATATACAGCTTCGTTCGCCAGAAGACACTTGCTGAGATGAAGACGGACTTCATCAACAACATGACGCACGAGTTCAAGACGCCGATATCCAGTATATCCCTTGCTGCGCAGATGCTCTCCGACCCAGCAATAGGAAAGAACGAGGCCAGCGTAAAGCGTATAACTGGCGTTATCATCGACGAGACGAAACGCCTACGCTTCCAAGTGGAGAAAGTATTGCAGATGTCGCTGTTCGACAAAAAAGGCGGCACCTTCAATCCCAAGGAAACGCACATGAATGCCCTGCTCGAGGACATCGCAAATACGTTCCGCTTGAAGGTGGAAAGTTCCGGAGGTACGATAGCAACCTATTTGAGTGCGGAGGACGACATCGTCTATGGTGACCAGATGCACCTTACGAACGTTGTATTCAATCTGCTCGACAATGCAGTAAAGTACAAGCATCCCGACAGGCGTCTGCGCATACACTTAAGCAGCGAAAATAAAGGTGGGCACATACTGATAACCGTTGAGGACAACGGCATCGGCATCAAGCGCGAAGAGCAAAAGAAGATATTCGAGCAATTCTATCGCTCGCATACTGGCAACCGCCACGATGTGAAGGGCTTCGGCTTAGGACTGGCATACGTCAAGAAGGTCGTGGATTACCACCACGGCTCGATACATGCCGAGGGCGCGCTCGGACGTGGAACACGCTTCATCATCTCCCTGCCTACGGAGGCTTCGGAGAGCGATAACCAATAACCGATAACCAATAACCGTTAACCAATAACCAATAATCGTAAAACAATAAACTTTAAAGTATACACAACATGGAAGAAAACAAGAAAATCCTCCTGTGCGAGGACGACGAGAACCTTGGAATGCTTCTTCGCGAGTATCTCCAAGCTAAGGACTACGACACAACGCTTTGTCCTGATGGCGAAGAAGGATACAGAGCCTTCCTTACTGAAAAGTACGACCTTTGCGTGCTCGACGTCATGATGCCGCTGAAGGATGGTTTCAGCCTTGCACGCGACATTCGCCAGATGAACGAGGAAATCCCCATCATTTTCCTTACGGCTAAAACCTTGAAGGAGGACATCCTCGAAGGTTTCAAGATTGGTGCCGACGACTACCTGACGAAACCTTTCTCGATGGAGGAGCTTACGATGCGCATCGAAGCAATACTGCGCCGCGTGACAAAGAGAAAGTCTCACGACCGCACATCGTATGAGTTAGGAGAATATACTTTCGACACTCAGACGCAGGTGCTTGCGCACGGCGATGTTCATAAGAAACTCACCACAAAAGAGAGCGAACTTCTGAGCCTGCTTTGCGCACACGCAAACGATATTCTTCAAAGAGATTTTGCCCTGCGCACGATTTGGATTGACGACAACTACTTCAACGCGCGCTCTATGGACGTTTATATAACGAAGTTGCGTAAACTCCTGCAGGATGACGAGCGTGTACAGATTATAAACATCCACGGAAAGGGCTACAAACTCATCATACCTCAAAAAGAAGAAAACTGATGAAGCATTTTGCAAAATTACTTTTGCTTGTCTTTTGCTTGGTTCCAGCGTTGCAAAGTTGCGAGGAAGAGGACTCGTACGCAAAGGAGCGCCAACGCGAAAGAAAGCAAATAATGTCGTTCATCAAGAAAGGCGTACAGGTTAAGGATCCCGACGGCATAGACTATTTGCTGAACGT
>ONWB01000199.1 GCA_900321445.1 uncultured Prevotellaceae bacterium | reverse complement strand
AGACAGATGCTTTGGGATTTTAGCAAATATGGATTTTATCTTAGTCAGCACTTATGAAGCGGAGGGCAAGAATCCCGAATTGGTGCTGTACAAAAAGAGATAAGCTTTTTGCGGCAATAAAACAACCCATTGGCAGGCTGATACTTGCAATCATTTAGAAATTATGGTAGACTATACATAGTTAAGAGGTGATTGCGGTGATAGCAAACAATATCCGTTTTCTCAGAAAACAAGAGAATCTCAGTCAGGAGAAGATTGAGAAGCTCCTGCGCGAGAAGGACGTGCAGCAGGCCTTGAAGAACGTCTTCGGGCAGGTGTGGGATGCCGTGTGGGACGCTGCGGGCATAATAATCGACATTTTGGCCTCGCTGATTGGCGTGCTATACTTCTTCTTCCTGCTGATGGATTACGAGAAATACTCCGAAGGATGGATACGCTACATTCCCAGGCGGCGGCGTCCGATGGCGCAGATGCTGCTGAGCGACATCAGTCATGGGATGAGCGGATATTTCCGCGGACAGGCTCTCGTGGCGCTCAGCAACTGCGTGATGTTCTCCGTCGGCTTCCTGATAATTGGCTTCCCGATGCCCATCGCCCTGGGACTCTTCATCGGACTAATCAGCTTCGTACCTTACGTTCAGGTCGTAGGCATACTTCCCGCTACCATACTGGCCCTATTGCGAGCTGCCGACACAGGGCAGAACTTCTGGCTGCTCATAGGCGGAGTCATACTCGTCTATATCGTTGTGCAGATACTTCAGGACACCGTCGTCACGCCACTTGTTATGGGCAATATCACGGGACTCTCTCCAGCTATAATACTACTCTCCCTGACCGTATGGGGATATATGCTCGGCATAATAGGCCTGATAATAGCCCTCCCGCTTACAACCCTGATGATATCCTACTACAAACGCTTCATAATCGGCGAGGAACCGCTCTCCGACGACCCACCCGAGGAGGCGCTCGCAGCGGATGAAGTGCTTGCCGCTGAGGAAGTTGCCGCTGCTGAGGATGTCCTTCCTGCTGGGGGCGCGCAGGCGGAGGTTCCCTGCTGACCAGCGGTGCATTTTCTGTTTGTTTGCGGCTGCGTGTGTCTTCTTCTGTTGTTCAATAAGTCAAATAGCAACGTCTTTTGCCTGCGGACCTCTTGGCGAGGGCGTGAGTGCGGATTGTAGCGCTTCCAATCTTGCGTAACGCCCTGAAAATCAGTTGTGGGTTATAAACAACCCGACAAAGCGCCTGAAGTCCTGGCTTAGACGATGCAAAGATACAACTTTCCCATTGCGGTCTACGAATAGGAAGGCAACTTTTTTCAAGAAAATTTTCACTGCATACGCTTGCGTGGTCATTTGGGTCATTTTGGTCATTTGGTCATTTGTCAAAATCGAAAACTGATGTTGTCAAAACCGACACTATATATAAATAATTTTATTATTTATATATAGTGAGCAATGACCGCGTTTCCGAAATCGATTTTGACCATTTTGACCTTGACCACTTTGACCACTTTGACCGCGAGACAATCATTCGGAAATGCTGCGAACTGTCTGATAATCAGTCGCAAGCGCTTCGCTACATATTCCCCTGCATGATGAAAATAGGCAAAAAGATTTGCTGCTCCGAAGTCTTTGTGCTAAATTTGCCGACGATTATAAGGCAAAAAAGCAATAAAATAGATATGAGCGAACACACATTGCACATGTCGCAGCGTGCTCAGGAGATGCCGCTGTCGCCAATTCGCAAGCTGGCACCACTTGCAGTCGAAGCAAAAGAACGCGGCATAAAGGTGTATCACCTCAACATCGGACAGCCCGACCTGCCGACGCCGAAAGCAGGGTTGGACGTTCTGAAAAACATCAACCGTACGACGCTGGAGTATAGCCCGAGTGATGGGTTTAAGTCGTACAGGGAGAAGCTGGTACGGTATTATGCTAAATTTAATATCCAACTCTCGCCTGACAACATCATCATCACTACTGGAGGCTCCGAGGCTGTACTGTTCGCATTCCTCACGTGCCTGAATCCAGGCGACGAAATTCTTATGCCAGAACCAGGATATGCAAACTACAAAAGCATGGCCATAGGTACTGGTGCCCGCATTCGTACCGTTGCTACGACGATAGACAAAGGCTTCGCATTGCCGAAGGTTGAGGAGTTCGAGAAACTAATCAATGAACGCACGCGCGCCATCATGATTTGCAACCCCAACAACCCGACGGGCTATGTCTATACCCGTGAGGAGATGATGCAGATTCGCGACATTGTGAAGCGTTACAACCTCTTCCTTTTTAGCGACGAGGTGTATCGCGAATTTACCTATACAGACGCTCCATATATCTCTGCTTTTCACCTTGAAGGAATAGAAGAGCATATCGTCCTTATCGACTCTGTTTCAAAACGATATAGCGAGTGTGGAATACGTGTTGGAGCCATCGTGACGAAGAATGCCGAAGTGCGTGATGCCGTTATGAAATTCTGTCAGGCGCGCCTCAGTCCGCCCCTGCTCGGACAGATTGTGGCGGAAGCATCTCTCGACGAGCCACAAAGCTATCAGGATGCATGTTACGATGAATACCTCAAGCGCCGCAACTGCCTGATCGAAGGTCTCAACCAGATTCCCGGCGTTTATAGCCCTATGCCGATGGGTGCGTTCTATACTGTTGCCCGTCTGCCTGTTGACGACGCCGAAAGGTTCTGCGCATGGTGCCTTACGGATTTCAACTACGAGGGCGAAACCGTCATGATGGCGCCTGCCTCGGGTTTCTATGTAACCCCTGATACAGGTAAGGACGAGGTGCGCATAGCATACGTTCTGAAGATTGAAGACCTCAAGCGCGCACTCCTCGTTCTGCGCAAGGCCCTCGAAGCATATCCCGGCAGAAAACGCTGAAATCCCCAGCAAAACGCAGAATCAATCCGTCGAAATCCTCGAAATCT
>ONWB01000201.1 GCA_900321445.1 uncultured Prevotellaceae bacterium | reverse complement strand
ATGTTGATTTCGCCTGGGAGTTGCAGCGTTACTTCCTTGCCGTTTCTGAGTACCGTCACCTGCTGGGCTTCAGAGATGGCACGGTAAACGTCGCCGATGCTCTGCGAGTCGTCGAAGCGCGTGAAAGCCGTTGTTTCTGTACGCAGGGGGATGTCGCCGTCCTGAAAACCAAGTTTCATTGCGCGCTCGTTGAACTTAAGGCCGTTCGACATCTTTTCGATTGGCACGTATGTATCGCCCCATGTGAAGAGAACCATTGCGTAGATGACGAGTGCTGTGATGAAGTTTACGAATACGCCAGCGACCATTACGATGAGGCGCTGCCATGCTGGCTTTGCACGAAATTCCCAATCCTCGACGGGCTTTTTGAGGTCTTCCTTATTGCTCGTTTCGTCAATCATGCCGGCGATGCTGACATATCCACCCAGCGGAAGCCAGCCGAGACCGTACTCCGTGCCTACATATTTGTGGCGTTTCTGGACGTTACCTTTTTCGTCGGTATATTCTTCTTCAGGCACCACCACCGGCTTCTTGCGTAGTAGGCGGCGCACCCATGTATCGTAGGTGCTTGCGATGTGGAACCAGGGGTTGAAGAAGAGGTAGAATCTCTCTACACGCATCTTAAAGATACGTGCGGCAAGGAAGTGCCCGCCTTCGTGCAGGGCGATGAGTATGCTGAAGCAGAGAATGAGTTGAAGTGCTCTGATGAGGAATGTTTCCATTTAGATTATGATTGTTGAAAGAGTAAAATGTCGAAAGAATAAGAATGGTTGCAATAGTATGGCTATCAGATTGCCAAGCTTGATGCCCTTTCTCTCACCTCGCGGTCGGTCTGCATGATGTCGTCGATGGAGGGAGTGGGGATGAAGCATGTGTCCTGCATTTCGCGGCTGATGATTTCTGCGATGTGCGAGAACTTTATCTTGCCTTGACGGAATAGCAGGTTCGCAACTTCGTTAGCGGCATTCATAGCGCAGGGTATGTTTCCTCCGCGCTCGGCAGCTTCGTATGCGAGTTGCAGGCACGGAAACTTTTCTATGTCGGGACGCTCGAAGTGGAGCGTGCCAAGTTTGAAGAGGTCGAGCCTGGCGCCTGGCGTTGGAAGACGGTGCGGGAATGAGAGCGCGTACTGTATTGGCAATCGCATATCGGGGAGGCCGAGCTGGGCTATGACGGCGCCATCGCAGAACTGCACGGCGCTATGTACGATGCTTTCGGGATGCACTACGACCTCGATGTCCTCAGGTTTTACGCCGAAGAGCCAACGTGCCTCTATCATCTCAAATCCCTTGTTCATCATAGTTGCGGAGTCGATGGTTATCTTTGCGCCCATAGACCAGTTGGGATGTTTGAGGGCCTGCTCGACGGTGGCTTCGGCCAGTTGTTCCTTCGGTAGTGTGCGGAAGGGACCGCCACTTGCGGTAAGCAGAATCTTCTCGATGCTCTGGAGAGGTGCACCTGCAAGGCTTTGGAGAATTGCGGAGTGCTCGCTGTCGATGGGGATGAGCGGACTACCGTATTTTGCTGCGAGCTGCGTCATGATGCTTCCAGCTACGACAAGCGTCTCCTTGTTTGCAAGTGCTACGGGTTTGCGCTTCTGAAGGGCTGCTATGGCTGGACGCAGACCTGCAAAGCCTACGATGGCTGCCACAACTACATCTACGTCCTCCGACACAACAACCTGCTCAAGAGCGTCGGCTCCAGCATATACCTTTATGGGCAGGTCGGCGAGGGCATCGCGCACAAGTTCATACTTCGTGTCGTCGGCAATGACAACCGTATCGGGACAGAACTTGCGCGCCTGCTCAATCAGCAATTCCGCGTTGGAGGCTCCCGTCAGGGTGTGAGCTTCGTAAAGTTCGGGATTGCGTTCTATGACGTCGAGCGTCTGCGTGCCAATGGACCCTGTGGAGCCCAGGATGCAGATGCGCCGGCGTGTTTTCGTGTTTTCGTTCATTTTCTGTTATAGGTTCATCAGCCCCTCGGGGAGCTTTAGCGTAATAGTTTTTTCTTCTATGCGGAAGTCGGCAACGAGGTCTTCGTGGTATGGTAGTAGCACTTCGCGCCCGTCAGGAGTTTTGACATAGAGAATGATGTTCTCCGAGCGGTCGTCGATGGAGGTAATGCGCCCTACGTGACCTGTCGCGACATCTTCGACCGTGAACCCTTGCAGCATGCCAAAACTCATCTGCTTGTCGTCTTCGACAATTTCGCTGTAGGGGTATAGTACCTCAGCTCCTACGAGCCGACGCGCTTGCTCTGGCGTTTCGACGTCCTCGAGGCGCAGAATAATCTGGCGGTCGTTCTTGAAGCGATACTCCTCCCAGAAGAACGGAACGAGTATGCCATCGAGCCTCAGCACGACATACTCCGAAGTTCCTCGGTCGAGGGCGTCGTCGGTATATGTCATCTCAAGGTCGGCAGCCGTTCCGCGTACTCGTGTTAGGCGTCCGATAGGAAATACTTCTTCTTCGCGTATCACTTTTGTAGTCAGTCGATTCTTTCTATTTTTGCTCCGAGCGCACTTAGCCTCTCCTCGATATTCTCGTAGCCTCTGTCTATTTGCTCTATATTCTCGATTATGCTCGTACCTTCTGCCGAGAGTGCTGCAATGAGAAGGGCGATACCAGCGCGAATGTCGGGGCTTGCCATTTTGCGTGCACGCAACCGCATGGTGTGGTCGTGACCTATGACTATGGCGCGGTGTGGGTCGCAGAGCAGCACCTGTGCTCCCATGTCGATAAGCTTATCCACGAAGAACAGGCGGCTCTCGAACATCTTCTGGTGGAAAAGCACGCTGCCTTTTGCCTGAGTGGCAACGACGATGAGCACGCTAAGTAGGTCGGGGGTGAGTCCTGGCCAGGGCGCGTCGGCAAGTGTCATGATACTGCCATC
>ONWB01000202.1 GCA_900321445.1 uncultured Prevotellaceae bacterium | reverse complement strand
CAGTCGCTCTGCGTTTTCTGTTGTAACGGCGGCAACGTGTTCAGGTGTTGTGGCATAGACGTCGGCGAGGCGCTCAATAATGTATGGTATGTATGCAGGTTCGTTGCGCTTGCCGCGATGGGGCGTGGGCGTGAGGTATGGAGCATCGGTTTCGACAACGATACGCTCCAAGGGTACCGCGGCGGCAAGTACGTTAGGGAGTGTGGACTTCTTGAATGTGACCACGCCTCCGATACCGAGGTAGAAATTGGGGAAGCTGAGTAGTTCGCGGGCTTCTTCCTCGCTGCCCCCAAAGCAGTGGAATATGCCGCCGCGACGCAGTTCGGCCTTACGCTCGCAGAGGACGTCGCAGAGTTGGCGGTGGGCATTGCGGCAATGGATGACAAGGGGTAGGTCGTAGCGTACAGCCCAATCTACTTCGTGGCGGAATACTTCTATCTGTTCCTTTTCACGCGAGGAGTCCCAGTAGAGGTCTATGCCCACTTCGCCCACGGCAACGTAGCCGCCGCCTGCGAGTAGTGTCTCCATGCGCGACAGCAGCGGCCAGGGGTCGTCGGGGAGTTCTTCGGGTTGGAGCCCCATCATGGGGAAGCATAGGTCGGGATAGCGTGCGGCGAGTGCGAGCATGGGTTTTATGCAGGCTTCGTCGATGCATGGCAGTAGCAGCCTCTTGGCTCCAGCTTCGCGGGCTCTGTGCACTACGGCGTCCACGTCGTCATGGAACGCGTCGTCGTAGATGTGGGTATGCGTGTCGATGAACTCCATCGGGCTACTTGTTTCTTTTCAGCAAGCTCTCAGCGTAGTCCCAAAGGGCTTGTTTGCGCTCTGCGGGAAGTGCGATGCGGTCGAAGGCTTCTCGCGCCTGGGCGTACATTTCTTCGATCTTTTCGCGGCAGAGTTGGGGGATGCCGAGGGCATTGTAGAGAGGTATTACCTGCGCGGGGTCGCGGGAGAGTAGTGCGGAGCGTTGTTCGTCGTTGGCGCGCTGCAGTGCCGAAATGAGCATAAAGGTCTTTTTGCCGCAGCGTATGTCGCCGCCGATAGCCTTCCCGAATACGGCGGGGTCGCCGTAGCAGTCGAGGTAGTCGTCCTGAAGCTGGAATGCGAGTCCCACGCGTTCGCCGAAGCGATAGAGCAGGTCGGCATCTTCCTCAGGAGCACCAGCGATGAGGGCGCCAGCCTTCAGCGCGCAGGCAAGGAGTACGGACGTCTTCAGGCGTATCATCTCAATGTATTGCTCAACGCTGACGTTGTCGGCATGCTCGAAGTTCATGTCGTACTGCTGTCCTTCGCATATTTCCTGCATCGTGTCGGCATAGAGGGAGAGGAGCTGTTGCAGGCGGGCAGCGTCACCCTCCACGTCCTGCTTCAGCAGGTGGCGGAAGGCGAGTATGAGCATCTCGTCGCCAGAGAGTATTGCCGTATTAGCATCCCACTTGCGATGAACTGTAGGCCGTCCGCGGCGCACGTCGGCATGGTCCATGAGGTCGTCGTGGAGGAGCGTGTGGTTGTGGTATGTCTCGATGGCGAGGGCTGCAGGCAGTGCTCTGTCAACGTCATCGCGGTAAAGTCCGTAGGCAAGCAGCAGGAGTGTTGGCCGCAAGCGTTTTCCGCCAGACGAGAGCGTGTAGGCTATGGGCTCGTAGAGCCCCTCTGGGCTTTGTGGGTATTGTACTGCCGCGAGTGCGGCTTCTATTTTCTTGAGCATGGTGGTTTGTTTTTTGGGGAATTCCGAGTACTTGGAGGATTCTGAGAACTCAGAGGATATTTAGTACACTATCTTACCCTTGTTTCCGAAGGTATAGGCGACGTTAAACATCAGGGATGAGTTGTCAACATGGTACTTAGCGTAGGAGACGCCAAGTTGGAAGTTTCTGAGCAGCAGACCGCCGCCAAGTGTCAGGCCTGCGAGTTTGGATGCGCCCGCCGACTTCAGCTCGTAGGCACGCCGCGAGTTGTAACCTGCAGAGAGGTATATGTAGTTGGTGGGCAGGATGTCGAGACCTAAGATGATATGGTTCGTGAGGATACGTCCGAAACTAATCTTGTCTACATCGCTGGGATGGAAATAGTCTTTTGATTTCCAGCGTGTCAGGTCGGTGAGTGTGACGTTTACTCTAACTGGTAGGTGCTCCAATCCCTTCGTCAATCCAAGCTGCAGTGTGAATGGCAGATGTGCGCTCTGTCCTTCGTAGAACGACTTCAGCTGGGCTCCGATATTACGTGCTGTAGCAGAAACGGAGAGGTCGGATTCTTCGTTGAAATAGTTTAGTCCCACATCCACGCCTACCGCCATTGACGAATAGCCGGCATAGTTCTGGTTTATCATGCGTAGTGTGGCACCTCCCGTCCATTCTGGCGAGAGAAGGTAGCTGTAGCCAACGCCGAGCAGGATGTCCTTTGGTGTGAAGGAGCCTGTGATGTTGCCCACTTCATCGGTCTCGTCCATAGAGCCGTAGGAAAGAAGCTGCGCCATGGCTGCCATCGTATGGCGCTCGCCGAAGGCCTTCACATACTGTGCGCCAAGGCAGAGTCCCCCGCTGTTGTAAGTCATGAGGCTGAATCCGATGGAGTTGTCCTCGATGTTTGACATCAGGGCGGGATTGCTCCACGCTGCCGCTGGCGAATCTTCGATGTTGGAGATGTTCTCGCCACCAAGTGCTGCAGCATGGGATGACGCGGGCAGGCGCAGGACATTGTACGATGACGATGCCTCTTGGGCGCAAATCTTGCCACCAAGTGCTGCAAAAAGGAGAAATATTAAGGCTTTTTTCATTATATTAACCATAATTGTGCACAAAGGTACGAATAATTTTAGATTTTGGACGTATTTTTGCGCCGCGAAACGCGAAATATTTATATGAATAACGTTTTTGACGACGAATTATTATCTC
>ONWB01000203.1 GCA_900321445.1 uncultured Prevotellaceae bacterium | reverse complement strand
CAACAAAATACGATTATAGCATGGCAAGACAGCATGATAAACGTCAAGAACCTACAAGACGCAGTGCTGGAGCAGCGAGGCGAGAAGATAGAGGACTGGGAAAACGCCTATATGCAGGAAAACAACCTTCACGGTGTAAGCCGTGCAGAGAGCGAGTGCTTTACGGACAACTTTTACAAGCCTCTGCTGGAAGAACTTAAGACCTTGGGCGTCACGCCAGAGACGACATACCTGTATATGCGCGGCCACGACCTCGTGGACGGTGTCGTGACACCACTGCTGGCTTTCGTCTGCGAACGGCTGCGGCGCGAACGCGAACGCGACATTCGCAAGTTTGCCGTCCATGCCGTACAGGAGCAGAACGAGCTCTCCGCCTACCAGCATAGCATCATCCCCTTGGACAAAGCCCTGCGCCGTCACCTCGCCTACGTCGATTGCCCGCTATACCAGCGCATACAGGACGACATCCGCAGACGCATCCTCAGGCAGGGCGCAACGGCAGCCACAGAACAAACGAAAGGGAGTCAAGGAAACGCTTAATTCGTCCTCGACTCCCTTTTTCTTTTTCGCTTTTTTCTCCTACCCTATCAATTCACGTCTGGCAGGTTGTTGTACTCGCGGCTATAGCGCAGCATCTGCTCGGCATAGCCCTCGGTGTAGGATATACGGACGTCGATGATGTTGCCGTTGCTGTCGCGGAGCGCTGTATATACGGGATTGATGAAGCCCTTGTATGGCGAGAGATGCAGGCGCTCGTAGCGTTCCAGCACTTCGCGATGTATGGCGGGGTCCACCTTCACTCCGTATGTCTCCACGAGCTTGCGGGCGGCTTCGTAGTCGCCTTCGCTCTTGATGCGCTGCACCTCGGCAAGAAGTTCGCCGAAGAGTCCGCGCAGGGCTTCGTAGTCGTTGATGCGCACGTAGGTCTTGCCCTTTATCTTCACGAGTTCCACGACCTTATCCGCCTTGCCATGCTCCAGCACCCAGTGTGCGATGAAGGCGCGGTTGCGCATGTGGGCTTCCTCGATATTCTGTCCTGGCTTGATGCGCACGAGCTGCGTGAGCAGGCCGTTCTGCATGTATGTATAGTACTGCGACTTGTAGGCGTCGGCATTGGGCGTGAGTCCGAGCTCCACGAGCTTGGGGTCTGCCACGTAGTAGAGTCCGAAGAGGTCGGCGCGTCCTTCCTCGATGGCCGAGCCGTAGGCTTTCAGCGAGTCGGGGTCTGTTCCGGGCAGGAGCTTTCCTGAACCGTGGCCAAGACATTCGTGGAGGTCTGTATGCAGGTCGTCGCAGAGGTCGCCGTAGCGTTCTATGAGGTCGAGGGTCTCCTTGTCGATGACGAACTCCTTGCCCATGCCGCTTCCACGCGCCGACTTGTTGTATGCGTCCGTCAGGTTGCCGATGGTGACGCTCTTCGAGCCGTAGTCGCGGCGCACCCAGTCGGAGTTTGGCAGGTTGATGCCGATGGCGGTGGAGGGATAGAGGTCGCCGCCGAGTATGGCTGCCGTGATGACCTTCGCGGAGATGCCCTTCACGTTCTCCTTCTTGAAGCGTGGGTCAACGGGGCTGTGGTCCTCGAACCACTGCGCGTTGGCACTCAGCTTCTCTGTGCGTGCCGTAGCCTCGAGGTCCTTGAAGTTCACGATGCTCTCCCACGACGCCTTCATGCCGAGGGGGTCGCCGTAGGTCTCGGTGAATCCGTTGACGAAATCCACCAAGTCCTCCGTAGCCTGTAGCCATAGTATGCTGTACTCGTCGAAGGTGCGCAGGTCGCCTGTGCGATAGTACTCGATGAGCTTGTCGATGACGCGCTGCTGCCGCTCCGTCTCGCAGTAGGGGCGTGCCTGCTGCAGGTTCTCGATAATCTTCGTGATAGCCTGTCCGTAGAGGCCGTGCTCGCGCCATACTTTCTCTCGGAGAACGCCATTCTCCTTTACGAGGCGGCTGTTGTAGCCCATCATGATGGGGCAGGGGTCGTCGGCAGGCTTGCGCTGTGCGTAGAAGAGTTCTGCCTCCGCTTGCGTAACACCCTCGCCGTAGTAGTTGCCAGCAGAGGTGAGCACGAGGTCCTCGCCGTCGCGCTGGTTTGTGCGCATAGGCATAACGGTGGGGTCGAAGATGACGGGAAGAATCTCCTCCATATCATAGTGGAGACACTCGTCGGGGGGAGTGATGGTCTTCAGGACATCGCGGAACCATTTCTCGGAGAAGCCCGGTTCGAACTTCTCGCAACCGTAGTGGTGGTGTATGCCGTTTGAGAACCACACGCGCTTCAGATAAACCTCGAACGCCTTCCAGTCTTCTGTCGTGCGGTCGCCAGTATAATTGGTGTAAATGGTTTCAAGAATGCGGCGGATGCGCAGGTTGTAGCGCCCGTTCTGATCCCAGAGAATGTCGCGACCTTGCAGGGCGGCTTCTGATAGATAATAGATGAGTGTCTTTTGACGTAGCGTCAGGTTTTCAAATCCCTCCACCTTGTAGCGGAGCATTTGAATGTCGGCGAACTGCTCGTTGTTGTATGGGAAATTGTCTTCCTGAGCCTGAGCAGACGCAGCAAAAGTGGCAATCGTCATGATGAGAAGTGCTTTTTTCATATTTCATATAGGTTTTTTCAGTGCAAAAGTAAGGAAAAGAAATGTAACCAACATGCCTGAACCGATTTTTTCACTATCTTTGTCGCCGATATTAACAACGAAACAACAGAAAACACCATGCAAAGAATTTTCTCTATCGCCCTTGCAATGTGCCTTGCGGCGCCAGTTCGTGCACAGTTCACAACTATCAACGACGACATTGAAGGCGTTCTCACCTTTTCGTCCTTGCTTGGCTGTGTAGCCTGGGAT
>ONWB01000204.1 GCA_900321445.1 uncultured Prevotellaceae bacterium | reverse complement strand
AAGTGTTATGTACGCCTGCGACGACAGCGCGAGTCCGTCCATTACGACAGACACCTCATCAGGGCGGCGCAGTATGGGCAGTAATGCCTGTGCGAACTTGCGCTTGTCTGTGTCTGTTGCCCACGATGCGAAGCGCGCCACCAGCTCAGCACTCAGGGTGATGTCGCGATAGGCATACTTCGTTGCCGATGCCTTCAGGAACGTGCCGAGATATGCCCGTGAGTTCGCAGGCACAATTGTGTGGAAGAACGTCCAAAAATCTTCTTCCGCAAGTTCGCCGAGAAGCCCTTCGCGCATCAGCGTACTTGCCGTGCGGAAGTCTGATACGGAGAGGCTGCCGAGTGTCTCAAGCATGGCCTTAGCGTCGCGTTGGCGGATAATGCGCAAAAGGCGCTGGTGGAGCATCGTGTTCATCGTCTTTCCAACAATACGACATTTTCTACATGGTGCGTGTGGGGGAACATATCCACGGGTCTTACGCGCACGATTTCGTAATCGGCAGATAGTTCTGCAAGGTCGCGAGCCTGCGTGGCGGGGTTGCAACTTACATATACTATGCGCTGCGGCGCGGCACCCAGAATGGTGCGAACGACGTCGGGGTGCATGCCTGCACGCGGCGGGTCTGTGATGACAACGTCTGGCCGTCCGTGCTCGCCTATGAAGTCCTCAGTAAGGATATCCTTCATGTCGCCTGCGAAAAACAGGGTGTTACCGATACCATTGAGGCGGGAGTTCTCGATGGCATCCTCAATGGCTTCGGGCACGTATTCGATGCCTATTACCTTGCGAGCCTTGCGAGCAACGAAATTGGCAATCGTGCCTGTACCTGTATAGAGGTCATATACGAGTTCCTCGCCAGTCAGACCTGCAAAGTCGCGAGCAACCTTATAGAGTTCGTAGGCCTGCTCCGTATTGGTCTGGTAGAAGCTCTTGGGGCCAACCTTAAAGCGCAAATCCTCCATGACCTCGAAGATGTGGGGTGTGCCGCTATGGAGCATCACGGGTAGGTCGCCGATGGTGTCGTTGGCCTTGGTGTTAACAACGTACAGAAGCGAGGAAACCTCTGGGAAGCGTTCGTGCACGTAGTCCATCAGGTCCTTTGCCTGCTTGGCCGAGACTTCGTCGTCTGGGGTATAGCAGAACTGCATGAGCAGCATGACCTCTCCTGTTGCAGAAGTGCGAAGCATCATGTTTCGCAGGAGTCCTCGCTGGGCGCGCAGGTCAAAGAACGTGAGTTTGTGGCCGAGGGCATATTCTCTGATACCATTACGCAGACGGTTGTTGATGTCGTCCATCAATCCGCAATACGTAATGTCCAGAATCTTGTCAAAAGCGCCTGGAATGTGGAAGCCTACGGCATCCATGACGTCAAACGTGGTGCCACTCTGCACCTCCTCCCACGTCAGCCAACGCTTATTTGAGAATCCGAACTCGAGCTTGTTCCTGTACTGCTGCTGATGCCTGCTACCGAGTATGGGGAGCCACTCGCGTGCTTCTACATGACCTATACGTTGGAAGGCATCACGCACCTGCTGCTCCTTCCATCGCAGTTGTTCCTCGTAGGGTAGCACCTGCCACTTGCAGCCGCCACATACGCCGAAATGCGGACAAAAGGGCTCTGTACGCAGCGGGGAATATTTGTGGAAGCGTACTGCCGTAGCCTCCATGAAACTATGTTTCTTCTTCGTCACCTGCAAATCGACAACGTCGCCAGGCACGCAGTATGGAACGAAAACAACACGGCCCTCGACGCGTGCGAGGGCTTTACCTTCGGCTGCTATGCCGACTATCTCTATTTGCTCCAGAAGCGGAAGTGGTTTTTTCTTTCGGGACACTATATTATTTCAATCCTTTTTGTTTGACGATTTTACAATATACTATTTTTAGTTACGAACAAACATGAACCTTGACGCGAAACTTGACAATAAAATCTTCAGATTCAATGAGCCTTTCTGTGCACGTCATTTACGCTAAACAATAAACAATAACCGAAGCGCCGCGGTGGATAACGGTTAACGGTTATTGGTTAACGGTTAACGTAATTAGGTGGCTGGGGCACGATTGTCATGGCGAACTAATGTTCAATGCTCAATCATGAAACAGCTTTATCCTCTGCTCCTCTGATAGTTTGCATATCAGTAGAACACCATCGCGCTCTGCCACGACATAGCCGTCGAGACCTTGTACAACAACCTGCTTGAGTCCTTCGGCATGGACGATGCAGTCGCGGCTTTCGAAGAGTTTGATGTCGCTACCCACAGCCGCATTGTTGTAACTATCGTGGGGAAGATTCTCATGCAGCGAGCCCCACGTGCCAAGGTCGCTCCATCCGAAGTCTGCGGGATACACGAATATCTCCTCTGCCTTCTCGAGGATGGCATAGTCCACGGATATGCTCTCGCACAAGGGGAAATTCTCGTTGATGGCGGCTTGCTCTGCGGGCGTGCCGTACAAGGGAAGCAACTTCTCGAACACCTGCGAAATCTCTGGCTGATAGACGCGGAAGGCATTCACGATGGTTGAGACGCTCCACACGAAGATGCCTGCGTTCCAGAAGAAACTACTGTCCTTGATGTACTCCTCGGCCACCTCCAGCGTGGGCTTTTCCTTGAAAGCGTCCACGCGGTACACGTTCTTCTTGCGCGAGGATGCGAAGGAGAGGTCGCCTTTTATGTAGCCATAGCCTGTCTCTGGGCGTGTGGGCTTCATGCCGAGCGTAACGATGGCGTCCGTTTCCGAGGCGAAGTCGATGGCATCGCTGATAGAACTCTTGAAGCGCTCAACATCCATGACGATGTGGTCGCTGGGAGTTACGACAACCGTAGCGCGTGAAT
>ONWB01000205.1 GCA_900321445.1 uncultured Prevotellaceae bacterium | reverse complement strand
CTGAATTCCTGAAGAAGACCATCGACACGTGCCTACACGAGGTGCTCGACGTGTTCTACCGCCCCGAGATAGGCCTCATCGTCGAGGCTCTCGGCAAGGACGGCGAGCTCGTGGACTGCTTCGACGGCCGCAAGCTGAATCCCGGGCATGCCATCGAGAGTTGCTGGTTCATCATGGACCTCGGAAAGCGTCTCGGACGCCAGGACCTCATTGAGAAAGCCGTTGAGATATGTATCCATGAGGCTGAATACGGATGGGACGACGAGTTCGGCGGCATCTACTACTTCATGGACCGCCTCGGAAAGCCCCGCCACGAGCTGGAATTCGACCAGAAGCTGTGGTGGGTACACCTCGAAGCCCTCATATCATTCATCAAGGGCTACCAGCTGACGGGGAACCCCAAGTGTCTCGAATGGTTCACGCGCATCCACGACTACACGTGGAGCCATTTCCGCGACGACGAGTACCCCGAATGGTACGGCTACCTGAACCGTCGCGGCGAGGTGCTTCTGCCCTTGAAGGGCGGCAAGTGGAAGGGCTGCTTCCACGTTCCCCGCGGACTCTTCAACGTGTGGCGCATACTGGAAGACTTGGCAACTAAACAATAAGCTCCTATGATACTTGCAAACATGCAGGATGCCGAGCGCTACTACTGCCTGCATCCACTCCTCGAAAAGTTGTTCGACTATGTCGCCACGCACGACCTGAGCCAGGTGCCTGCCGGCCGCGTGACGATTCAGGGCGACGACCTGTTCATCAACGTGACCGACGCCACGCTCCTTCCCCGCGAGGAGCGCAAGATGGAGGTGCACCGCGCCTACCTCGACGTCCACATCCCCCTCTCGTGCGCCGAGGAGTTCGGCTGGCGCCACACCGAGACGCTGCCCGCTCCCGATGCACCCTTCGACGAGGCTGCCGACTGCGCCCTCTACTCGCAACCCGCCTCCGACTACTTCATGCTGCGCCCCGGGCAGTTCTGCATAGTCTATCCCGAGGATGCCCACGCGCCCATGATAGGCGAGGGCACAGAGCGCAAGCTCATCTGCAAGGTAAGGCTGTAGCGGAGCAGGCGTTGCCTTCTTCGCAATCTTGAGCACGGACTTCGACGTTTTTCCGACGCAGGAAAAAGCATTTTCGAGGGAGAAAGTCGCCGACGAAGTCCGTGGAAAAAATCTCGAGCTGCGCTGCTCGACGGTAGCACGTGCTACCGAGGTTCAGCCAGCAACAATCGCGTAAAACAAATGATGGTGCGTCCAATCGGGCGCACCATCATTTTTAGTATGGTCTTGGGCGAACGGCCGTTACTCGTTCTCCTCAAGCGATGCGGGAAGCATGACGACAGTTCCGCAGTTGTTCTGCTTGAGCACGATGTCGCGGCAGAATGCCTGGATGTCGGCAGGCGTTACGCTCTTGATAGCATCTTCGCGGCCTGTGCGGCGGTCAACGTTCCAGAAGACCTTGGCGCTGATGAGGCCTTGCCAGTAGCCGTTGTCTTTCTGGTTGTCGGCGTATTCTTTGAGTTCGAATTCCTTAACCTTGTTGAGCTCCTCCTCGGTGACGCCGTTGCGTGCAATCTCCTCGATGCCCTGGCGCATGAGCAGCAGAGCGCTGTCAGCCTTCGCGGGCTGTACGGGGCAGTATATCTGCACGCCGTATTCGTCCTTGAAGCCGTATTCGGAGCTTGCCTGTGCGCCGCAGCTGTATGCGAGGCTGTGTTCTTCGCGGATCGTCTTCAGCAGGCGCTGCGAGAGAATCTCGCCGAATGCGTTCACCACCTCGGCGTTCTTAGCTGTGAAGGCCTGAAGGCCGTGCCAAGCCTGTACGATGTTGCCCTTCGGGGTTTCCATTTCGCGTACGAAGCGGTTCGTAACGACGCCGTCAACGAGGTCGAGCTTCGGATCCTTGCGCTTCTCAACTTCCTTAGCCTTGGGGAGGGATGCGAGATATACCTCCGTGAACTCGCGGAGGGAGTCCACGTTCAGGTTACCAGTGAAGAAGAACGTGAAGTCGCCAGGCGAGCTGAAGCGCTCAGCCATGATTTGCTTCATGCGTGCGTAGTCGGCGAGGTCGAGGTCTTCGGCCTTAATGCGGCGCACGCGTGCGTCGTGGTTGAAGAGCGTACCCTGTACGGAGTCGGAGAATGCCACTTCGGGCACGGTCTCGATGTTCTGCAGCTGCGTGCGCATCATGTTGATGAAGTTCTGGTATGCTTCGGGGTCGTCGCCCTGCGATGTGAACTGCAGGTGAAGCAGTTCGAACATTGTGCGCATGTCCTTCGGCGTTGTGCTTCCGCTGATGGTCTCAGTGGATTGTCCGAGGTCGAGACTTACGTTTGCCTGCTTGCCAGCGAGAGCCTTCTGCAGCTCCGTAGCCTTGAAGTTTCCGAGGCCCGTTGAATTGTGGACGTTAGCGGCGAGGCGCACGTTGACGTTCGTAGCGCGGTCGTTCATGTCATAGTTGTTGAAGCCGCCCCAGCTCTGTGCGCTCATGAGCACCTGGCTCTCGTTGAAGTCGGTCTTCTTGAAATATACTTCGGCACCGTTTTCGAGCGTCCAGTGTGTGTAGCCGAAGTCTGCGGCCTCTTCCTTCTTGATCTTTCCGCGCTTGGGCTCCTTAGCAATGAGGGGCTCGTTCTTCACGTTGTCCACGTATGCCTCGATGTTGGCGTTCGCAGCGGCGTTGACGGCAGCGCGAAGGTCGTCGGCTGTGGGCACGGGCACGTCGGCCTTTTCGGGATACATGGCGAGGAGCACGAAGTTCTTTTCAGTGCTGCCTACGATCTCGGCGAAGGCGCTGTTGCAAATC
>ONWB01000206.1 GCA_900321445.1 uncultured Prevotellaceae bacterium | reverse complement strand
GATGGTGCCGTCCTTGGTGGTCTCCATCAGCACGCGGTACTCAATGGTGCCCGTCTCCGCGTCGTACTTGACCGTGGCGTTGTCACTCACCCACGTGTTGTTCCCAGCCTTCGCCGACTTGTCCAGCGGCTTGGGGTTGGGGATGTCATGCGACACTTCGGAGTGATGCCCATCGATATCTCCAGCGTTCTTCGCGTTCCAGGTTGTACCGCCCTCGGCATAAGTGGCATCAACATGGGTGGGATAGTCGGTAATGGTCAGGTGGCGCCCCGTCTTGGAAAAGCCCGTAGCAGGCGTAACCTTAACATCGAACCTGCTGATCTTTGTGTTCCACGTGCTGTCGCTTGGGACTACCACGTTGCCGTCGAGGTCGTAGTAGGTGACCACAATAGTCATGTCGTTGGTGGTCTGGGCCTGGAGTGCTGCCGCTGCGCAAATTAGCAGCATGGCGGCAATGGATAGGATTCTTTTCATGACACGTTAGTTTTAGGTTATGTTCTTTGTCTATGCGATAAATTCAAGGTTGTACGAGAGTCCGTATGTTGTGCTCCTCGCCGACTATCCACAGCACGTCGCCTGCCACGATGTTGCGGTCGGCGGTGGCGAGTTCGAGTGCGTCGTTGCCCTCGTCCTTCGTCTCGAATCCTACGACCATGCAGCCGTAGCGGTCGCGTATGCCGCTCATGGACAGCGATTTGCCTGCGAATGGCGATGATATGCCTATGCGCATGCGGTCGAGGATGAGGCGGTGGGGCTGGTCGTTGGGCGTCAGTTCGCTCACCTCCGTGTTCATCCTTCTGGCGAGGGCGTCGAGGCTTTCGTCGTCGCCCAGCACCTCCAGTTTGTCGCCAGGGAATAGCATCGTGTGGCCGTCGGGGATGTTGATGCGCCCCTCGCCACGTATGACGGCGGCAATCATCGCTCCGTCGCGGTGGCCAAAGTTCAGGTCCTGTAGCGTGCGCCCGCCCCACATGCTGCCTTCGGGCAGCGAGAGTTGCGAGAGGTGGACGTCGTGGCGGCGTAGCGTGTTCTCGTAGCCTGGCCTGCGGGCGTTTGCGCGCACTTCGCGATAGCGGAAGTTGTGGAGGAAGGTGCGCTCGATGCGTATGCTGAAGTATTTCGTCCAAAGTGCGATGCCGTTTCTGCGGCCTCCGATGCGCTCGACGCAGATGGCGAGCACGATTGCGGCCGCTGCCAGCACGTGCCAGTACCAGCGTGCGGGGGAGAGGAATTCGAGGACATACCACGTCGTTGCCGTTGCAAGCGAGAAACGCGCCAGCAGCGTAATCCCAAAGGCGCAGAGGCTGAGCGTGTTCCTCTCGCTGCGCCATGTGCGCACAGCGTCGCTATGGAGCTTTTTCGTAACGATGGGGCGCAGTAGGGGGGCTGTGACGACGATGGTCAGCAGGCCGCAGGCGGCGTTGCCAGGCCAGTGGCCAAAGACGCCGCGACAGAAGGGGAGCACCGTGCTGAAACTGATGCCCACAAGCGCCCATGCTACCACGAAGTATGCCGCCGTATTCAGGAATTGCGACGTCAGCATCTGCTTCCATAGCGATGCCTCCTGCTGCTCTGCCTTTTGGCTGGCAGAGGATGCCGAGGGCAGGTGCGTCATCAGGCGTGCGGGAAGTATCCGCTCGACGAATGTGTAGGCGGGTGCTGCTGCGCGTATGAGGTACGGCGTCGTGAAGGTCGTGATGATGCTCACGGCAACGACTACGGGATACAGGAAGTCGCTCGTCACTCCAAGACTCACGCCCAGCGTGGCAAGGATGAAGCTGAACTCGCCAATCTGCGTCAGCGAGAAGCCGCACTGCATCGCCACCTTCAGCGGCTGCCCAGAGACGAGGAACGATATGGTGCCGAATATGGTCTGTCCAAGGAGGATGACGGCGATGATGCTGACGATGGGGAGCCAGTACTCTGCAAGCACGCTGGGGTCTACAAGCATGCCGACAGACACGAAGAATATGGCGCCAAACAAGTCCTTTACGGGGCTCACCACCTTCTCGATGCTCTCGGCCTCGGACGTCTCGGCCAGTATGCTGCCCATCATGAACGCTCCCAGAGCCGCACTATATCCCGCCTGCTCCGCCAGCACCACCATAAGGAAGCATAGCCCTACGCTTACGACAAGTAGCGTCTCGCGGCTTATCCACTTCGAGTTGCGGCGCAGCACCTGCGGAACAACGTATATGCCCACGACAAACCACAGGATGAGGAAGAACGCCAGCTGCATCAGGCTGCCGAAGAGCTGCATGCCTTCGAGCTTACCCACAGCCGCCATAGCAGAGAGTATCACCATCAGCAAGATGCCGAGGATGTCCTCCAGGATAAGCACGCTCAGCACCACGCTCGCAAACTTCTGCTGCCGCAGCCCCAACTCGTCGAGAGCCTTGTATATGACCGTCGTACTCGACATTGCCACCATACCGCCGAGAAACAGGCTGTTCATCGAAGTCCACCCAAACAGGCGCCCCACCATACTCCCCAGGGTTATCATGCAGAAGATGACGCACAGCGCGGCGACGATGGGGCCAATGCCCATCTTCACAATCTTCTTGAACGAGAACTCCAAGCCCAGCGTGAACATGATGAATATGACGCCAATCTCCGACCACGTCTGTATGCTCGTCATCTCCTCCACGCTTGGCGTGTAGGGCATGTGAGGCCCCGTCAGGAAGCCCGCCAGTATGTACCCCAGAATCAGCGGCTGCTTGAGTCGCTTGAAAATCAGGGTAGTTATCCCAGCAACGTGCGATGTGTGCTTGTGCGAAGGCAAAGGTATGGAAAAAGTGCTACATGCGGGGCTTTTCCTTCCCATAATGTTGCATGTCTCTCGCAACGTCCTACTTTTCGCGAACAAGTATATGGAAGCGTAGAGCAGAATACGATGACAACATCGGTGGGATTTTCTTCCCTTCTGAATTCAGGTGCAAAGATACAACTTTCCCATTGCGGCCTACGAATCGGAAGGCAACTTTTTTTCATTTTTTTCCGTCCCCGCCTCTCGCGTTACAGCGTTACAGTGTTACAGTTCTCAAGAGGCTATTCCCATACCCAAAATTAGGTTCTATATTTATATATATAAATATAGAGTTTGATTTCCAACCTCGCATAACCTATTTTGGAACTGTAACAACTGTAACATTGTAACGCTCATGGTACCTCGTTGTGTTTTATAGATTTGGCTATCAGTGTTTTAACTCTCTTGTTGGCGACCAACCCTGGACAAATTGACAGTCACTGCTATTATTTTTATAGACATTTTTGCCCATTTTCCCGCCACGTTTGGCCAGTTTTCCCCCGATTTCGTTGCCATCCGTGTCTTTTTTCGGAACACGTTAGCCGCTTCCTGAATGGTTGAAAAGTTTAGAAAAGGGCTATTTCAGCCCCCAAAACTTGCGTATTCCAAAAGGAATGATTATATTTGCTCGCAGAAAAACAAGAATTATAATGAAGACGTTTGCAATAATATTACTCGTGTTGGGAGGTGGATATCTCCTTTTTCTCATTTTCGGGGTAATTCTATGTATGACTGCCTCCCCTGAAGAGAAGAAACGACTCAGACGCGAATACAAAAAGCAGATGGAAGAAAGGCAACTGCGCAGATACAAGAGGCAGTTGAATAGAAGACTTTTCTGGAATGATTTCTTCCATAGTAAAGATTGCGGTCCAGGGATAACCGATTAAGTGTCTTTTTCCTATACAAAAGGAGTATGCTCCCTTCTTCCCTTTCCTGAGCAAATTTGACTTTTTTTGAGTGTGGCGTTACAGCGTTACAGTTGTTACAGTTCCCAAAGGGTTATTCATAAATTTTGAACAGTTGTGATACGGGCAAAATAACGCATTTTAGCGTCCAAAACCGCGATATTTTCCCAGATTCTCCACGTTTTTTGCTATAAAAAGGGAAAAATTAGGTCTATTGGTCAAAATGAGTGGTAAACAGTTACGTTTTTTTGTCTATTGGTCATTTTGGGTGGTGGTACTAGTTTAAAACCATGAAAAACACCGCGGA
>ONWB01000207.1 GCA_900321445.1 uncultured Prevotellaceae bacterium | reverse complement strand
ACGTCTGTCCACGCTCCGTCGCCGCCCCAGCAGAAATTTGCATGGGTTGCCCCCGCGTAGTACTCAAGAAGGTCCACCTCCCCGCTGTGCGGCCAATGGTCATCGCCGCCCCATTCGTAGCCCAAAGTCCATATTGCAGGCCACGCGCCAGAAGCCGTCGGTATCTGCGCACGCACTTCGAGGCGGCCATACGTGAAGTCGTGCTTACCACAAGTGTTCATGCTTGCAGACGTGTACTCGGAATACTGGCGGTTCTTCTTCCAGTCGCTACTACCAGCCTCATAGTTGGGATTCTTCACACTCTCCTTGCGTCCCTCCAGCATCAGTAAACCATTGGCAATTGTGGCATTTGCCTGCTGATACCACTGAAGTTCCTGGTTGCGTACAAAACCCTTTTCGAAAGCCCAGTCGCGGATGTCGGGAGTGCTTCCGCTATCAAATTCATCGCTCCATACAAGCTGATACTGCGTCGTGTCGGCCTTAGTGTGCGCCTCTGCCCGCTTCTGCTCGGTTGCCGAAACAGCGACGGGCTTCCATGATGACGCAGAGCCTGCCGTATCGTCGTTCCACGTTACCATCCAGCCATAGTTTTCCTGCGCGTGGATAGGATGTCCGTTTTTGGAACTCAGTATGTAGCTGTTTGCCGCACCTTCCTGCGGAGTTATTAGGAACTTCGTGGCATTCGTCTGACGCGCAACGCCTGTCACCTCGCCTGCCCCCGTTATCGTGCTTGTCGCACGCATATAGAATCTCGTGGCTTTGTTGACGATGTAGTAGGCATCGTCGCCCGCGCTCACAAACTTCCACATGGCGTTTTCATCCGCGGTCTTGTCGCCCCAGCGCAAGCGACGACCGTTCTTTGGCGACGTATTATAGACAACGGCTCCCTTGCAATAGGAAAGTGTGGAGGAGGATTGCAGGAAGTACCACGTCTCGGCCTCGTCGGTAGATGGAACAACCTGCGCGAGCGACGCTATGCTGACGACGGCGGTAGCGAGTATGGTGAAAAAGCGCTTCATGGCTTATGAGGCTATTGCTCTGGTACTGGGCGTTTGTGCTTCCAGCGCCTGTGGCTCCACAACCATATTGAGGGATTGCGGCGTATCATCTTCTCGAGTTCCTGCATATATACTTCTGTCAGCTGATAGTCGGGATATGAACGCGCGTCGCTGGTCAGCGGGCGCAGCTGGCATAGGTAGTGTCCGCGCTTTTTCTTCGTTATATCGACAAAGAACACGGCGGCATCCACCTTCTTGGCGATGCGCTCCGTACCTGTAAAGACGGCTGTTTCCTGGTTCAAGAAATTCACCCACAGGTGCGTACTTGTAAGACGCGGGCTTTGGTCGGATACAAAACCTACAACCGTCTTTCTGCCCTCGTCCTTAAGCTTCAGAATGTGACGTAGTGTCTCTTTTTTTGCAATGCAGTCCGCACCAAAGCGGGAGCGCAGATATAAGAACAACTTGTCAAAAGCCTTGTTGGAGAGTGGGCGGTAGATGTTGGCGCTCCCGTATTGTGGTTGCAGCCATAGCTGCAAGGAGCACAAATACTCCCAGTTGGCATAATGTCCAAGGTACAGAAACACAAGACCGTGGGCATCGAGTTCCTTCTCCAGTTCTTCTACACCCTCTATAATAAAGCGCTTTTTTATTGATGCCTCGGAGATAGTGTAGAGTTTGCAGTTCTCGACGATGTAGTCGCAGAAGTGATGGTAGAAGCCGCGCTCTATCTTCCTGCGCTCACGCACGTCCTTTTCAGGAAATGACTTCTCAAGGTTTGTGCGCACGACACGCTTGCGATAGCCCACAACGTAGTAAATGATTGGATACAGCACGACGTCGCTGACAAGGTAGTGAAGCCACATCGGCAGCAACGACGAGAGCCAGAAGAAAGCGCTTACAATTCGGGACATAGTGCGGGGTCAAGTATTTCTCTTAGTGGTACGAGTACAAAATCCCTCTCCATCATACGCGGATGCGGGAGTTTCAGGCGCGGCGTGCTCAGTTGCACGCTACTTCCCTCCACGTAGTAGAGGAGCAGGTCGATGTCGATAGTGCGGTCGTAGTGGATGCCGTCGTGGCTCTTCTGCGTCCTGCCGAGTTCGCGCTCTATGGATTGCGTCTCGTCGAGAAGGGCATCTGGTGCAAGGCGCGTTGTGAAAGCTGCCGCGGCATTGAGGAAGCAGTGCTCCGAGCAAAAGCCCTCGGGCTCTGTCTCTATCATCGACGAGAGCTTCAACAGCGTACCTATGCGCTCCTCCATAAGCGCGATGGCGCGGTGCAGGTTCGCCTCCCTGTTTCCGAGATTGCTTCCGAGGCCTAAATATACGACAGCCATGCGCACTTCCGCTTATCAGTCAACAATCAGCAGCGCGTCGCCGTAGGGGCCGAACCGATAGTCCCCGTCGAGGGCTGCCTGGTATGCGTCCATTACGGGCTTGTAGCCGCCGAATGCAGCCGTCATCATCAGCATTGTGCTGTAGGGGAGGTGGAAGTTGACGAGCATGGAGTTTGCCACGCGGAAGTCGTAGGGCGGGAAAATGAACTTGTTCGTCCAACCGTCGTACTCCTTAATAAAGCCGTCGGGACCCACGCACACTTCCAGAGCGCGCTGCACCGTCGTGCCTACCGCCAAGATGCGGCGCTCCTCACGGATGGCTTTGTTGACGATGTCGCAACATTCTGGCGACACGGCCATCTGCTCACTCTCCATCTTGTGCTTCGTAAGGTCCTCAACGTCGGTACTGCGGAAGTTGCCAATGCCGCA
>ONWB01000208.1 GCA_900321445.1 uncultured Prevotellaceae bacterium | reverse complement strand
TTACGTTAAACATTAAACAATAAACAATAACCGAATCGCGGCGGATAACGGTTAACGGTTATTGGATATTGGTTAACGGAATAAGTGGCTGGGGCACGATTGGCATGGCGAACTAAAAATTATAATAAGTAATTCGTAAAAATTGATATAGTCCAGCGACCAAAAGCCTCCCCAGAGGGAAAGGCTTGGTAGGGCTTGAAAACGGAGTTAAGCCTGCTACGCAGACTGGGAGTTATTAAAAGGGAGTGAAGCCAGCAGGGCTGGCAGGGAGTTAAAGACCTTTGGTCTTGGACAATACCACTGTTTCCGCAAAACTAACGTCCATGAGCGAAGCGAATTAACTTCCACGAGCGAAGCGAGTTAACTTCCATGAGCGAAGCGAATTAACTCCAATGAAACTTAAACAACAAACATAATAACATAATGAACACAAGAAACATTATCCTCTCCGCCCTGCTTGCCCTGGCAGCAATGGGCGCAAACGCACAGCAAGACGACCCCGTACTCATGGTCGTAAACGGCCAGCCCGTGACACGCTCGGAGTTTGAGTACAGTTACAACAAGAACAGCAGCGTGGAAGGCGCCGTGGAGGAGAAAAGCCTCGACGAATACGTCGAAATGTTTATCAACTACAAACTGAAGGTGGTGGAAGCCGAAGCACAGCGCATGGACACGGCGAAGGCCTTCCGCGAGGAATTCCTCACATATCGCGACATGCAGCTGACGCCATACATGGTGGACCAGACGTTCATCGACTCTGTGGCATTCAGCCTCTACGACCGCTATCGCCAACAACTCAACGGCAAGGAACTCATACGTCCGGCTCACATCCTCATCCTGCTCTCGCAGCGTGCCGACGAGGCTGAACAGCGCGAGGCAAAGGCTAAAGCAGACTCCATCTACGAGGCTCTGCTCAATGGTGCCGACTTCGCAACGATGGCTGCCGAGTACTCCAAGGACCCTGGGTCGGCGGAGCGCGGAGGACAGCTGCCCTGGATAGGTCCCGGCGCTACGCTGAAGGAGTTTGAGGACGCCGCATACGCCCTGCAGCCAGGGGAGATGTGCGCACCCGTACTCTCGCAGGTGGGATACCACATCATAAAGATGATGGAGCGCAAGCAACTGGAACCCTACGAGGAACTGAAGCCGCAAATCGTGCGCTCGCTGCAGCAGCAGAACATCGAGGAGGCCTCGGCGGAACATCGCATACAGAAAATCGTGGAGGCCTCAAGCGGACGCCTCACGAGGGAAGCCGTGCTCGACAGCGTGCTGGCAGCACACCTCGACAACCCCGAACTGCGCTACCTCGTACAGGAATACCACGACGGCCTACTGCTGTACGAAATCAGCAAAACGCAAATCTGGGACCCCGCAAAGGCCGACACAAAGGCGCTCGAAGAATACTTCCGCCACAACCGTCCACGCTACGCATGGGACCAGCCGCACTTCAAGGGCTTCGTACTGCAGGCTAAGAACAAGAAGGCGCTGAAGAAAGCGAAGAAACTGCTGCGCGATGCCGCCGACGAGGACTGGAAGACCATCGTCAAGGAACAAATCAACAAGGACAGCGTCTCCGTGATGGTAACAGGGCCATACCTCGTACACCAGGGCGAGAACAAGTTCATCGACCGCTACATCTTTGGCCAGAAGAAGACGGAACTCCCCAACAATGCGCGCTTCCCCTTCAGCGACGTAACAGGTCGCAAACTGAAACAGCCGCGCTCGTACCTCGACGCGAAGGCTGCCGTAGAAACTGACGCTCAGCGCGACGCAGAAGACAAATGGGTGGCAGAACTGCGCAAAAAGTACAGCGTGACGGTATTCCCCGAAGTCCTGCGCACTGTAAACAACCACTAACCCCAACTACCCACACAAGACAACGAGAACGATGATGCAACGACTGCAACGCATAGTTCTACTACTCCTTTGCTGCACAGCGTCGATATGCTCAGCGCTTGCGCAAAGCGAGCAGAACGTCATCGACGAGGTGGTATGGGTGGTTGGCGACGACCCCATCCTGCTCTCCGACGTTGAGGACTACATAATGCAATCCAAAGCCTCAGGAACGCCCATTGAGAACGCATACTGCGTTGTGCCTGAGCAGATTGCCATACAGAAACTTTACCTCCACCAAGCCGACCTGGACAGCATCGACGTCAGCGAGACTGACGTCATGGCGGCAGTGAGCGAGCGCATCAGCGACTTTATACAGGCATACGGTTCGCGCGAGAACCTCGAGGCTATCGCTCATCGCACAGTGCCACAGATTCGCGAGATGCTCATACGCTCCGAACGCGACCAGATGCGCATACAGCAGGAGCAGCAGAAACTCACGGAGAACATCAAGGTGACACCTGCCGAGGTGAGAGCATTCTTCAAGGACTTCCCCACTGACAGCCTACCACAGATTCCCACGCAGGTGGAGGTGCAAATCATCACCTCCACGCCACAGCCCTCACGCACAGAGATAGAGCGAATCGAAGAACGCCTCCGCGACATCTCGCGACGCGTGAATGCTGGCGAGACGGAATTCTCGACGCAGGCGCGCTTCTACTCCGAGGACAAGGGCTCTGCAGTACGCGGCGGAGAACTGGACTACATGGCACGACGCGAACTCGTCCCTGAGTTCAGCAACGTGGCATTCAGCCTCAACGACCCTAAGAAGGTGTCCAAAATCGTAAAGACAGAATTCGGCTACCACATCCTACAACTCGTGGACAAGCGCGGCGACAAGGTGAAGGTGC
>ONWB01000209.1 GCA_900321445.1 uncultured Prevotellaceae bacterium | reverse complement strand
CTTCATCCGTGAGGGCGACGACGTCGTCGTGCCAGCGACTCTGCACAACCTGTCTGAAAAGGCCGAGAGTGGAACGGTACGCCTGCGCCTTCTCGATGCTGCTACAGAGCGTGTTGTGGGCGACTGGAAACAACCATTCAATTTGGCAAAGGATGGCGAGCAGACGATATGCTTCCCCTTCAGCGCGAAGAACCTTCCGCAAGCAGTTATTGTACGGCTGACGGCGCAGGGAAAGAACTTCTCCGATGGCGAGGAACGCTTACTTCCAGTGCTTTCTGATAGAGAGCGTGTACTCAGAAGTGTTCCGTTCTCGTTGAATACGGAAGGTGTGCAGGAGTTGCGCATAGATACGATTATGACATCCTCGCCGAATGCTTCGGATCGTCGTCTCGTCGTGGAGACGTCTTCTAATCCCGCATGGTATGCCGTAGCAGAACTTCCCATTATAGCAAACTACGAATGTTATAGTGCAACATCCTGGGCGACGCGCTACTACGCGCTATCGCTGGCACGCTATATAGGTCGCGAGAATCCTGAGATTCGCGGACTTTCCACCTCTGTTGAGAAGCAACATGCGTGGGCGGATATGCTTAAGCGTAATCCCGATTTGAAGCAGACGCTCTTGCAGGAGACGCCGTGGGTGGCGGAGGCCAAGGATGAGGCTGCACGCCTTGACGCACTCGTTGAATTGTTCGACGAAGACAAGCAGGCATCACGCATGGCTCAGACCTTGCAGTCGCTTGATGATTTGCAAAATCCTGACGGTTCGTGGAGCTGGTTCAAGGGTATGGGCGGAAGTCCATGGATTACCACGGAAGTGTGCATTCTCCTTGCCCGTCAGCAGACGATGACAGGTAACAATCAGGCTTCTTCACGCTTGCAACGTGCGATGGCATGGCTGGAGAAGTCCGTTGCGGAGGACGTCAAGGCCATGAAGAAGGCTGAGCGTCGCAATAAGGAAAAGTTCTCCCTTTCGGAGCAGAAGCTGAAGTATTTGTACCTGCGTGCCCTTCTTGGGAAGGGTGCCGACAAGGATACGCGCTATCTGCTCAAGCATTTTGCTGAGCCTGCAGAGTACACCATGTTTGAAAAGGCGATGATTGTGGTCATCCAGTCGCATTTCGACATGCAGAAGGAAGCCGCCATTGGCGCCCAGAGCCTTCTGGAGCATACCGTTATGAGCAGTACGATGGGCAGGAGCTTCGATACCGATCGTGCCCTGTGGTGCTGGCGTTCCTACAAGATGCCTACGCAGACTGCAGCCATCGAGGCCTTGCATGCTCTTCGTGCTGCTGGTGTGCAGGTGAAGGATGTGGGTGGAAAGGCTGACGCAGACCTCTCGCGTATTATCGACGAGATGAAGCTGTGGGTAATCCAGAGTAAGCGCACTCAGGACTGGGACATGCTACGCGCTACGACGGATGCCATCTACTGCCTGTTGCAGACGTCGGCGCGCCCTGGCCAGGCAACGCCGCTGGAGGCCAGTTCGCAGAAAACGCTCACCTACGAGCTTATGCATAACAAAAAAGTTGTTGCGCGCAGCAATGCATCCAATGTGAAGAGTCCTACCTCTATAGGTTATTCGCGCACAGACTATAACGATGCCGCCACGTTGCGTGCCGACCATATCCGCCTTAATCGCAAGGGCGAAGGACCCGCCTGGGGTGCTGTATTTGCACAGTACATGCTGCCTTCCTCGGAGGTTGTGGCTACGGGCAATGGCCTTACTGTGAGCCGCCGCTTGGAGGTGAAGGAAGGAACGCAGTGGATGCCGCTTCGAGAAGGTCACAAACTCCACAAGGGCGACCGCCTGCGTCAGGTATTTACGCTCACTGCCGACCGCGACTACGACTTCGTTTCGCTGAAAGCCTCGCGTGCAGCATGCATGGAGCCTACGGAACCCCTGTCAGGCTACACATGGCGCGACGGCATAGGCTTCTATCGCGTTGTGCGCGACGCCTCGAATGAATACTTCTTCGAAACTTTCCGCAAAGGAACGCATACCTTCACAGAAGAGTGCTTCGTGGATCGTGCAGGCTCTTATACGCTTGGCACAGCGAAGCTCCAAAGCCAGTATGCTCCTGAGTTCTGCGGAACAACAGGTGGACAGGTGATTGTGGTGGAGTAAAGTTGCCAGATTCTCCCGATGAAATCGGGTAAAAACGTATCGCCGCGTATGTGCTCGTGTTCTTGAGCATGTACGCGGCGATTTACGTTTGTGGATGTATTTTGAAGGGCGGGGATTTTAGCTGATGTTGTTTCTGATTTTCTTCAGAAACGCATCCAAAGCGGTTTTGTCCTTATGGTCGATAATCTCCAATAGTTCCTTAAGTTCTGTTCGTATGCGTGCCACCTGCCCGCTGGTTCGCGGGTTGAAGAGTATCTCGCGCAGCAGGGCGTCGTCCTCGCTCAGTACGCCGCGTGCTATCTTCATGTGGCGCTTAAAGGTGGTGCCAGGGGCATCTTGGTGCTTCATGACGGCAGCGAAGACAAAGGTCGAGACGAAGGGTATTGCCAATGAATATGCCACAGTCTCGTCGTGCTGCTCGAAAGTGTACTCACAGATGTGTAGTCCGAGGCGACTGTATAGGTCGTGGAAGAAGAGGCGTCCCATGTGGTCGCCCTCGGATATGATGATGGCGTTTTCTTCTGTTAGTTT
>ONWB01000212.1 GCA_900321445.1 uncultured Prevotellaceae bacterium | reverse complement strand
AGTCCTTGTTCTTGCCAAGCATGTCGTCGATGACGAGCACCTGTCCGTCGGCAGGGCCGCCGCCGATGCCGATGATGGGGACGCGTACTTCGCGGACGACGCGCGCCGTCAGTTCGGCGGGAATCTTCTCCAGAACGATGGCAAAGCAGCCTGCTTCGGCCAGCGCGTGGGCGTCGCTGACGAGCTTCTCGGCCTCGGCCTCCTCGCGTGCTCGCACCACGTAGGTCCCAAATTTATTTATGCTCTGCGGCATCAGTCCGAGATGTCCGCAGACGGGGATGCCGGCATCAAGTATCTTCTTCACGGTGTCGAGTATCTCGACGCCACCTTCGAGCTTCACGGCATCGCATCCGCTCTCCTTCATGATGCGTATGGCGTTGCGCACGCCTTCCTCGGCGCACACCTGATAGGATCCGAAGGGCATGTCGCAGACGACGAGGGCGCGTTTCGTTGCGCGCACCACACTGGCGGCATGATAAATCATCTGATCGACGGTCATGGGCAGCGTCGTTACGTTGCCGAGCATCACGTTCGATGCGCTGTCGCCGATGAGGATAACGTCCACGCCGGCTTCGTCGACGATGCGCGCCGTCGTGTAGTCGTAGCTCGTGAGCATGGCGATTTTCTTCCCTGCCTCCTTCATTTCCTGCAGGCGCTTCGTGGTCACCTTGCGTGTATCTTCTACTAAGTATCCGGGCATATTATTTCGTTTGTCTTGTTTGCGTATTTTTGTTTTGCGCGGCAAAATTCCGAGTTTTTACTGACAACTGCAAGGATTTTGCAGGAAAGCTTGCGGTTTCTGGAATTATCCGCCAGGTTTGGCCTCGCAGAATGCTCTGCGCATCTTCAGATCTCGAGAACGGACTTCGACGTTTTTTCGGGCTTTGGGGATTCATCCTGCTCCCTGCATGTTGCCCAAAAGGTGCGTGCAAAAAATCTCGTGCTGCGCAGGTCGTTTTGCTATGTGTGGTCAGAAAGCTGCGTCCGCCACATTATATAATATATTGTGCAGGGGCGAAGGATAGAAACGTGCGCGAGCCTTGCGCCTATCGCAGGAAAGCACTCACTTCGTCCAGCGACTCCACCAGCACGTCGGCGAGCGGGCGTATCTGCTCTGCCGGGCACGTTGTCGTGATGCCAACGACGCGGGCGCCGCTGTCTCGCGCTGCACGGAGGCCGTTGGGGCTGTCCTCGACGACGATGCACTCCGCAGGATTAAGCCCCAGCGAACGCGCAGCCCCAATGTAGCAGTCGGGCGCGGGCTTCGAGCGCTGGAAGTCCTCGGCGGTGAAGATGCGCGCGAACAGCCCCGCGAGCTCGGGATGCCGCTCATGCACTTTCCGCATCTTTGCTTGGTCGCTGCTTGTCACGAGTGCCGTAGGGATTCCTCGCTCCACGCACTCTCGCAGAAGCTCCTCGGCACCAGGGACATAGGGATAGTCCATCTGCCGCTCGAAGGTGTCGAGTTCGCGGTCAATCCACGCCAGGTCCTCCTCGCTTGCGAAGTAGTCGGCCTTTATCCTCACGAGCGTCTGCCCCTTGATGCGGCGCGCGAAGTCGGGAACGTGAGGAAACTTCTCGCGTCCTACCCAACCCCAGAAGGCCGAATACTGCCCTTCTGTATCGAGAACGACGCCGTCGAGGTCGAGCAACAATGCCCGTATGTCCCTTCCGTATTTTTCCATTTCGTATCATGAGGGCACGAAGCCCGTTTTGGGCGGCAAAAGTACGGAGTTATATGAAAATTGAGAAGTGAAAGATGGATTTTTTCCCTGAACCGCGTTCTCGGCAGGCTTCGGAAGACCGTGCGCGCGGCGTGCAGGGAGAAAAAGAGCGCAAAAAGCCGGACATCCTCGCGGACATCCAGCTTCTTCCATGTTTAACTGAATCTATTCGCTAATTGTTTTATTAGCCTTCTTCATGAGCGTCGGCAGATGCTGCCTCGTCAGTTCAGGCGGAAGGTGACGGGCACCATCATTGTTGCCGTCACGTTCCTTCCGCCGTCCGTCTTCGTCGGGATGAGCTTGGGGAATTTTCTCACGACGTCCAATGCTGCATTCTTCAGGAGCGGGTCGGCCTCGTTTGCAACCCAACTGTCTGTAATGCTTCCATCGGGGCCGACTTCGATTGTAACCATCGCGGTGCCCTGAATGCCGCGCTCGATGGCCTGCGCGGGGTATTCGACGTGCTCGGCAATGAACTTCCGCATAGCGACCTCGCCGCCAGGAAACTGCGGGGGGCTTAGGGGCCTCATGCCGGGCTCTGCGTTGCAAGTATCAACGGGGGCGACGCCAGCCACAGCAATCTTGCGACCGCCGAATGGCGCGTTCTTCGTCTCCACAACGATGACGCCGTTCTGTCCGCGCGAGCCCCAGAGCTTTGCGCCCTTTTCTCCCGACAGGACGGTGATGGAAAGGATGTCGTCAGTATTGATGTTCAGGTCTTTTAAGCGCTTTACGTCAATCACGCTCCCATCAACGACGACGAGCCCAAACTTGCCGCCGTCGGCAATGCCGTCGGTAAATATGTCCTCGATGTTTCGCACTATGGACGTGTCGGGACTGGCGACGAT
>ONWB01000213.1 GCA_900321445.1 uncultured Prevotellaceae bacterium | reverse complement strand
CATTCACGGCAGAGGGGTTCGTAGATGTCTTTTTCACCCACGACCACCAGCTTCTTGGAATTGGAAAGGCGGTGGGAGTGGTTGGCCAGGGCACCACATCGTACGCAGATGGCATGTACTTTTGTCACCTCTTCTGCAACCGCAAGGAGGGCTGGCATAGGTCCGAAGGGTTTTCCCTTGAAGTCCATGTCGAGTCCCGCTACGATGACACGTTTACCCGCCAAAGCGAGTTGGTTGCAAACATCGACGATGCTGTCGTCGAAGAACTGCGCCTCATCGATGCCCACAACGTCGGCCTCGGAAGCCAGCAAAAGGATGCTCGAAGGCGAGTCTACAGGCGTTGACATAATTGCCTTCGCATCGTGGCTCACGACCTCCTCCTCGGAGTATCGCGTGTCGATGGCTGGTTTGTATATTTCAACATGCTGACGTGCAAACTCGGCGCGACGCATGCGACGGATGAGTTCTTCCGTCTTTCCCGAAAACATGGATCCGCATACGACCTCAATGCGTCCCTTACGTTGATATTCTTCTTGGAAAACAGTTGTCATATTGTGGTTTTACCTTTAACCCTTAATCGTTGAGTTCTTCTTTGAGCCTTAAGCCTTTTCTGCGCCTTTGCTCCTGCCACGATTGCGATTGCGACCACGATTACGGTTCTTGTCGAAGCGCGTAAGGCTTTCCTGTTCCACAAGGTCAACAGAACGCTTGGGAACGACGGTTGTGAGTTCCACAAGGCTCAGGGGCTTTTCGCCTGCGCGATTCATCTGTATTATTTCTTTCGCGCGCTCTGCCGAGATTACTGTGAGGTTTGCAGCCATTCGGCGGTCGGAGCTGTATGTAACCTCGCGTGCAAGGATGTCGGCCTTGAAGAAGTAAAAAGTACCATCTGCGGTCTCGAGGGGAATGTTTCTCTCTGGCAACTCTCGGAACGCCTCCATATATACATCCACCTCGTAGTTGAGGCAGCACTTAAGCTTCGCACATTGCCCCGCAAGCTTCTGCGGATTCGGCGAAATATCTTGGAAGCGTACAGCGGCTGTACTTACGCTGGAGAAGTTCTTCATCCACGTAGCACAGCACAACTCGCGTCCACAGGGACCGATTCCGCCGATGCGTCCCGCCTCCTGACGCGCTCCAATCTGGCGCATCTCAATGCGTACATGGAACGTGTCAGCAAGCACACGAATAAGCTGTCGGAAGTCCACACGGCCGTCGGCAATGTAGTAGAATATAGCCTTTCCGCCATCGCCCTGATACTCGACGTCGCCAATCTTCATGTCGAGTCCGAGGTCCTTGGCAATGCGGCGGGAACGTATCATCGTATCGTGCTCGCGTGCCTTTGCCTCCTCCCATTTCTCAAGGTCTCCAGAGCGTGCTTTGCGATAAACGCGACGAATCTCAATGCCGGGCTTAAGGTTTGCCTTCTTCATCTGGAATGGAACAAGACGACCCGTAAGCGTGACGACACCAATATCGTGGCCAGGACTTGATTCCACTGCCACAATGTCTCCCTTATGTAGTTCAAGGTTATTGTCGTTGCGGAAGTAGCCCTTTCGCGTGTTCTTAAACTGCACTTCGACAAGGTCTCCAAGCCTGCCATCGCCTTCGATGTCGGCTAAGTAGTCGTACGTATTGAGTTGCTTATCCTGTCGCCCGCATCCGAGGGCACAAAGTCCTCGCAGGGCATCGGTTGTCTTATATTGCGGTTCTGACATTTTCCTATATATTATAATGTGCGTTGTATTTTGTCGCGTCATGCCCTGATGAGCACGGCTACCTGCAGTGTAAGGTCGAAAAAGACCATACGGGCATTCACATTTCCCATGATATCGGTCTCAGCCTGTTGTAGCTGTTCCATGAGTGCATACACGTTTCTTTCGTTTATAAATGGCGAGAAGCGTTTTGAGAAATCCGCCTCTGCGTCGGTCTCGTAGTTGAGCGAGGGTTCGTGAAGATTGAATATGAAGTTCTCGCGAATGAGGTGCTGCGAATAGCTGAGGAAATTACGCTGCTTGTCGCGCCGCCACGAAGCCACTTGCTCCGACCATGCGTAGAGTTCGCGCACCTTACGTTGAAAGCACAAGCGCATCAGGTTCACGAACATGTCAAAGTACAGGGCACTCTGAGCATCTGCTTGCAATAGTTCGAGTGCTCGCACGTAGCTGCCTTCGCAAATGTGGGCGATGCGCTTTGCCACATCAGGTTCGAGCGCACGCTCACGTATTAGCGCTTCCTCGATGGTGCTTTCTGGCAAGGGCTGGAAATCCATGCGCTGCGTACGACTTAGAATGGTTGTCAGCATGCGCTCTGGCTGCTCACTTATTAGTATGAATACCGTCTGCTGAGGGGGCTCCTCGATGAGCTTCAACAGTTTGTTGGCACACTCGATATTCATCCTTTCGGGCAACCAGATGATGCTCACCTTATACCCGCCCTGACTGGATTTCAGCGAGAGCTTTCTTACCAGGTCGTCGCT
>ONWB01000214.1 GCA_900321445.1 uncultured Prevotellaceae bacterium | reverse complement strand
TCCCTACATACCAACAATGGCATTCGCAAAAAGTGCGAATGCCATTGAAAGTTTGTCTTAACAAGGGAGGCTATTTACCTGTAATACTCTCTACGGCTTTTCTGACTTCCTCCATCAGCCACTTCGGCGTAGAGGTGGCTCCACAGATACCTACCGACGCAACTCCGTCGAACCATTCTGGCTTTATCACGTCTGGCGAGGGCGTCATGTATGTCTTCTCATTCACACCTCGGCATGCCTCGAAGAGGACGCGACCATTGGAACTTTTCTCACCACACACGAAAAGAACGACATCATGGCGCGAGGCAAATTCGCACGCCCAAGGAAGGCGGTTTGCAACCTGTCGGCAAATGGTGTCAGAATAGGTAAAACGTGCTGGCGACTGTATGTGGGAGGTGATGTAGGAGACGACGGCATGGAAGCCTTCGAGCGACATCGTGGTCTGGGAAAAGAGGTGTATGTCGCGTGAGAAATCGAGTTTTGCAGCTTCATCGACATCCTGAATAACGATTGCCTCGCCACACGTCTGCCCTACAAGTCCTATGACCTCAGCATGTCCGCGCTTTCCAAAGATGACAATCTGGCTTCGGCGACTTTGGTTGCGCTCGCCATCGTAGAGCGAGCGTATTCTTTTCTGCAACTGAAGCACAACGGGACATGTTGCATCCAGAAGCTGAATGTCGTTCTCCTTTGCAGTCTCGTATGTTGCAGGAGGTTCGCCGTGGGCTCGCAGGAGTACGCGTGCATGGTGCAGCCCCGCAAAAGCGTCGTGGTCAATAGTCATAAGCCCCATACGACGCAGGCGCTCCACTTCGCTTCCGTTATGCACGATGTCGCCAAGACAGTACAACGTCTCGCCTTCAGCAAGCTCCGTTTCAGCTTTGCTAATGGCAGTAGTCACACCATGGCAGAAGCCGCTGTGGTCATCGATTTCGATGTTCATTCCTGCGTCCTAAGGTTGAATTTCTCCATGAGCCATGCGTCCTGCTCCTCCATCGTCATGTGGCTATTGTCGAGAACCAATGCATCCTCGGCCTGCCGCAGCGGATTGAGTTCGCGGTGTGAGTCGATGTAGTCGCGCTCTTGCACATTCTGAAGGATTTCCTCAAAACATACCTCCTGCCCCTTTGCTTTCAACTCGTCGTAGCGACGCTGTGCCCTCACCTCGGCAGAAGCCGTGACGAAGATTTTCAGTTCTGCGTCGGGGAATACCGCAGTACCTATGTCGCGGCCGTCCATGACGATGCCCTTCTTGAGCCCCATGGCTTGCTGCTGCCTTGTCAAAGCCTCACGCACAAACGGCAGGGCGGCAACAGGGCTTACGAGGTTGGAAACCTCCATCGTACGAATCTCAGCTTCTACATCTTCGCCGCACAACATCGTGCGCGGCATACGCGTCTGAGGGTCGAGACTGAAAGAAATCTCCACTTCTCCCATGCGGCGACGAAGGCGTTCCTCGTCCACTCCCCCCTCTGGTGTGAGCAGCGAGTTGCGAAGCGCAAAGAGTGCCACAGCGCGGTACATCGCACCAGTATCAACATATACGTATCCGACCTTTCGTGCAAGGCTCTTTGCCATCGTACTCTTTCCGCAGGACGAATGTCCGTCGATGGCTACGATGATAGATTTCTTTCCCATATTTTCCTTATTTATATATAATAATGTGTGCTCAATATGTTCAGCCCCTCATCTGAAGTCGAAGCGTACAGGTATGCGGATTCTAACCTTCGACGGCTTTCCGCCCACCTTTCCTGGTTTCCACTTCGGCATCTGCTCCACGGCCTTGACGATGGCCTTGTCGATGTCGGGCTGTATGGTTGCAAGCATCTTTGCATCACGAACACTACCGCCCTCATCGACGATGAATGCCACCTCAGCCTCGCCCTCGATGCGCATACGCACATGCTCAGCCGTATAGGGAATGTTGGCGTCGAGGTACTTCATCAAGGCCTTTTCGCCGCCTGGATACTGCGGCATCTCAGGCACTTCCGTGATAGGGATAAACACTGGCTCGTCCTGAATCGGCAAGTCGTCGCGCTCGACAATCATCCTCACCGTGTCGGTGGGAATGTCGGCGAGTACGTTCTCCTCGATGGGCGCGGCATCGTCGTTGTCCTTGTCCACGCCAACGGCCATTTGTGAGGCTATTATAGTGTCCACGATTTCAGGCACAGTCATAGCTTCGCCCTCTGGTGCCTTGGGCCGCGGAGCATTTCGGCCTGTTGCAATATACTTATATTCGAATCCTTCCTGAGCCTTCAGCTTGCCAAGTTCCACATCGGGCAAATCGCCGTCGAACGTTCCCGACTCGGCCTGATATGCTATGAACCACAGTGCGAGACGCATGAGAAATACGATTGCGCATATACTCATGACGACGATTAGCGAGACTCCATAGCGTCTTCCCGCCCGAGAACGGATATAATAGGCTCCGTAGGCCTTGTTGCGGCCTTCAAAAACCTCATCACAC
>ONWB01000215.1:3362-4047 GCA_900321445.1 uncultured Prevotellaceae bacterium | reverse complement strand
GTTTGCTTTTTTTCTCTTATTTTTTTGAAAAATAATCGCTAAAAAAATATTTTTTGTGCCGCAATTATCCATAATAATCGTAAGCTATAACGTCAGGCATTATTTGGAACAATGTCTTCGGAGTGTCCTGGCGGCTTCTGAGGGACTCGAGGTCGAGACCTTGGTCGTGGATAACGCCTCGTCGGACGGCTCCGTCGAGTATCTGCGCAGAATGTTCCCCAGTTCGGAATATTCTCAGATACACATTATCGATAGCGGCAGAAACCTCGGATTTGGCAAGGCCAATAACCTTGCCGTAAAGCGTTCGAGCGGGAAATACGTGCTTTTCCTGAATCCCGACACGGTAATAACCGAACATACGCTTCGCGACTGCCTTGAGTTTGCCGAGTCGCACGCCGACATGGGTGCTTTGGGCGTGAAGATGCTTCGCGATAGCGGAGCCTTCGCCTACGAGTCGCGACGCGGACTCCCCACGCCGTGGACGGCATTCTGCAAGATGAGCGGACTCTGCGCCCTCTTTCCCCATTCGCGCACGTTCGGGCGCTACTACATGCGCTTTCTCGACAAGGAGCAGGCGGCTCCCATAGATATCGTAAGCGGAGCCTTCATGATGGTTCGGCGCGAGGCTCTGGACAAGGTGGGACTCTTCGACGAGCAGTTCTTTATGTATGGCGAGGATATAGAC
>ONWB01000215.1:0-3320 GCA_900321445.1 uncultured Prevotellaceae bacterium | reverse complement strand
CCTGCCGACGCCAATCCTGCATTACAAGGGCGAAAGTACGCAGAAGAACTCCTTCCGCTACGTCCACGTGTTCTATCAGGCCATGCTCATATTCTTCCGCAAGCATTACCGCCACGCAAGTCTGCTGCTCTCCATTCCCGTGCGCCTCGCCATTCTCGGACGCGCGTTTACAGCCCTCGTCGGACAAAGATGGCGGAGCCTCAAGGAGATGATAAAGCCCTCGTCGCCCACACTGGTGAAGACTTGCTACGTAGGGCGTAACGTGGAACTAGCCAAGGCGCTTGCCGAACATTTCAGCCTCGAGGCGCAATACGTTTCTGCCGACGAGGACACGCTCCCCGACGGACACGCCTCGCTGCCGCAGGCCGAGGAGGTCTTGTTCGTGACGTACGATACCGATAACTTCAGCTACGACGCCATACTTCGCAATTTCGAGCGGAAGCCGGCACGCTGCTTTGTGGGCATATTCCACGCAAAGAGGAACATACTCATAACTGGTGGCGACGTTTATGCTATAGAGAAATGATAGTTAGACCAATAGAAGCCGAGGACTTGGATGTCCTCTACGAAATCGAGAACGAACCAGGGACTTGGTCGGTAGCGACTCCGGGAGGTCCCTACAGCCACTTCGCGCTCTCGCGATATATCGAGCAGTTTGGAACGGACATTTTCACTTCTGGGCAGTTGCGCCTTATGGCTTGCGACGACGATGGTACGCCCATCGGAACCCTCGACCTGACGAACTATTCCCCAACGGACAGGAGTGCGGAAGTCGGCATAGCCGTGCGTGCGAAATACAGGGGACAAGGGTGGGGAAAAAGAATGCTACAAATGCTCGAAGAATACGCCTCTAACGTCCTAAACCTAAGAATGTTGTACGCAAGAGTTGTAGATGGCGAAAACCCTGCGAGTCAGAGTCTTTTCTGCGGTATGGGCTACGAGAAGGTGGCGGTGCTTCCCGAGTGGCATTTCCTTGGTGGCTCGTATGTCGATATTGCAGTCCTCAGAAAGCTTCTGAGCTAAGGAAACGTATATTTCTCAGAAAAGCATTTCGTATTTTACCACAATTGCGCTATTTTTGCGCGTTCAAAAGAAACATCTTTTTATATGGATACAAAATACATCTTCGTCACGGGCGGCGTTGCCTCCTCGCTCGGAAAGGGAATAATCGCGGCCTCCATCGGCAAGTTGCTGCAGGCGCGCGGCTTCAACATTACGATTCAGAAGTTCGATCCCTACATTAACATCGACCCGGGTACGTTGAACCCCTACGAACATGGCGAATGCTACGTTACGGACGACGGACGCGAAACCGACCTCGACCTCGGTCACTACGAGCGTTTCACAGGAATACGCACGTCGGCACACAATAACGTGACTACGGGGCGCATCTATCAGAACGTCATCAACAAGGAACGCCGCGGCGATTATCTCGGAAAGACCGTACAGGTGATTCCGCACATTACGGACGAGATTAAGCGTGCCATGTTGCTGAACGGGAAGAAATACCACTATGACTTCGTCATAACCGAGGTTGGCGGTACGGTCGGTGACATCGAGAGCCTGCCGTTCCTTGAAGCTATTCGCCAGTTGAAGTGGGAACTTGGGCAGGATGCCGTCTGCATACACCTTACCTACGTTCCGTACCTTGCGGCCGCTGGCGAGCTCAAGACAAAACCCACGCAGCATAGCGTGAAGGAGCTGCAGAGCCTCGGAATACAGCCCGACATAATCGTCCTGCGCACTGAGCACGACCTGCACGCCGGACTGCGCAAAAAGGTTGCCAACTTCTGCAACGTCGAGCCCGAGTGCGTTGTGCAGAGTCTCGACCAGCCAACCATCTATGAGGTGCCCGTACGCATGCAGGAAGAAGGTCTTGATACTGCCATCCTGCGCAAGATGGGGCTTCCCATAGGCGAGACGCCGGGTTTGGGACCATGGCGCTCGTTCCTCGAACGCCGCCACAAGGCTACCGAGGAAGTCCACATCGGGCTCGTCGGGAAATACGACCTCCAGGACGCCTATAAGAGCATACTCGAAAGCCTCTCGCAGGCTGGCACATATAACGACCGCCGCGTGCGTACGCATTTCGTTAATAGCGAGAAGCTAACGGACGAGAACATAGCCGACGAGCTGAAGGGACTGGACGGAGTCGTCATCTGCCCGGGATTCGGCCAGCGCGGCATCGAGGGTAAAATCATAGCCGCACGCTATTGTCGCGAGAACAACATTCCGACGCTTGGAATATGCCTCGGCATGCAGATGATGGTCATAGAGTTCGGGCGAACGGTATTGGGCTTCGACGATGCCAATAGCGTGGAGATGAACCCGACGACGAAGCACAACGTCATCGACATCATGGAGGAGCAGAAGAACATTACGAACATGGGCGGCACGATGCGCTTGGGCGGATAGAGCGCCATCGCCATCGCTACGAGATCAATAGCGACTACCGCGAGCAGTACGAAGCAGCAGGCATGCTCTGCACGGGCTTCAACCCCGACAGCGGACTTGTGGAAATCGTCGAGGTTCCAACCCACAGATGGTACGTTGGCACGCAGTTCCACCCCGAATACAGCAGTACCGTCCTGCATCCGCACCCCCTGTTCCTCGACTTCATTCGTGAGGCGGCGAAGAAAGCCTGAAAATAGATGATAATTTTGTTATCGCCCTCACCAAGAAACACGCTATTTTTCTTCGATATTTAGATAAAAATGGATAGACAGACAGTAATAGGACTAATACTTATCGCGCTTGTGTTGGTAGCATTCTCCTTTTGGTCGTCAAAGCGACAGGAGGCACAGCTCCGAGAGCAGCAGCAAATGGCTCAACAGGCGCAGACGACAGACTCACTTGCCAATGATACTGTAAAGGCGCCTCAGCAGGCCGCAGCGGCAGTTGCTCAGACGCAGGCGCAGGCGGTTGACTCCACAGACATCTTCTTCGCTTCGGCGCTGAACGCGGCCGACACTCTGCAAGCCCCCACGAAGCCCATCGTGCTCAAGAACGACAAGGTTTCCGTAGAGCTTAACCCGCAGGGAGGACTCGTCTGCGGCGTACGCCTGAAGGACTACAAGTCGTACCAAGACTTCCACGAGGGTAGGGAGAATGCCGAACTCGTGCTCTTCGACGACTCCACGTCCTCGATGAACATGACATTCGAGACCGTGCGCGGCATCTACAACACCTCGGGCTACCAATTCCAGGTGGCTCAGCAGACGGACTCGACGGCTGTGCTTGCCCTCGGCTCAGCACAGGGCGACACGCTGTTCCTTAGCTATCAGCTCGTGCCTGGCACATATATCGTAAACATGCGCGTG
>ONWB01000216.1 GCA_900321445.1 uncultured Prevotellaceae bacterium | reverse complement strand
AATGGTCAATGGTCAATGTTTAATGTTTAACGTAAAAGTCGTGCACTGCGAGGTTCGTTGAAACGCAAAAGCCCAGCATGTGCTGGGCTTTTTTGCGCTTCAGGATGGGCTTGAACCAACGACCCCCTGATTAACAGTCAGGTGCTCTAACCAACTGAGCTACTGAAGCAATTTAATCTGACTATACCAATAAACGTTAACCAATATCCAATAAACGTTAACCGTTATCCGCCGCACTTCGGTTATTGGTTATTGTTTAATGTTTAACGTAATGATGCTTGGCGCTTCAGGATGGGCTTGAACCAACGACCCCCTGATTAACAGTCAGGTGCTCTAACCAACTGAGCTACTGAAGCATTACGTCCTTCTCTGCACCCCCTGAATGGAAGATTGTTTTGAAAAACGCGGTGCAAAAGTATATCTTTTTCAGAAAATAGCAATACCTTTGCCGAAAAATTACACAAACTTTTTTCTGATGAGGAGAATTTTAGGCATTGGAAACGCGCTTGTGGATGCTCTCGTGCGCGTTGAAGACGAGGCCATACTGCGGGAGCTGAACCTCCCGAAGGGCTCCATGCAGCACGTGGACGCTGCGCGCCACGAGGCTATCAGCGAGCGCCTGCAGACGCTGCCGATGACGATGCGCACGGGGGGCTCGGCGTGCAACACCATACTTGCCCTGGGGAACCTGCATGCGCGCCCGGGGGTGGTAGGGAAGATTGGCAACGACCGCAACGGGTGGTTCTTCGAGAATACATTCCGCGAGCAGGGCATCACGCCGCACATTATCCACTCGGCTACGCCGACGGGTGTGGCATCGACGCTGATAACCCCCGACGGGCAGCGCACGTTCGGCACCTTCCTCGGTGCGGCGGCGGAGCTCAGGCCTGAGGAGATTGACGAGCGGTGGTTCGACGGCTACGACTACCTGTATATCGAGGGATACCTCGTGCAGAACCACGAGCTCATAGAGCGTATCGTGAACTACGCGAAGGGGCGCGGCATGAAGATAGGCCTGGACATGGCGAGCTACAACATCGTGCGCAGCGACAGGGAGTTCTTCGAGCACCTGCTGAAAAAGACGGACATCGTCTTTGCGAACGAGGAGGAGGCGAACGCCTTCAGCGGCGGCAAGAGTCCGCGCGCTGCCCTCGACGACTTGGCGCGCTACTGCGAGGTGGCGGTCGTGAAGATAGGCAAGAAAGGTGCGATGGCGCTGTCGCACGGCGAGTTCGTACGCGTGCCCGCGCGCCCCGTGGAGAGAGTTGTGGATACAACAGGGGCTGGCGACTTCTTCGCTGCGGGATTCCTCTACGGCCACTGCCTCGGCAACGACCTCGCGGAATGTGTGCGCAAGGCAACGGTGCTGGCGGCATACGTGATAGAGGTCGTCGGCACAAAGCTCTCGGAGCGCACGTGGGAAAGCGTGCGACACGAGATTACTCCGCTACGCTCTTTCTCCGACTGTTGACCGTTGAAATAGTTACAAGTGACGAGTGACGAGCTGCATCGCCGCTTATTGGTATATCGGGCTTGTCACTTGTCACTGAAAAACCACTCGTCACTGAAAATAATAAGATATGAAGCACTTCCTCCCACTGCTCATCGCTGCCATGGCCTGCCAGCTCGCGGCGGCACAGTCCGCGACGGACGCCCACGACTACGAGATATACCAGCAGCTGAGCATCTTCAACAACCTGTACCGCACCCTCGACCTCGAGTATGTGGATTCGCTGAAGGCGACGAAGGTCGTCGGCGACGCCATCGAGAGCATGCTGGGGCAGCTGGACCCATATACGGAATACTTCCCAGAGGAAAACACTGACGAGCTTCGCCAGCTGACGACGGGAAAGTATGCCGGCATAGGCTCCATCATCGCCATCGACCGCAAGCAGCACCGCTGCTACATCGCCGACCCCTACAGGGGTATGCCTGCCGACAAGGCGGGGCTGCGCTTCGGCGACGTCATCATGGCGCAGGACGGCACAGACTACGAACTTGCCACGGAGGGCAAGGAGCAGGAATATAGCACGCGTGTCAGCCAGTCGCTGCGCGGCGAGCCTGGGACGGCCTTCGACCTTACCGTGATGCGCCCTGGACAGCAGGAGCCCATTACCGTACACATCACACGCCAGCTCATACAGCTGCCTACGGTGACATACAGCGGAATGGTGGCTGACACTGTGGGGTACATCTTCATCAACAACTATGCCGAGAACACCAC
>ONWB01000217.1 GCA_900321445.1 uncultured Prevotellaceae bacterium | reverse complement strand
TTCATCGACATGCAGGAGGAGAAAGAGATTGAAACAAACGCTTAACTTCATCGGGCAGTCATGGCAACACTGAAAATTCTGTTCTGGATTTGCATCTTCCTCGTGGTTTACACCTATGTAGGATATGGCGTGTTGTTATGGCTGCTCGTTAAATTGAAACGCCTCTTCAAAGGCAAGCCGGCACCCCTCACTTTGCCTAAGGACGACGACCTGCCTCACGTCACTTTCCTCATCTGTGCCTACAACGAACAAGACGTTGTTGACATGAAGATGGAGAACACTTTGCAGCTGGATTACCCCAAGAATAAACTTCACATTATGTGGGTAACGGACGGCTCTACCGATGAGACCAACGAGCGACTGAAACGCTACCCAGAAGTAGAGATAGTTTATTCGCCAGAGCGTCGCGGAAAGACGGCAGCGCTGAATCATGGCATTGAACAAATCAGTTCAGAAATTACTGTAATGACGGACGCTAACACGCTGGTTAACAGCGAGGCACTGCGCAACATCGTGGTTCATTTCCAAGACCCGTCCGTAGCTTGCGTTGCTGGCGAGAAGCGCGTGATGGCTCGCACTGACGGAGAAACAGCTGCTCAGGGCGAAGGACTCTATTGGCGCTACGAAAGCACTTTGAAACGACTTGACAGCGAGCTCTACTCTGCGATGGGTGCTGCAGGCGAGTTGAATGCCATTCGTACAGCCCTTTACAAGCCCATGCCAGAGAATGCATTGCTCGACGATTTCGTGATGTCCATGCGCATCGTGGACCGAGGTTTTCGTATTGCCTATGCCCCTGATGCTTATGCCATGGAATATGGCTCAGCCAACCTGCATGAGGAGTCGAAGCGCAAGCGTCGCATTGCTGCCGGAGGCTTACAGAGTTCATGGTGGTTGCGTGGCATGATGAATCCCTTCCGTCATTTCACCGTGGCCTTCCAGTTCGTGTCCCATCGCGTATTGCGCTGGACCGTCACCCCCTTTGCCCTCGTGGCACTCGTACCCCTCAACGTGCTTTTGGTGTTCATGAATGCAGGCACCATCTACACCCTCATCTGGGCGTTGCAAGTGCTGTTCTATCTGGCTGCCTTACACGGCTGCTACTTAGAGCAACATGGCAAGAAGAACAAGTGGCTTTACGTGCCCTACTATTTCCTTTTCATGAACCTGAACGTATTCTACGGAATACCCTATCTGAAAAGCCATCAGCACGCAGGAACATGGGAGAAGGCCAAACGAGCCTGATTACCCCCATCATAAACCCCACACATTTTTTTACGTTATTTTTTCTAAAAAGGTTTCGTTATTTGAATTTTTTTTGCTACTTTTGTCGCGATTTATGCATTTTACTGGATAAAAAGTAGTATTTCAAAATGGATTCTAACGAAAAAGAAACGCTTTTACAGAAGATTGCGGAGGCCAATGCAAAACGACAAGCAGCTGAATATGAGCTGAGTGTGGCTAAGAGAAAGCTCGCAGAATACGAGGAGAAGACCGACAAGGCTGAGAAGGCCAGTCGCATGAAGTCACTCTTCCTCGCCAATATGAGCCACGAAATCCGCACACCGCTGAACGCCATCGAGGGTTTTGCCCGCATCATGGCTGAGACCGACTCAGCCGATGAGCGTATGAAGTATATGGAGATTGTTGAGAGCAACAATGCCCGTCTGCTTGCCCTTATCGACGAGATTCTGGATCTCTCGCGCGTAGAGGCTGGCGAATTGTCCATCAAGAAGAGCATGACCGATTTGAACGAGATGTGTCGCAGCATGCAGAACATCTTCAAGTTCCGCTGTCCTGACAGCGTTGCGTTGCAATGGTCACGCCCCAACATGAACGTGACGCTCAATACCGATGCCAATCGCGTTACCCAGGTATTCTCCAATCTTATCAGTAATGCGCTGAAACATACCACCAAGGGAAGCATCAACTACGGCTATCGCCTTATCAACGATGGTCAGGAAGTTGAGTTCTACGTATCTGACACAGGTACAGGTATTGCTCCTGAAGACCAGAAACATATCTTCGAGGCCTACGTTTCCCGCGATGCCGAACAACAGAACGGCTACGGACTCGGTCTGGCCCTCTGCAAGATTATCGTTGAGAAGCTGGGCGGCCATATCACCGTCAATTCCAAGCTGGGCGCAGGCTCCACCTTCCGTTTCATACTGCCTTTCCAGGG
>ONWB01000218.1 GCA_900321445.1 uncultured Prevotellaceae bacterium | reverse complement strand
AATCTGTCGGCGGTACGAGCACAATGTCACAGTGGATGTCAGGTGACACCATCTCGTGCATCACCTCCTCATAGTCTCCGTACTGTCGTTCAATATAAGCCGAGACTTTTTCCAATTCCTTTTCTGTGTAAGAATACTGCGGAATCGTTTCTTGATGGTCTTCTTTCATAGATTGAGTTGTTTGTGCGGAGGTCAACAGGACCACCACGATAAAGATTATTATAGTCGAAACTCTTTTTGCCATAGCTCCCGATTTTAACTCCGCTAATCCCACCAGATGCTCCAAACAGAAGATTGTTTATCCATCTCTGCAAGTGTAGAAAGGTTGCCGAAGTCTTGCAGGACGTCTTCGCTATACGCGAATTGTTCCTCGGCCAGTGTCATAGCATCATCCGCATTGACAGGCTTCGGCACATGATATGCTATGGTGTCAGTCGTCATGCAGGCCACCACGGCTCCGTATTTCTCATACCAATATTTGGCTACGGCCATGTGCTCTTCTGCCGACGGGCAGTCGTTCCAACCGCCAAAAGGAAAGTAGGCGAATATCTGCCACGGCTCATTGACAGGAATCTCGGCAAGTAGGAAATGACCATCAAAAGAGGAGAAGTCGTTCACCGCCTCGCAGATCTGCGCAGTACCTACAATGTCTGTTTGCCAGTCGCAATCTGTTTCATAATCCGATTTCAGACTCTCAAAACGTTCTTTCAGCAGGGTATGACCGTCAGCCACAGGAGCGTTGAGCATCTGGTACTGCCATTGTCTGAAGCGTTCTCTATCGTCAACGATATCATCGTCCATGCTTTCCACGAAATTGCTATCTACCAGCAGTAGGACAGGACAGAATCCCTCCCGCTTTCCACACTCACGGGTCTCCTTCCACATCTCCATCAAGGCTTCTGGTGTGATTCCGTCTCTAACGCGAGTGACGTTGCATCCACTCAACATCGCCTGTATACGGGCTATCTGTTCTTCAATTGTTTGTTGCCCTTCCGCTTCCTCTTGAAGCCATCGTTCGTTGTCTCGTGAAGTGCGATAAAGCCGTGCCAGTTGGATAATACGCCAAATGAAAAATGCCGCTCCTAATGATATCCCAAATCTCGGTTTTCCCTGTATAAACGATATAATTCCAATAGCCGTTGCTATGACAGCGAGGAGTCCCCAGATGATAAGTTGTTTGCGCAATATACGGCTGACCCCCTGCCAGTCGTTGGCTTTGATGAGGTCGTCCAATTCCTCCCCCATCTGCTGCTCCTTCCGCTTCTTCCTTTGATACAAAAGATAGACGACAAAGATTACTACTAAAGTAATGAATACCGGTTCTAACATGTGAATCTAATAATCTTTTTTATACGATTTGCGTCGCGAAGTTACGGAAAACCATGCGAAAAAGCCTCGGCGAGACCCAAAAAGTGGTCGCCGAGGGTGAAAATATGAAACTTGTTTCAGAGTTTTTACGTGAATAAGGCGGCTTTGCGGATGCGGGAGAGCATCTGCGGCGTGACGTTGAGGAACGAGGCGATGGCGTTGAGCGGCAGATGCTGCACGATGCCGGGACAGCGACGGAGCAACTGGTCGTAGCGCTCGCTGGGCGTGGCGCAGTGGAAGTCCAGATAACGTGCCTTGTACTGGCTGAGTATGTGCTCGGAGGCAAGGGCGCGCAGTTCCATGTTCTTGATGTTCCGGTGGAAGAACTGTATCAGTTCCTCACTGCTGACCCTCCACACACGGCTGGGCATCATGGCCTCGATGGTAGCCTGCGAGGGTTGGCCAGACAGAAAACTCGGGCAGTCGGCCACGAACTCGCCCTCAAAAGAGAACCACGTGAGGTGGTCGCGCCCGTCGCTCAGGCCCCGCGTCACATATTTGAAGCATCCGTGCTCCACGTATGCAAACCACCGAGCCGGGTCGCCCTCGCGCTCAAACTGCTCGCCCTTGCGGTAGTCAATCATCTTGCCCTCCCGCTGGCAAAACTCGTGCAGCGTCTGCAGGTCGATGCCGCAGTCAGACTTATTGAATCGCTGTTCCATTGGCTTTTTGTCTCAAACGAAAATCATAACATAGAGGGGGGACAGACCCGTGTGAGGGGATTGTCCTCCTTCTGTATATGGAGCGAATAGTGGGAGTGGACG
>ONWB01000219.1 GCA_900321445.1 uncultured Prevotellaceae bacterium | reverse complement strand
CGCGCATAGGGAAGTTGTTCCGCGAAAACGGCTTCTATTTCTGGCAAGACCAGTACACGACATATCAGGCTGACACCATACAGCAGCCTGGACGCGCACAACTGCGCGTGATGCCCACACGCAGCGTGCCAGAAGTGGCGCAACACCCCTGGTACATTGGCCACACATACGTGCAAATGCGACGCAGCGAAAGGGACAGGCTGGAGAAGACGCGCACAAGGCGCAGCTTCACATACAGTTATAGTGGCGAGAAAGCACCTCTGCGACCTGGCATGTGGCGACACGCTATTTCCCACCACCACGGCGACCCTTATCGCTACTCCGACCAACAGCACACACTGGAGAAGATTTCGGCGATGGGCTTGTTTAGCCAGATGGACGTAAACTACGTGCCTCGCGACACGTCGGCAAACTGCGACACGCTGGACATCTACGTCACGGCACTGCTCGACAAGCCCTTCGAAAGCGAATTCGAGATGAACGCCACCCTACGCAGCAACCAGCAGGTGGGACCAGGCATCTCATACTCGCTAAGCAAGCGCAATGCCTTCGGCGGAGGCGAAACGGTATCGTGGAAACTCTTCGGCTCATACGAATGGCAGATACGCAGCGGCTCGAAAGCCAGCAACTCCCTGCTCGACAGTTACGAACTCGGCTCAGTGTTGGCACTGAAGTTCCCACGCTTCTATGCCCCCCTCATATCGCGGCGACGCCTGCGCTTCCCCGCTGAGACCACACTCGCCTTCGACATCGACTGGAAGCGCCGCGCAGGATTCTTCACCGTCGTAAGCGCTGGCGTTGGAGTTACCTACAACTGGCACAAGCGCACCAACGTATTGCACGAACTGACACCCCTGAACATAGAGTTCGACAAGACAACGAACACGTCGCTGGCTTTCGACTCTATCATGGCTGCCAACCCAACGCTCGCAGTGTCTATGCGCAACCAGTTTGTACCCTCAATGTCGTACACTCTGACGTACATGAAGGGTGCAAAAAAGGGACGTCCCCTATGGTTCCAACTTGGCCTCAAAGAAGGCGGCAACCTCCTCAGCGGCATATATGTGCTCGCAGGAAAGGGATGGCTTCAGGAGGACAAGAAGATGCTCGGCAGCCCATTTGCGCAGTTCCTGAAGTCAACGGCAGAACTTCACTACTCCTTCCCGCTGACATCGGACATCACGCTGGCCACACGCGTATTCGGAGGTGTCGTATGGTCTTACGGCAACAGTTCGCGCGCACCCTACGCAGAGCAGTTCTACGTGGGCGGTGCCAATAGCGTACGCGGCTTCATGGTGCGCAGCGTAGGTCCTGGCCGCTACCGCAGCCCAAGCAGCAAGTATTCCTATATCGACCAAACGGGCGAAGCCAAGTTTGAGGCCAATGCCGAACTACGTGCGCACCTCTTCGGCTCTCTGCATGGTGCCGTATTCCTTGATGCTGGTAACGTATGGCTACTACGCGACGACGCAATGCGCCCAGATGCCACCCTGCGCCTCAAATCTCTCAAGGAGATTGCCGTCGGCACAGGTTTTGGGCTACGCTACGACCTCGACTTCCTCGTGCTGCGCCTCGACCTCGGCATTGGACTCCATGCCCCCTACGAAACAGGACACGGCGGCTTCTTCAACATCCACCGCCTCGGCGACATGCTGAACCTCCACTTCGCGATTGGATACCCATTCTAAGACGAAAACAACTTAAACCCATATAAATCCAAAAGTTATGAAACAGTACTATTATGCATTCGACGAAAACACGCAGTACGGACCAGTAAGCTTTGAGCAACTCATGGCCGCTGGCATCACACCTGAAACGATGGTATGGCATGACGAGATGGCGGACTGGGCTCCCGCGAGCGAAGTTCCAGAAGTCATGCAAGCACTCGCAGCCGCAGCACCTGCTGCTGCACCAGTAGCGCCACCTCCACCACCCGTTGCTCCGACTCCCGCAGAGGAGCCCACTCCTGCTCCCGTGGTAGAACCTGAACCAGTTGCAGAGCCAGAGCCTGCACCAGCTGCGGAGCCTGCACCTGTTGTTGAACAGACTCCAATGCCCGCTCCACCCGTGGTTCCCGTCGTT
>ONWB01000222.1 GCA_900321445.1 uncultured Prevotellaceae bacterium | reverse complement strand
AAAACGTCGCGTCCTTCCGTGTCGCGTGCCATATACTGGTATTTGCGTCGCTTGAAGTTCTCAAGTTCTTGTTCGTTGTCGCTTTCTATCCAGCACGCCTTGTACAGCGAGACGGGCTCCCAGCGGCATTTTGCGTTGTATTCGTGCTCGAGGCGATACTGTATGACCTCAAACTGCAACTGTCCCACGGTGCCGATGATTTTCCGCCCGTTGAACTGGTTTACGAATAGCTGCGCCACACCCTCGTCCATCAGCTGTGCAATGCCTTTTTCGAGTTGCTTTGCCTTCATGGGGTCGGCGTTCTCGATATACTTGAACATCTCTGGCGAGAACGATGGCAGTCCGCGAAAGTGGAGTTGCTCGCCCTCAGTCAGTGTGTCGCCAATCTTGAATTGTCCGCCCGTATCGGGCAGTCCCACGATGTCGCCAGGCCATGCCTCGTCGATGGTCTCCTTGCGCTGCGCCATAAACTGCGTTGGCGACGAGAAGCGTACGGTCTTGCCGTGGCGAACGTGCAAGTAGGGTGCATTGCGTACGAACTTTCCGCTGCACACCTTGCAGAAGGCGATGCAGGAGCGGTGGTTGGGGTCGATGTTTGCGGTAATCTTGAAGATAAAACCCGTGAACTTTGGTTCCTCGGGCTGCACGTCGCGTTCCTCAGCCTTTACGGGGCGAGGGTAGGGGGCAATCTTCACGAAACAGTCGAGGAGCTCCTTCACGCCAAAGTTGTTAAGGGCAGAACCGAAGAATACGGGAGCCACGCGGGCATCAAGGTAGTCCTCGATGCTGAAGTCGTCGTAAACGCCGCTTACGAGGTCGAGGTCTTCGCGAAGTTTCCAATGCCGACGTCGTGATGTCGATGGAGACCTTCTCCGTGACGCGCTGCTTGTCGGGACGGAAGAGGTCGAGGCTGTCCTCGTATATGTTATACACGCCCTTGAAGCGTTGCCCTTGGTTGATGGGCCAGCTCAGAGGGCGCACCTTTATTTGTAATTCCTGCTCCAGTTCGTCAAGTAGGTCGAAGGGGTCGCGGCCTTCGCGGTCCATCTTGTTGATGAAGATGATGACGGGCGTCTTTCTCATGCGGCAGACGGTCATGAGCTTTCGCGTCTGCGTCTCTACGCCCTTTGCGCCGTCCACGACGATGATGGCGGAATCCACGGCTGTCAGCGTGCGGAACGTGTCCTCTGCAAAGTCCTGGTGGCCGGGAGTGTCGAGGATGTTGACCTTGTAGCCCTCGTAGTCGAACTCCATGACGGAGGTGGTTACCGAGATGCCGCGCTGCTTCTCAATGTCCATCCAGTCAGATGTGGCAGTCTTGCGTATCTTGTTGCTTTTCACGGCACCTGCCACCTGTATCTGGCCACCGAAGAGCAGGAGTTTTTCCGTAAGTGTCGTCTTACCTGCATCGGGGTGGGAGATGATGGCGAAGGTGCGCCTGCGTTCTATTTCTTTATTCATTTATGTCGGTTTGTTCTTTTGCGGCTGCAAAAATACGCAATTATTCTCAAATAGCAACGCTTATTGCCGCTTCACTATGCGGAATATGCGGGCAGGGAGGGAAATGAAGATGTTGATGAACTTATGACAGAGCCATGCAAGCAGCACGCAAAGCACCATAAGAATGAGTGCAATGACGTGTTGGTTGGATATGTGGGGCAGTTCGGAAACCTTTGTCTTGAGCGAGAATACATCGCCAAGGAGAAGGTATGCTTCGAGCGTTGCCGTACCTATGAATATGAGGACGGCATTGAAGTGTTTCCCAGTGAAACTAAGCAGCCGTGCAAGGGCAAGGCACGTACCAGGTACAATCAGCGCAGGGAGCAGAAACAGCAGCCCGTTGTTGCGCATAGTTGTATAGCCGTAGATGTCGAGTAAAAGATTGACACCAAGAAAGGAAAGACAGGCAGCGACAACCAGCAATCCTTCTGTCAGACACGGACGAGGGATGGATGTGCGTTGGGCAAGATGTCCGCAGAAGGCACCGAGGACAAATACTGGAATACGTCCGAAGAAAAGAATGAGTGCATTGTACTTTCCTGGATTCAGGACAAAATAATAGTAGGCATAGCCCCCACAAAGAGCAAGTCCGATAAGAGTAACTGCGATTGTGGCGAGAACTGGTCTACGCTTCATAGCAAAGAAAATAGGCGGAAACAGCAAGTAGCATACAAGGATGGCAGATACGTACCATCCGAAGAATCCCCACTTCCAGGTGGGAATCCAGAATCCAAGCGTTGATGCATGGTGAAGGAATGTCGTCCACGACCATGTGCCGCTCCAGCACAAATGTAGCACGAGCAGTGCGAGGAACGGTGGAAGGATGCGACGCAGACGCTTACCGTAGAAACGAAGCGTCATAGGGTCTTTTAGAAAGGAATAATACAGCCCGAAACCCGAAACGAAGAAGAAAACGTCAACACCAAAGATGCCGAGCAGTTTCAGACGTGCCAACGCAAATGTTTCAAAAGTGACAGGCAGATGCGTGAATAGCACGGCGAGCGTCGCCAGCGCCATGGAGCCGAGCGTGCCGTCGAGTGCCAGCGCGACGTCCGTCTTGCCCTGCGCGGCCACAAAGCCG